>NZ_BORS01000021.1:0-65396 GCF_018333295.1 Paenibacillus apis
TTCCTCCTGTTGTTCGATAAATTCGGTTGGCGAACCAAATTTATTGTAACATCGGGAGGAATTTTTTTGGTACATCGCTGGAAGCTCTCCTGAACCATACGCATAGCGTATGGTTTTCTTTTGACAATAAAAGCAACAGCGGCAAGTTTCTAAGGAAACTGCCGCTGTTGCTTCATTCACTGCCTTATGATGGTTTCACTTATCTGGAGACATCTTCATATAAACCGGCAGGCAAAATCTCTACGAACGGCGACCAATCCCCAGTCGTGTAAAGATAAAGCCGGTGCATCGCTCGTGTGCACGCCGTATAAAGCAGCTTTCGTTCGTTCTCCTGGGCGTAGGCCTGCGGTGAAGCATCGTAGACCAGGACGGCATCAAATTCGACGCCCTTAGCCAGATACACCGGAATCACCATGACGCCTTTTTCAAAGACAGGCGTCTCCTTCGTAACATGCCTAAGCCCCTTGGCTCCATAGCTCCGCAAAGCTTCATAGGCTTCCCTGCTCTCTGCTGCGGTCTTCGTGATGACGGCAATCGAATCAAAGCCCTCGGCCTGCAGCAATGCAATGTCGGCCCGAATCTGACGCTCCCGTTCTTCCTGACGATGAACCTTCGCCAAATGGGGCTTGGATCCATGCCGTTCAAACGGCATAATTTCATCTCCGCCCGGCAGCATTGCTCTTGTAAACTCCACGATCTCCTTCGTAGAACGGTAGCTGCGAACCAGGCGAATGAGCTCGGTATCCGCTTCGCCGAACAGCGAGATCAGTGGCGAGTCCTCCGCATCCAGGATGGTCGATTGCATAAAGATAGCCTGCCCAAAGTCCCCTAACACCGTCATGCGAGCACGCGGAAATAGCTTCTTCAGATATTCATATTGAAACGGCGAATAATCCTGGCCCTCATCCACAAACACATGGCGGATTTCCGTATTCGTCCGCAAGCCTTCGATCAGCTCCTTGACGAATAGATACGGAGTGGCATCCTCGTACAGCAGCAAGTTCTGCTCCAGCGCCTCTCTGGATTGCCGGCATATTTCATCCCAAAGCGGAGGAACGGCACTGCCGTTCGTTCGCATCAGATACGCCGGTTCCTCAACGAATAATTGACCGTAAATCCCCTTGAAATCAATGAATCCGAGTTTTTTCACTGTTTTTCTTAATGGCATGAAGTATTCCTTCGCGACCTTGATACGAAGCAGTTCTTCCTCCTTCTGGGCGAAGTCAAAGTCCCCTTCATCTTCCCTCCGCTTTTTGCTCAGCTTTTCGTAGACCGTAGCGTATTGCTCCGCCAAATCGAGCACCTCCCGATCCTTATGCAGCATACCGAAGATCTCGGCATACTGCTCCTTATCGAGATAATTCAGCTCATCCTCAACCCAAGAGGCTTCCCGCTCCTGACGCTCCAACGCAGAAAGCTCCTTCAACAGCCATTCCTGCAGCAGAATTACCCGGTTACGAAGCGGCAGGCTGCGGTCATAGCTGTAAAATTGTGATCGGATTTGCTCTCCCGTCAACAATTCACGCTCCCGCAGCTGGATCCCGTGGAACTTCATCCCCTCTTGCCCCAGCCATCGGCCATAATGAATCAGCGCCTTCAGGAAATCCTCGGATGCCTTATAGCGGATCCCTTGAACACGCGCTTCATATCCTTCTTTGCTTTGCGCTGTCAGCACATATTCCATCTGGTCAAAGGGGTCCTCAGACTTCAAAGAAGCGCCCAGCCAGTAATCGAGATATTCCTGGAAGGTCGCCTGCTGCATATTCTCCTCTCCCAGCTCCGGAAGAACGGTGGAAATGTAGCTTGAAAACATCGGATTGGGCGAAAAAAGCACGATCTGATCCGCCTTGATGGTCTGCCGGTGCTTATACAGCAAATAAGCCACCCGCTGCAATGCCGCCGACGTCTTGCCGCTTCCGGCAGCGCCCTGCACGATGAGCATCCGGCTCTTTTCATTGCGGATAATCGCGTTCTGCTCCTTCTGGATCGTCGCAACAATGGTCTTCATTTGCGAATCTGCGCCTTTGCCTAGCACTTGCTGAAGCAGCTCATCCCCAATCGTTTCACTCGCGTCAAACAGATTGCGGATTTGTCCATTCTGAATCTGGAACTGCCGTTTCAGCTCCATTGTTCCTTCAATAACTCCGCCTGGCGTCGTATAAGCAGCCCGTCCGGGAGAGTGGTCATAATACAGGCTCGCGATCGGCGTGCGCCAGTCATAGATCAAAAAGCTCAGCCCATCTTCTTCAATAAAGGAGGATACACCGATATAAATTTGCTCCGTGAAGCCAAGCCCGTCTTCGTGAAAATCAATCCGCCCGAAATAAGGAGACGGAAGCAGACGCTTCATATTTCTGCACTGCTGTAGCAGTAATCTGTGTCCCCGTTCCCGTTCTGCCAATAACGCGGACTGTTGATTGATCGTATGAAAGGTCTCCTCGAAGTCTTCATCCGTACTTGTATTAATCGTAACTTCTTCCCAGAACCGCTTGCGAATGTCTGCCGCCTGATCGCCAAGCCCGGCCACCTCTGGCTCCAATTTAGCGATCCTTTTCCGCAGCTTGTCTCTGACCTCATCCAGCCGTTTCTGCTCCAGCTGCCATTCATTGGACTCCATAAATATACAGCACTCTCCTCTTCCGTATTTTGGGGTAAGAAAGTGTATTGACAAACCGAAATGATTGATGTACTATTATAGTAGGGATAAAAATAAATACATCTTCACTTCAATTGTCAACACGCTATTGATTTTATCATAGCGTTATTTTTCGTTCAACATATTTTTTCTATCACCCCCATGCCACCCAGCTCTAAAGCCATTTACCTTCTCACTTATGCCCTGGCTACTTCGCCTTTGCTGTTTAACTGATATGCAGTTGCACATTGCTATTCCTAAGCAGCATAGCAATAGCTGCACTGCTATTAACTTGCCTCCCTGCGGCATACAAGCAGGATACTCCACGCCAGCCTTGAGCTAAGCGCGAATGGATGCTTGCGCTATTGCTTTTGCACGACGTCAATGACCTACAGAGCCTAAAGTTGCGCCTCCGCCTCACGATGTTCTGGTCTTACACCGAAACTTTGCCTGTCCTATCCGTACTGAAGCTTTTCTCCGAAATTAACTTGTCCCACTGGCATTCTAGGTCTTGCTCCGAACTTCAATCGCCCTACAAGACGATATGAGCACCTCATTCTGCTCATGCTCATCCGGTCGCGATTTAATGAAATTACTTCCCTTAAAATCTTCATTCGACGCACGAACCCACTTTTAGTGAAAAAACTTACCTTAGATCGCCAGTAACTAGCCAAACCCGTGTTTTAGTCAATTTTAAGTACAAAAATTTCACTATATCCGCATTTCTAGCATTTCTACTGAATTTAAGGTAACTTTTTTCACTAGATACGTATGATCGTATTTTCATGCGAACGAACGACCACTGTCATGTTGCGAAACACCGCGCCCTGGGAGCTGCGCTCGGTGCAAGGCGTACGGCATACGTACTTGGTGGGTATATTGCTGAATCTACTGGAATAGCCTTGCTCTGCGGGCTTATTGAAGTGGGGGTATCCCCAATAATGATACGGTGTTGTCTACTTACTGTTGAATGCATTTGCGTCTTAGAGTGAGTGCGGTGCAATCAGCACTATAAAGCCGAACTAACGAGTCTGCGTAAACAAGGGCATAAGTGTGAAGTGTTACAAGCTTTCTGTAAGAAAGCTACTTCGGAAGCATTAAGCGTAAGCGTTCGCCTTTGTGAGCGGATTCCTTCAATCTCAGATTTTATTTAATCAAAGGAATCCGCGAACAACAGCGATCGTAAGCACACTTCACACGTTGCCCCCGGAACGCAGAATCAATCTTTAGTCGGGTTTATACTACTGCACTCTTGCAGGAGATTGCGCCGAATGGGGTCCCAGTGATAACTTATGGGACACCCTCTTTATTTGTTCTGCTTGCTTTCATCTTCAGTTAATTGCCCTTACTTCTGTCCCATTAATTTCTGCAGCTTGTTTTCCGTCAAAGAATCCGGCGCAGGCGTATAGATGCTGCAACGTAAGTCCGAACTGCCTTGCACCTGCAGGGACGTCAAATGAAACAGCATCTTCCCTGCCTTTGCATGACGGAACTCGATCAATACTTCCGGCGCCGATTTCACCTCGCTTTCCTGCCAGAGCTGTTCGAATCCGGGGTGAACCTGCTTCATCTCCTCAAGAAACCGGTCGTACCAATCATCCTCCATATACTGTCCGTAATATGCGCGAAAGATGGCAAGAAATCCTCTGACGAAATGCTCCCAGTTCACAGCCAGCCTTTGCAGCTCCTTTCTCGTGAACAGTAATGAGATCAAATTGCGCTGTTCAAATGGAATCTGCTCAAAGTCCAAGAATACATGGGCTGCCGCCTCATTCCAACCGACAATGAAATAACGCCTGTCCGTGATGATGGTAGGACAAAACCGCAGCTCATCCATGATCTTTTTCAGAGGCTGACTGATTTCGGTCCGATCCTCCTGAAAAGGCACTGCACCAGAGCCTGACTCCATCGCCAGGGCAAATACATATTTTCGTTCATCGGCAGTCAACTGCAGCGCATTTGCAATACAATCCAGAACTGAAGCAGACATTCTGATGTCCCTTCCCTGTTCAAGCCAGGTATACCAGGTGGTGCTGACTCCTGCCAGCTGGGCCACCTCTTCCCTTCGCAAGCCGGGCGTTCTTCTGCGGCCGCCAGGAGCGAGACCTACCGATTCAGGAAGAATCTTCGCCCGTTTGGACTTTAGAAAAGCGGATAGTTCCTGAAGTCTGGCTGCACGGTCCATCTGATCGCCTCCCTTCCATACTGGTTATATCATGGTATTCATTATACTAGGATAAACCATAACTTGTAATAGGATAACTTATCGATCACAATGATTTTAACTTACTCAAAGGGAGGACAACGCTATGGAAAGAGTCGTGATTACGGGCATGGGCGTGGTTACGCCGCTTGGAAATACGGTAGATAGCTTCTGGAATCGATTAATAAAAGGGGAATCCGGAATTTCCTCGATTGACACCTTTGATACCTCCAGACATAAATCCCGAATTGCGGGATTAGTTCGGGACTTTGATGCGGACGAGCTGTTTGGGCGTAAAGAAGCCCGGCGCATGGACCGGTTCTGTCAATTTGCACTTGCTGCAGCTGAACAGGCTTGGGAAGATTCGGGCCTGTCTCTGGAGCAAATCGACCAGGAGCGGATGAGCTTGTATGTCGGGTCGGGTGTTGGAGGCATTCAGACACTGTTCGATCAAGCGGGATTGATTCGTGATCGGGGTCCGGAACGGGTAAGCCCGACCTTAGTGCCGATGATGATATCGAATATGGCCGCGGCCATGATCAGCATTAAATACGGTGCTATGGGCGCCAGCTTCTCCCCAGTGACAGCATGCTCTATCGGGAATACGGCGATTGGAGAGGCCTTCCGGTTAATTCGCTCAGGAGGCACGGATATTGTATTTGCCGGAGGTGCAGAAGCTGCCGTTACTGAAATAGCCCTGGCAAGCTTCGGCAATGCCACCGCCTTGAGTACGCGCAACGAAGATCCAGCTCGGGCCAGCCGTCCGTTCGATGCCGGGAGAGACGGGTTCGTCATCGCAGAAGGAGCGGGAATCCTGATCCTGGAGTCCCTCTCACATGCCTTGAGCCGTAATGCCCGAATCTATGCCGAAGTTATCGGCTACGGAGCCAGCTCGGATGCTTACCATGTCGTCGCTACCCACCCTGAGGGCCATGGCGCATATTTGGCCATGAAGTTGGCGATGGAGGAAGCAGGGATCGCTCCCGAGGATGTGGATGTGATCAGTGCTCATGCCACCAGTACAGAGCTCGGTGACCGATCGGAGACCTTGGCGATGAAAAAGCTGTTTGGAGACCATGCGTACCGGATCCCGATCACGGCGAACAAGTCCATGACCGGTCATTTGCTGGGCGCAGCCAGTGCGGTTGAAGCCGTCGCCTTAGTAAAAAGCCTTCAACAAAACATCATCCCTCCGACCATGAATCTGGAGACGAAGGATCCCGAATGTGACTTAGACTATGTGCCTAACGAAGCCCGCGAAGCAAAATTAAGCATCGGATTGTCCAATTCATTCGGTTTTGGCGGACACAACGCGGTCATCGCATTAAAATCCTTTGAATGATATGAGACTGGACTAAGCCTAGGATGAACCGACCGGGTAACTCCTAGGCTTAAAGCAAATCCAACTTTAGATTTCCCTTCACAAATCCTTCCCTTTTCCCGAGATTAACCCCTGCTCCAAGGCATACCGGGTTAACTGAACCCGGTTTTGAACCTGCAGCTTCTGCAAGATGTTTTTCAAATGATTCTTTACGGTATGCTCTGAAATCACCAATTTCTCGGCAATTTCCTTGTTGGTCATTCCATCTGCGACATTAGTCAATATTTCCTTCTCTCTCAACGTCAAGGCATCGGCTTCGGCTGCTTCTTTTTTATTCAGAAGAGATACATCCTTCAGGATCTCAAAAGCGAGCTCACGGCTTAACGGAGCTTCTTCATTGACAATGGCGTTCAAATATTTGAGCCAAGTGGATGGCGCAAGATTTTTAAGGAGATAGCCTTGAGCTCCGCGCTTTAAGGCTTCCAGAAGATGAAACATATCGTCCGAGACGGTAATCATGACAATTTTCACGTACGGAAACAGCAGCTTGATGCGTTGTGTGGCTTCCAGGCCATCCATGTCGGGCATTTGAATGTCCATCAAAATCAGGTCTGGCATCCATTGCTCGGTGAATTCAATCGCTTCCTGGGCGTTCGTTACGACGCCGATAATCTCGAACTGTCCGTCTCCTGAGATAATCTCGCAGATCGCTTCTCTAGCATGCGCATTATCGTCAACGACCAATACCCGAGTCTTCATGCTTCCTCTCCTCTCTTTCTAATTTCAAGCGTTGTCAGCTCATTCTGATTGAATATGCGAAGCTGCCAACTCATTTCTTCCGCCCGGGTCTTCATAATATTTAATCCGAAGCTGTCTTTAGCATCAATTTGGTCAGGTTGAAATCCTTTCCCATTATCCCTTATGCTCACTTTCCATGCCTTTTCGTTCCCTTCCGCCGCAATCCATCCCTTCGTCGCTCGGGCATGCTTCTGAATATTTACGACCGCTTCACGAATGCACGCTAATATTTCTACCTTCTCTCTTGGACTCATGGCGTCGTCCGGAAGAGTCCAGGCAATCTCCATAGGCGTCAGGACTTCATTGGCAATTTGCTTCACTTTATCTTCCAAGGTTTCCAGGATAGCTGCTTCATGTTGTGTAGTTGCAGCGTATCTAAGGCTGGCAATCGCTTGTCTTACATATCTGTTCACTTCATGAACCGTCTTTCGAACCGCATATACGGCTTCCTCATGGCTCTCCTGGTCTGGAGTGAATTTTAAACGATCTACTTTAACGGATAACAAAAAAAGCGACTGTGCAATTCCGTCATGAAGCTCTTTCGCCAATTGCTCACGGGCCTCCAGCGCTGCTTTCTGAGCCCGTTCAACCTGAAGCTCCTGTTGGATCTTCTCCAGTTGAGAGAATAACTGATTTAGTAAGGTGACGCTGACAAGGTACACCAGAACCGGGGTAAGCCAGTTCCCCAAATCCATGGAGATGTAAGGCATAAGAAATTGATGACGAACATATTCCCACAGTCCGACAATTAATGTAGGCACGAACAAGATCATCCACTTAATCTGTTTATATGTCACGAATACATCCCCCATTTTTTCAACCTATGTATATATCAAACTATACTGTAATCTGAACAAAAAGAGGATTAAATAAATTTAATCCCCTCTGGCATCTTCAATTGCGTTGTCTAATTGCTGCTTATTCTGTATCTCCCCAATGATTGCCTGAGAGATTGCTCCATCTTTATTAAGAATATAGGTGGCAGGCAGCCCTGTTATGGAATAAGCCCCTGCTATTTTTCCGGCAGCATCGATAAGGACTGGAAATTCGAACTGATGCGCGGCTAAGAATTCCATAATGGTTCCTTTGGATTCACCGGCATTGACGAACAGGGTTGCAACATCATCTGGATGATCCTGAAACACCCCGTTAATAAGCGGCATCTCATTCACGCAAGGACCGCACCAGGACGCCCAAAAGTTAATCACCACAACTTTTCCCCAATAATCAGCAAGCCGAATCTTCTCTCCATTCGTATTTACACCCTCGAAGTCCGGAGCGTGGCTCCCTATGCTTAATCGTTGCATCGCAGGCTGGCCATCATTATGGCGGGTTATGGATATGACTACCCAAACCGCAGCGATTAGCGCGATCAATAGGATGAACCAGGTTAGTCCTGATCGTATATGAAGTTTCATTGCTCAGCTTCCTTCTCTTGACTAGCATCCAATTCCATCATCTGCTGGTATGCCCGGTGCAGCGGATAGTCACCAAACAATTGGCGATATTCCGTTACAGAGCCTTCACCGCAATTTCTTCCTTCATTCAAAAAAATAACCTCATCCGCCAGTTCTTCAGCGATATCCAATTGATGTGTTGAGAAAATCACGCTCTGTCCTCCGCGTCTCAAGCCCTTAACAAGCTGGACAAACTCCTTCATCCAGTAAGGATCCAGCCCATTGGTGGGCTCATCCATAATGAGCAGTTGGGGCTCTGCCAGCATGGATTGAGCAAAGAGAACGCGCTGACGCATGCCCTTTGAAAAAGCGCTCACCGATTTATTTTTCTTATCTTCAAGCCCTACAAGAGCTAATACCTCGTTAACTCTTTGTTCAGAAACCTTGCGAAGCCCCGCCCAAAACAACAAAATCTCCCTGGCCGTCATCCCTTGCGGAAATTGATAATCGTCGGGCATGTATCCGATTTGTCCGGCAAACCTTTTTCTGTCATGCTTCCACTGTAATCCGTTAACCATGATTTCACCAGAGGTGGGCTGCAGAATTCCTGCGACCATGCGCAGCACCGTACTCTTCCCGGCTCCATTTCCCCCGCACAATCCAACTATACTTCCTCTTTCCATGTGAAAGGAAATATCCTGTACAATCGTCTGACCTTTGATCGTCTTGTATAAATTCGTAGCCGCAACAAAATGCTCAGACACGCGCTCTCCTCCTTTCCCAAATCCAGCAGACACAGGTTAAGGAAAAAAGAAGCCAGAAAAAGAAGAGTAAAAGAAACAAGAGGCTTCCGGATGATCCTTGAATCCAGTTCACCCATTGATAGTATTCCGGACCAAGTACAGAGCCGCCCCCCAGCTTGATCACGACGAATAATCTTACAAACTCCGCGGGATTTAAAAGGGTGAAAAGCGTCAACAGCGGTTTGATCCACAGATAGGGAAAGAGCCCCAGTCCAGCGATTAACACGGTAGGCCAGGCTATGATGGTGAAGAACCAGACCATGACAGAGACCGTCAAGGCTTGCCAACGATTTTTCGCCAAAGAACCTATCCAGAGAGCAAGTGTCAGGAAGAGAAGAACTAATCCGCAAGAGAAGAACAAAAATAACAGATAGGTGTTGATCTCAAAGTTCTGTCCAGCCATTCCGGATGCGAGTCCCATTACACCGTAGCCAAAAAATAGAATCGTTAACAAGACAACAGACAAGCCGATGTACTTTCCTAATATAAAGGAGGACGTACCCAGAGGATAGGTGGAAAGCAAATTCCAGCTGCCCTCTTCTTTTTCTGCGGTCAATGAGAAAGATCCCAGGAACAGCGACATTAAGGGCAGCAAGTATAAAATCAAACTTAACATCGAACCGGTGACACCGGAATACCCGCTCACCTCATACCGGGCATTAATTAATAGCAAGCTCAGGCTAAATACCGTGAACAGGATTAAAAAGGAGTACGCCCATGGATTCCGAAAGCCGATTCTAATTTCTTTTTTGGCTACAAGCAGCATATCCGATAACATCATCAATGTCCCGACTGGTCTTCGCTGTGTTCATCATGAGTGTGTGACTCTTCATGAGTGTGTGACTGCTCATGGGTATGCGGTTCTTCATGGGTTTCACCATCTTCATGCATATGCATATCCATGTCCATCATATCCATGCTTTGCTCCCATGTATGATTGGCAAGCTCCTCGGAGCTTAGCAATTGCCCGACACCCTGCTCCTCAATGAACTGTTCAGCGGATTGTTTGTCCTTGAAGCTCACAAGCCCATAAGCCATAGGAGTTCGGATCGAAGCGTCATAAACATAAGTAGCCTTTTTATATTCGATCCACTCTTTATCATTATAATCGCGGACATACTCCATTCCGATATCCTCGGTGCCATTTTGGGTCTTCCATTCATTCATGCAGCCAAGATCATCAAATTTGAGGCTCTTGCCCTCCTTCGTTACAATCTGCGTAGCATAGGCATCATCCTTGACCTGCATATTGCAGATTACGCATACATCAACATCCTCATTAATGGCTTGCGGCTGATACGCTTGCTTTCCGCAGCCCGTAACTGCGATCATTACCAACATCAAACCAATAGCGATAATCCCTTTTTTCATTCCTTTGACCCCCTGGAATAGATAATAGTTAAGCCTGAAACAAGCAGCAGCATGGATGCCACAATGGTTAAAAACGTGCCTTCAGGCAGTGAATTGTTGTCTGCGTCCGCGTCCAAGTCCATGCGGGGCATATTCAGCTTCATACCTGGCGAAGGATCTATTGTCCAGCCTTGACGATCCTGTTCTGCCATCGTGCTTAAAAAATGGATTCCGGGCGATTGAAAGAAAAGTTGAAAGGCCGGTATCCGCGTAATCAAATTCCTGTAAAACGGATTGATCGCATAGCTAAGCTCACTAACTCCGTCATCGTTCAAATCAAGCAGAGCTGCCATATCCCAAAAATTTTGATAGAGTTGATTAGACTCGCTCTTGGTCGCTTCTGCCTCAATGACGTTTCCAACGAAATCGTTATAATGAATAAGATTGTCTTCAGCAGACACGAATTGCATGCCCACAAAATTTCTGGAGATCGAGTTATAACCCAATTCATTTTGACGGGAGCGCTCAAGATAAATGCCGACACGGTTGCCTTCCAGTACATTTTTTTCAACGAGAGAATCCCGAACATCATAGAGTAAAATCCCTTGGGAGTTTACATTGCTTCTTTGCTCGGCGAAAGAATTTGAAGATACGATAACATCTCGAACACCCATAATCATTGCGCCGGTGATATTATTCTCACCGATATTTCCCACAATTTCAGTTCCATCGACATACATACAATGAATGCCGTAGCGGGACCCGAATATTCGGTTATCCGCGATCATCAGATCCTTGCTGTTATCCAGATAGATACCGTCTCTCATATTCACGATTACATTCTGTTCGATCAGGTTGTTGCTTGATTTGTACAGATCGATCCCATTCCCCTTTTCCCCCAGCGTGGACGGCCCTTGGCTTCTGTCCCAGGCAATATAGTTGCCTTTCAAGGCTCCACCATGAGCATCCCGCAGCTGAATACCATATCCGCGTGTACGAATCTCCAATTCCTTAAGCATGACTCCGTCGGCCTGAACGGATACTGCAGTTGACTCATCCCCGCCTTGCTTCTGTATAATCCGGACTCCCTGAATCTCTACACCATCTGCTTGTATAGATATTGCAGGAGCTGGATGATCGTTAACCAATACGACTTGTTCCAAGGCCTCAATCACGAGTCTCTTATCAATGTGCACCGGTCCCCTATAGGTCCCTTCCGGCAGAACGATTCGTTCCCCTGGACCGGCTTTGTCAACGAGATCTTGAAGAGAAATAAGTGCGGCATTCTCCTCAGCCGCTCTTGCATCTGAAAAGCAAGGTAACAAGAACGCTGTGAAGCTGATTAAGAAAAGTGCGAATCCTCCCAGTTTGTTTTTTCTGCGAAATATACCAGAAATATTTATCCTCCTTTCCAGCTACAGAAATACAAATACGCATGGGTTCCACATGTATCTTAAATGAAACCCATTTTGTCCGAAATAGCCCCTACGAGTGATATTTCTCATAGAACACAGAAAGAATGTGAACCTTTTGTGACTTGAAGAAAAAATAAAGAGGCCTGCAAGCCGGCTTACGGCTCACAAGCCTCTCCAGGAAGAAGAGAAACGGTGATTTAACTAGTCTGCTGTAACAATCCCGATTGTATTTGTCTTTTGATCAAAGGTAATGGTGATTCCCAAAGCGTCAGCAAGGTCACGAAGCTTGAAGTAGTTGTTGCCGCCAATGGTATAGGCAGTGAAGGCTACTTCCTCATCATCAAGGAATACCTTGGACGTGGACAATGCGGCCTTCTTGGACGTTGCCTTCGCAGACACAGCAAGCTCCCCGCCTTGCGGAGTATATGCCTCAAAGGATGTCAGGCTAATCGCATTATGCTCGCCATCCCAGCCTACTTCAAAGCTCTTGTCCGTTCCGTTCACGGCCATGGCAATATCGCGCAGCTTGAAGTAAGTGTTGTTGTTGATGCTATAAGCTTCAAAGGCAACCTGCTTGCCGTCTACCAAAACCTTGGATACGGAAACCGTAGCCGTGGCTGCAGTTACGGGTTTGACTGTTGCTTCCGGCTTTGGTTCAGCAGGTGCAGCCGGAGAATCCTTAGGCTCAGCAGCTTGCTCTGAGGATGCTGGAGCCGTTGAGGAGGAGCCGTCGGATACTTTGTAAATGATGTTCGACACTTGATCCCCTTCGCCAATGCTTAATACGTAGTAAAGGTCGACAGTAAAGCCGCCATATCTTTTCGAGAGCTGAACCGTAGCCGTCTTGTTCGCTGCGATTTCACTTGTCATTTCCTCCGAACCGTCAATGGTCCAGATCAACGCACCGCCGGAGCTTCCATCTACGAGATAGTAGTTCACTATGGCACGCATCTTTTCCTTCGGTGTAAATTTAATCTCAGCGCCGTCCTTTACAAGTACAACTTTGTAATTCTCTTCGGCGAGCAGATCACGGAACTGCTGATTATCATCGTAATCCTCTAGCTCGATCTTATCCGATTGCGAGCCAAGCTCGCCGGATAACTCATACGTGTACTTGTCCGCCGGCACCTCCGCAGCCAGGGCGGGAATTGCACCGAGCATGACCATGATGACTGAGAGCATAAGAGCTAATGAAACGCGAAATCTTTTCTTCATAAAGCGCCTCCCATAATATGTATTCAGTTGCTATATCTCCTCCATCGTAGAACTGTACTCCCTGCTCCGTCTGTGATATTTGTTTTAACTTTGTCGGAGTTAGTCAAATTTTGTTTAGGCTCGGGTCATCTCTTCGAGAATCACGTTATGTGATTGGGGATAAGCAAAAAACTTCTCTCCGCTTCATAACATAAAAAGCCCCCCGCGATTGGAGGGCTGAACCGGTTGAATCGATATTACTTCAAATACCTTCCTGTTATTGACTGCTCCGCATATACAATCAGGGATGGCGTGCCTTCAAAGATGACTTGTCCCCCCTTGCTGCCTCCATCCGGCCCCATATCGATGATCCAGTCGGCCTGGCTGATCACCTCAAGGTTATGCTCGATGACAATCACCGTATTACCTGCATCCACGAGCCGATTCATGATTTCAAGAAGATGGCCTATATCCGACATATGGAGGCCCGTTGTAGGCTCGTCCATGACATAGATGCTGCCCTTCTTGTGCAGCTCGCTGGCCAGCTTGATGCGTTGGCATTCGCCGCCCGATAGCGAACTTAGCGGCTGCCCCAGCTTAATATAGTTCAGCCCTACATCGCGCAGTGCCTTGAGCTTGCGTACAACTTCTTTCAATTGGAAAAACTCCAAGGCCTGCTCTACCGTCATCTCCAATACTTCAGCAATAGACTTGCCGTCCAACTTGTATTCGAGTACCTCTTCCTTGAACCGTCTGCCTCCACATACTTCACAAGGCAGTTTAACACTGTCGAGGAATGCAAGATCAGTATATACAACGCCAAGACCTTGGCAGTTCTCACAGGCTCCCTTGGAATTAAAGCTGAACAAACCTTGATTCACCTTGTTCGCCGACGCAAATGCCTTGCGCACATCATCCATGATGCCCGTATAGGTTGCGGGGTTGGAGCGTGTTGATACTCCGATTGCTGACTGGTCAATGACGATCGCATCCGTATGCTGGCTGAGGAATATTTCGTTGATCAGTGTGCTTTTACCCGACCCGGCTACACCTGTAACCACAGTTAATATGCCTGTTGGAATATCTACACTTACATCTCTAAGATTATGCAGTGTAGCATTCTTGATAGACAGCTTGCCGGACGGATGCCTGCAATCCTGCTTCAGTTGCAGCGGCCGCTTCATATGCGTTCCCGTCAGTGTATCCGTCTCTAACAAACCCTCGTAGCTGCCTTCATATACGATCGTGCCGCCGCGGCTGCCTGCATGAGGGCCCACATCGACAATATGATCCGCGACCTTGATCACATCGGGGTCATGCTCGACGACAATAACGGTGTTGCCTTTATCACGCAGCTTCTGAAGCAGCTCATTTAACCGGTGGACATCACGCGGATGCAAGCCGACACTCGGCTCATCGAAAATATAAGTGACATCCACCAAGCTCCCGCTCAAATGCTTCACCATCTTGACGCGCTGCGACTCGCCGCCGGATAAGGTATCCGTCTCCCGGTTCAGCGTCAAATACTCCAAACCAATATCCACTAGGTGCTGAAGCCGTTCCGTTAATGCTTTGACGATCGGGGCGGCGACCGGGTCATCAATCTCATGAATAACCCGAATTAGCTGGCCCACCTCCATTGACGACATTTCGGCAATGTTAAATCCGTTAATTCTGCAGCTTAAAGCAGCCTGACTAAGTCTTGCACCGCGGCAAGCGGAGCAAGACCCTTCCGAAATAAACGGGGCCACTGCCCGCTGCGTGCGCTCGGACTTCGTTTTTAAATCCTGCCTGATGTACTTGTTAGTGAATTTCTCTATCACGCCCTCAACGGTTATATTCATGGCCTTTCCGGCGAAATCCATCTCCACCTTTCGAGCCTTAGCATAGAGTAATTCCTCAAGCTCTTGTTCGGAATAATCGCTTAGCTTCTTGTCGAGGTCGAACTCTCCGGATTGTACGATCATGTTCCATTCCCAACCGTCCACTTTATAATCCGGAAGCTGGATGGCTCCTTGTCTAAGCGATTTGGACATATCCAGAGCCTTGCTGAGCTCAACGCCCAGCCTGCGCCCAAGCCCGTTGCACTCGGGGCACATCCCTTGCGGATCATTGAACGAGAACATATAAGCTTGCCCGATCTGAGGCCGGCCCGTACGAGAGAATAGCAGCCGCAGAATGGGAGAGATATCGGTAATCGTTCCCATCGTGGAATGGGATCCTCCGCCCAGACGCTTCTGATCCACAATTACCGACATGCTCAGATTCTCGATGCCATCTGTATCCGGCTGGGGTACACGGGGCAGAAAGTTCCGCACGAACATGCTGAAGTTTTCATTGAGCAGCCGAGTGGATTCCGCAGCTATCGTATCGAACACGATGGATGACTTGCCGGAACCGGATACGCCGGTGAAAATAGTAATTTTCCGCTTGGGAATTTTTAAAGATACATTTCTTAAATTGTTTTCCCGTGCGCCTGAAATAACGATGTACTCCAGATTAGATTCTCTCGTCACTGACGTCCCTCCAATTATTAGAATACTGAATGAGTCTAAATCTAATCTATATAAGTTGAACCAAGGATTGTACACTGGGGCAACGTGTGAAGTGTGCTTACGATCGCTGTTGTTCGCGGATTTCTCTAATTGAACTAAGTTATTATAAGGTAGAAATCCACTCACAAAGGCGAACGCTTACGAGCATATGCTCCCGAAGTAGCTTCCTTTCAGAAAGCTTTTACTTCAGCACACTTCACTCTTATGCCCTTTCTGTGTATTTTTCTAGTTCAACTTATATAAATTCATTTAGCTCCTCTGATCATAGTTTTAATATTATCAGATTTTAATATTACCAAATTAAAATACACAAATATATAGAAATGACATGGACGATAACGGTTCTTCATGTCCTCATCTGTTTAACCTTCTGTAGCTCCGCACCGCCAGCGGCAGGAAAATCACCAGGAGCAATAAGGGCCAGCCTAAGGCGAGCAGCATGGCATGCTCTGACATCCAGCTCTCGCCACGCAGGCCTGGATTGCCGAATAGCTCCCTCGCCGCCATCGATGTCGCCGACAGCGGGTTAAACTCCGCGATGGCTCCAAGCCAGGCTGGCATCGTCGTCGTATCGACAAAGACATTCGATAGGAAGCCCACCGGCCATACGAGCAGTTGCACCATGGACACGTTATGTGGATTCGTCGCGTGAAGACCAATGAAGATGCCGACCCACAGGAGCGAGAATCTCAGCAGCAGCAAGAGGCCGAACGCCGCAAGCGCATGGTCTGCGCCTTCATGCCATCCCCAGCCGAGCAATAGACCTGTTATGATCAACACAAGCAGCCCAATGATCGAATTAAGCATATCGACCATACATCGGCCTAGCAGAACGGCCGAAGCATGAATCGGCATGGACCGAAAGCGGTCCGTGACGCCCTTCGAGGCATCCGTCGTGACCGCCATAACGGTGCTCTCCACACCGAAGAACATCGCCATCGCGAACATGCCAGGCATGAGAAATTCAAAGTACGAGCCTCCCCCCGGAACCGCCATTGCTCCCCCGAACAGGTAGCCGAACATGAGCAGCATCATGACGGGAAATAACCAGCCGATCATAATTCCCCAAGGATTGCCTCCCCAATGCAGCAACTCCCGCTTCGACAATACCCATACATCGGTAAAGGCATAGCGGATACGTGCGGCAGCCGAAGGGTGAGTAGCATTCGCTTTGCGATCCATCGCAATCATCTGGATTCCTCCTTATTCGATACGCCATTCAGACCCGTAAAATGAATGAATACCTCATCCAAAGTTGGTCTTCGCAGAACCATATCCTCAGGCTCGAGCCCCGAGTCTGCGAACGCGCTTGCCGCCTTAAGCAGCGAGCCTGTGCGGTCGCTTACCGGCACGCTAATTCGATTCGCTGAGTTGTCTACGACAACAGAAGCTCCGCCGATTCCGCGTAGAATACGTTCCGCCTCCACGGCATCCTCTTGTCTCAGTAGCGTTACCTCCAAGCGGTCGCCGCCGAACGATGACTTCAGATGCTCGGGCGTGCCTTCTCTGATCACTCTTCCATCCTTCAGAATAGAGATCAGATCTGCAAGTTGATCCGCCTCCTCCAAATATTGTGTCGTGAGCAGCACGGTCGTCCCCGCCTCCTTCAGCGAGCGAATCGCTCTCCACACTTCTTGCCTGGCAAGAGGGTCCAGACCGGTCGTCGGCTCGTCGACGAACAGCACATCCGGCGACACGATCAGGCTGGCAGCAAGGTCAAGCCGTCTTCGCATCCCTCCTGAATATTTGCCCACAGCCCTGCTCGCCGCTTCTGTCAAATCGAATTGTGTCAACAATTCCTCGGCGCGTCTGCTCGCATGTTTCTTCGCCAATCGATTCAGACGTCCGAACATCTCCAGGTTCTGGTAGCCCGTCAATTGCTCGTCGACTGCGGCGTATTGTCCTGCCAGCCCGATCCTTGAACGGACGAGATGTCCCTCCTTGCTCACATCGTACCCCGCGACAGTGGCGCTGCCTTCATCCATGCGGAGCAGCGTCGTCAATATTTTGACCACGGTCGTCTTCCCGGCTCCATTCGGCCCGAGCAGGCCGAAGATACATCCTGTCGGCACGTTCAGTGTGAGACCATTCAGGCCCGGTCCTTCTTTCGTTCTTCCGTAATGCTTCTTCACATTGCGTGCTTGAATAGCATACGCCTCGGCTCCCATTGCATGCATTCCCCTTTCGAAGAGCCAGTATTACATCTGGCCTTGTATTTCCGTACGAGAATGAAACGCGGTTTTGCGCTTAAAACCTCTACCGCGATTTAATATCGTACAGTGTACGGTACAGTGTAACATCTATTGCTTTTAACTGTCAATGCTCCCGTGTATAATGGTGTTATCAAATCATGGGAATGGAGTTCTGTCGTTGATGACTATTAATCAATCAGGAAATGACTATACCCGTAGCTTGAGTCTCCTATGGGGCTCGCAGACTGTGCCGGGCCGAAGCGGCCTAACCGTGCAGAAGATCGTATTGGCCGGTATGGAGATAGCCGATGAGAACGGCATCGAGCAGTTGTCGATGCGCAAGGTAGCAGAGCGTCTTGGAGTTGGCGCCATGTCGTTATATACCTACGTGCCCAGCAAGTCCGAACTGCTGGACCTGATGCTGGACAAATCTCAGGCGGGCCTGTATGAAGGCTACACCGATATTCGGGGAGCATGCGGAGGGGATTGGCGCGAGGCGATGCGCTCCATTGCCAAGACGAATTGGGAATTGTACCGGAAGCATCCCTGGATTGTCGACCTCTCCGGCAGAAGACCCGTGATGGGCCCCCATATTGTGCTCAAATACGAGCTGGAATTATGTGCGCTGGATGGCATCGGTCTATCCGATATCGAGATGGACTCCACTCTCTCGCTTCTGCTCATGCATGTGGAGAGCTGTGCTCGGCTGCAGTTCAGCATGAAACGAACCGAGGCCTCCTCCGGGCAGGACGATAACGAATGGTGGCTCGCCTTGTCTCCCGTGCTCGATAATATAACCGACTGGAGCCGTTTTCCCGTCTCTTCTCGCGTCGGCAATGCCGCAGGCGAGATGCATCAAAGCGCTTATAGTCCGGAGCATGCCTATCTATTTGGTCTGGAACGTATTATCGCCGGTACAGCCGCGCTGATCCAGAAATCCTCGAAGTAAGCATTCGGCTATGCCAAAGCACTATCAGAACTTTAAAAAGAACTGGAGTGGAACCCTATGATCCATATCCTTGTCGTAGAAGATGATAAGCATGTGCGAAGATTAATGGAAACGGTCCTTAAGCGTGAAGGATACAAGGTATTTACAGCTGAAGACGGGGTCAGGGCGCTTCATCTGCTTGAGGTACAGCATATTGACCTGATTATTCTGGACATCATGATGCCGAATATGGACGGCTATGAGTTTGCGCAGGAGGTTCGGACCGCGGATAGCCAGATCCCGATTCTGATGGCCACTGCCAAGCAGCTTCCGGAGGATAAGAAGAAAGGGTTCCGGCTAGGAACCGATGATTATATGACCAAGCCGGTGGATACGGAGGAGATGCTTTTGCGCATTCAGGCATTGCTTCGCCGCTCCCAGATTGCAAGCGCCCGAAAACTGACGGTAGGCAAGGTAGTCCTGGACCATGATGCGCTGACCGTTACCCGTGGAGATGAGAAGCAGACCCTCCCCCAGAAGGAATTCTATCTGCTGTACAAGCTGCTATCTTATCCGGAGCGGATCTTCACCCGAATCCAGCTGATGGATGAGATTTGGGGGATGGAAAGTGAGAGCACCGACACCACGGTCAATGTACATATTAATCGGCTGCGAAAGCGGTTCGAGACGTATCCGGAATTTGAAATTGTATCTGTTCGCGGATTAGGCTACAAGGCGGTGAGACACGTTGAATAAATGGAGCCGTAAGCTTCATAGCCGAATTAGCTTGCCAATCTACTTCTCGCTGGCTGTCTTTTTTATTTTTCTGATCACCGTCTCAATTACCGGAACCTTGTTCTTTATAGCCCATTTCTTCGGGTTAATAAATAATGAGATTGGCCAGGACGGCGTCTATCTTCCGATTGTTTTGCTGATCTCCTGCGCGATTATCGGCACGACGATCTCGGCGATGACCAGCCGCAAAATGGTCAAGACGATTCGAACCTTCATCGAAGGAACCGCAAGACTTGCCAAAGGCGACTTTTCGATTCGCCTTGAGCTGGAGGGGCCTCCTGAGTTTAAGGTACTCTCGGAAAACTTCAATAAAATGGCCGAGGAGCTTGGCGGCATCGAGATCCTGCGTAAAGACTTCATCAATAATTTCTCTCATGAATTCAAGACTCCAATTGTGTCGATCAAGGGCTTTGCCGAGGTGTTGAAGCATGATGACCTGTCCAAGGAGGAGCGCGACGAGTATCTCGACATTGTGATCGAAGAATCCGCCAGGCTCGCTTCCCTCGCCTCCAATGTGTTGGTGCTTTCGAAGATTGAAGCGCAAAACATTCTCACAGATAAGGATCGCTTCAATATCGGAGAACAGCTCCGGCAATGTGTCCTGCTGCTGGCGGCCAAGATCGACAAAAAGCAATTGTCTCTGGATGTCCATGTACAGGATCGGGAAATATCCGGCAACAAGGAGTTGCTGAATCAGGTCTGGCTGAACCTGCTGGATAATGCAATCAAATTCACGCCCGAGGGCGGATCTATTCAGATTCAGATGAAGAAAAAAGAAGACCGCCTTGCTATCCTGATTCAGGACAGCGGACCCGGCATCGGTCCAGACGCTCTTCCCAGAATCTTCGATAAGTTCTATCAACAGGATGCCTCCCACTCCACCGCGGGCAATGGGCTTGGGCTTTCCATTGCTCATCAAATTGTTGAGCTGCACGGAGGAACAATTACTTGTGACAGCAGTCTGAACCAGGGAACAACCTTCACCGTAACGCTCCCCCTCTCGATGTAATCCAGGACCTGAAAGTACCGCATGGTAACTTTCAGGTCCTTTTTTCTTTTTTCAGAAAAGTTAACTTTGAGTTTATCTTTATCTAGTAATATACATATCAACAACCTGCAAAGGAGTCACAGCAATGCTAAAAATACTTAAGTACTTAAACCCAAAAGAATGGATGCTCATCTGTATCAGCCTTCTGTTCATCGCGACACAGGTCTGGCTGGATCTCGAAATGCCCGGCTATATGAGCGATATTACCCGGCTCGTACAAACGCCGAACAGTGAAATGAGCGAAATCTGGACGGCTGGCGGCTGGATGCTGCTGTGTGCCTTGGGCAGTCTGGCAACCTCGATTATCGCGGCTGGAATTGCGGCCAGGATTGCGGCTAATTTTTCCGCCCGTCTTCGTTCCAGATTGTTCGATAAGGTGCAATCCTTCTCTATGGAGGAAATCAACAACTTCTCAACTGCAAGCTTGATCACCCGTTCCACAAATGACATTACGCAAGTTCAAATGCTGATTGTTATTGGCTTGCAGGTGCTGATCAAGGCACCGATTCTTGCCATATGGGCGATTCTTAAAATTACGGGCAAGAGCTGGCAGTGGTCCTTCGCCACAGGAACCGCTGTTGCTGTTCTGATCGTGATCGTCGGAATAGCTATTACTCTGGTCCTGCCGAAATTCCAGAAGCTCCAGCAGCTCACAGATAATCTGAACCGGGTAGCGCGGGAGAACTTGAACGGAATTCGGGTCATTCGAGCTTATAACGCGGATGAATACCAGGAAGAAAAATTCGGTGAAGCAAACCATGAGCTGACCCGGACGAACCTGTTTGCCAACAATGTCCTGTCCCTGATGATGCCAAGTATTTCTATGATTATGAGCGGTCTAAGTCTTGCCATCTACTGGATTGGTGCGATTCTGATTCAGAATGCCGCAGCTCCGGCGAAGATTGGACTGTTCTCGGATATGATCGTCTTCTCCTCCTATGCAATGCAGGTCGTGATGGCCTTTATGCTGTTGATTATGATCTTTATCCTGATGCCTCGCGCACATGTATCCGCAAAGAGAATCAATGAAGTGCTCGATACCAAGCCAAGCCTTCTTGATGGACCACTTACCTCCTCCCCAGTCGGACGAGTTGGTGAAGTTGAGTTCAGAAATGTCAGCTTTAAATATCCAGATGCCGAGGATTATGTGATTAAGGACATCAGCTTTACGGCTAAAAAGGGGGAAACGGTCGCATTTATCGGCTCAACCGGCTGCGGCAAGAGTACGGTAGTGAATCTGATTCCTCGCTTTTATGATGCTACAGAGGGCGAGGTCCTTGTGGACGGCGTAAACGTGAACGAATATGAACAAGCCGCTCTCCGGAACAAGCTGGGGTATGTCTCCCAAAAAGCAATTCTGTTCGGCGGGACCGTAACCTCCAATGTGGCGTTTGGCGACAACGGGCGGGATGCTGTCTATGATGTGGTAGATGCCGTATACACTTCGCAGGCTTCCGAATTCGTTGAGAAAATGGAGGACGGCTATGAGGCCCATGTGGCCCAAGGCGGTTCCAATCTCTCCGGCGGGCAAAAGCAGCGCTTATCCATTGCCAGAGCTATTGCCCGTCGTCCGGAAATATTGATCTTTGATGACTCCTTCTCTGCCCTCGATTACAAGACAGACCGCAAGCTGCGCAGTGAGCTGAAGAAGGAATCCAGCGGAACAACGATGCTTATCGTGGCTCAGCGGATCGGTACGATTAAGGATGCGGACAAAATTATTGTCCTGGAGGATGGACGAATCGCAGGCATGGGAACCCATGAACAATTGATGGAATCCTGTGATGTGTACCAAGAAATTGCTTATTCACAACTTTCGAAGGAGGAGCTGGCATAATGAGCAAGAACAAAGAGAAGTCAAATCAATCCAACACCTGGGGCAAGCTTCTCCGTTATTGTAAAAGTCATATCCCTGTCATTGTGATCGCCATCCTAAGTGCAGCAATCGGTACTGTATTGACCCTGCTTGGGCCGGATAAGCTCTCGGAAATGACGGATTTAATTACCGCCGGCCTAGTTAATGGCATTGATATGAAGGAAGTTACTTCGATCGGACTCTTCCTTGTATTTATTTATGCGCTTGGCACCCTGTTGTCGATGATGCAAGGGATTATCATGTCGATCGTCACCCAACGCGTCTCCAAGAAATTAAGAGCTGATATCTCGCACAAGATCAATCGGCTTCCGATCTCTTACTATAACAAGTCGACTACTGGCGATATTCTGTCCCGGGTAACCAACGACGTCGATACGATTGGACAAGCGATGAACCAAAGCATCGGGACGCTGGTCACAGCTGCCGCCATGCTGGTCGGATCCCTTGTTATGATGCTCAAGACAAACATAATTATGACGGTTACTGCAATTATAGCTACCCTGATTGGTTTCGGCCTGATGTCGGTCATTATGAAGAAATCCCAACAGTTTTTTTTCAGTCAACAAGAGTATTTAGGTAAAATCAACGGTCACGTCGAAGAAGTATACACCGGGCATACCGTCGTGAAGGCTTATAATGGCGAAGATCGTATGCGTACTGAATTCGAGAGCCTGAATGACAACCTGAAAGACAGTGCATTCAAGGCACAGTTCCTCTCCGGTCTGATGATGCCGATTATGATGTTTATCGGGAACCTTGGCTTCGTTGCTGTCTGCGTCGTCGGTGCGGTTATGGCCATGAACGGAAAAATATCCTTCGGTGTTATCGTTGCCTTTATCATGTATGTACGGTACTTTACTCAACCCCTCTCCCAGATTGCTCAGGCAGCGCAGAGCTTACAGTCGGCTTCAGCCGCCAGCAAGCGCGTCTTTGAATTTCTGGAAGCGGAAGAAATGGACAATGAAGCGCATAAGAGCGAGCGTCTCGATACCGCAGTAGGTAAAGTGAAATTTGACCATGTACAGTTTACTTACGAAAACACGGACAAACCGGTGATCAAGGACTTCTCAACCGAGGTTATGCCTGGTCAAAAGATCGCCATCGTCGGCCCGACAGGCGCAGGGAAAACAACCCTTGTCAACCTGCTCATACGCTTTAATGAAATTAACGGCGGTGAAATCTACATCGATGACAAGCCGATCAGCAGTCTGACCAGAGAGAATGTGCATGATCTGTTCTGCATGGTTCTTCAGGATACCTGGCTGTTTGAGGGCACGATTCGTGAGAATCTTGTCTATAACAAGACAGGGGTTACCGATAAGCAAATTGAAGATGCTTGCCGCTCCGTTGGCCTGCATCATTTCATCCAGACCTTGAGCGCCGGATACGATACCGTGCTGAACGACAGAGTTAATCTGTCAGCCGGTCAGAAGCAGCAGCTCACGATTGCCCGTGCGATGCTCAAGGATGCGCCGATGCTCATCCTTGATGAAGCGACCAGCTCGGTGGATACTCGCACAGAGCTTCTGATCCAGCAAGCCATGGATAAGCTCATGGAGGGCAGAACCTCCTTTGTTATCGCTCACCGCCTCTCTACCATCAAGAATGCCGACGTAATACTCGTGCTGAAGGATGGCGATATTCTCGAGAGCGGCAGCCATGACGAGCTGCTGGCTAGGAACGGCTTCTATGCTGAACTGTACAACAGCCAGTTCGAGCAGGCATCCTAAGGCCTTGTTGCCTCGAAAAAGAACAGCACCTAGTCCATTGGACGAAGTGCTGTTCTTTTTTTACACCATCGTTTTCTGTAAAGCCTTGACATAACGTGATCTCGCAATGATAAAGTAGAGGGTCTGGGCGACCAGAAAAGCCAGTACCACTGTAAATGTAGCCGTATAGACATAGACATATGAGATCCTCATATATCCCATTACAGACTTCAAAACCATAAGCGTTTGTATCGTGGATACCGGAATCGGTATAAAAAAGATAGAAGCAATTTGCTTCGTAGCCGCCGCGCTCATCTCACTGCTGCTCAGTCCGATCTTGGAAAGTGCATGGTACGTTCGGCTGTCGGCGGATAGCTCCGTATAAAGCTTAAAATACAAAAAGCTTGCCGTCGAAATCGAGAATATTAATGTGATAAAAACCCCAATAAAGCTAAGCACCGAGGTCGTATCTTTCGTGCTCCAATACTTGGAGGAACGAACCGTCAAAAAGTTTGCACAATTTGGACAACCTTCGACACTGCCCCGGGTCTTGTCCATTTGCTTCTGATTCCATGTGTACAGCTTTGTACCGATCTCGGATTGCTCATCTTGCCGCGAGGGAAGCTGTGCCCAGGAAGGTACAGAATAGAAATACGTTGGTCTGCTATGTAAATCAGCCGTTAATTGGTTAAAAAAAGCATCATCAACAATGAGCATAACCCCTGCATCACTAACGCCTCCCAGCTGGGGTATGCTGATTTCCCGTACAATCGTAATGCTGGACTCGGTTCCCTCAAACTTTAATGGCCTGGGCAAACGTTTTGCGTCCGGATAAACCGCCACAGCCGCTTGCTTCGGCAGATTCTCCAGCGGCGGTAACTCCAGCAAAATCGCCAGCTCATTAAACTGACTTACCCGAACAAACTCTACATCGCTGCCAGTTGTTGGGTCGTGAGCGTAATTCTGCAGCCCCGCGAGAATAGAGTCTATCCGAAATCGCTCAAAAGCGATGCCTGATTCCTGCATTAATTTCTCAATAGTCGCCAGTTCTTCATCGATATGCTTTGGCTGAAATACGTTATACGTGAGAGCAAATTTATTATTCATAAACTGCTGCTTGTTGTCTTGATCAACGGCCAGTACAAAACCTGCGCTTATGCTAGCGATTGAAGTAACAACCGTCACCAGAAACAGCATTCTGGCATGATCCTTCAGCTTATAGCTGATCTCGGAAATCCACAGCAAATTAGTGCCGTGCCATACACGTTTTCGATTTCGTTTGAGCAAACGAATGAGGAGAACTGACAGCTGGGAGTAAAAGAGGTATGTGCCGAAAATGCCGGAAAAAGCGGCGGTCATCAGGACTTTCGGAGATAGAGTGTCCTTGCTAAGGACCACAAAACCAATACTCAGCAAAACCACGCCCAATACGGAAAGCCAAATCGAAGCTTTCGGCTCCCGCTTCGGCCTGCTGCTGCCCTTCAAAAGCTCCAGCACCCGGTTTTTGCGAATAAACAGCAACGTAAATAGTGATATCGCCATAAATAAAGCAACAAAGCAGCCCGCTGTCAGCACCATTGCCTTCACCGGCCAATAAAAGGCCAGCTCATTCAAATCGATCATTTTTGTACTGAACAGCAAGAACAGCTTGGACAACAGCAGCCCGCCGGCGATTCCGGTGACAATGGATACTGTGCCGATAATCATATTTTCCAAAAAAATCAGGCCATTAATTTGTCCCGGCCGTGCGCCCAGCATCATTAAAATCCCAAACTCCTTATTGCGGGACTTCAAAAAAGCGCTGATCGAGTAGAGCACAAAAAAGATCGCAAAAATAAACACCGCGTACGCGGCAACCTGCATGCAGATTAACGTCATTTTGCCCATCGGCGCCCGCTGAATTTCAGGATGATAGATGAAAACGGCATACGTAAAAAAAATCATCACCATAAATGCGCTGCTTAATAAATATGCCGTGTAAGCACGGCCATTGCGCCTGACATTATTAAACGCGAACTGAGGAAATTTCATTCATATTCCCTCCCCAGAACGACAAAGTATCGATGATTTTCTGAAAAAAGGTTTGCCGATTTTCTCCGCGGTGAATTTCCGCAGCCAAACGCCCATCTTTAATAAACACAATCCGACGGCAGTAGCTGGCTGCGACCGGATCATGAGTGACCAGCATCAGCGTAGTGCCCTGCTGTTCATTGATGTCGGCCAGCGATTCCATGACAACCTTCGAAGAGGTTGAATCCAACGCTCCTGTGGGCTCGTCCGCGAGCAGCAGCGATGGGGAAGCGATCGCCGCCCTGGCTATGGCAGTCCGCTGGTGCTGCCCTCCGGATATTTCATACGTCCGTTTGTTTAATATCGATGTAATGTTCAAACGCTCGGCGATTTGCCCCAGCCTCTCTTCCATCTCCGACAGTCGATAATTGTCCAGTGTCAGCGGAAGAACAATATTCTCTGCAACAGTAAGGGTGTCCATCAGGTTAAAATCCTGAAATACAAAGCCAAGCTGCCGGCGACGAAATAATGCCAGCTCCTTTGTTCTCAGCTGAAAAGGATTGCTGCCGTTAATGAGCACCTCCCCGGAGCTAGGCTCATCAATCGTGGAAACCATGTGAAGCAGTGTTGTTTTTCCGCTGCCTGACGGCCCCATAATACCTACAAACTCCCCTTGCTCGATAGTTAGATGGATATCCGTTAAAGCATGTGTCACAACTTTTCCCGGGTATACTTTATTAAGTGCCTTCACTTGCAAAATACTCATACTTCTCATTCCTTTCAAGAAAAGGTTCATTGGTCCCTACTCTATTAATCTACCTTATCGGAGGAATAGGAACTATCGATTTACCTTAACTACAGCTTACATCACCGTTAAGCTTATGTTCGCCTTACGTTCGGTGATTAGCCGAAAAATCATTTGTATTCCACTCATCAGACAGAAAAGAAGTGCAGGAGCAATCAAGGCTTCCGCACTTCTTTACCTGCCTAAACTATGTACGATGCTTAAACAGCAGAGTTACCCTTGTACCGGATCCCGGCTCTGATTGCAGCATAACCTCGTGTCCGAGCAGCTCGCACACCTCTTTAACCAAATACAAGCCCATTCCGGTAGATTCCTGATATTGTCTCCCGTGTTCCCCTGTATAGTAAGGATGAAACACGCGGTTCAAATCCTCTCTTTCAATTCCGATACCTTGATCCTGTACGGTCAGTTTACAGCAATCGCCCTGCTCCTCCGCTGAAATTGAAATCTGTTTATCTGTCCCGACGGTGTATTTCAAAGCATTAACCACAATTTGATCCAACGAAAATCGCAGCCATTTCGCATCAGTGTATACCTTCAAACCCTTTCTGATTTGGAGTGATGGAGTAATTCCCTTGCTTATAAACAGTCTGCGGTTGCCGGCTACAACCTGATTGACGATCTGAAGCAGTTCCACAGGTTGAACTGAGAAATCATGCTCGAACCGGTCGAGCCTGGCGGTATACAAAACCATCTCCAGCCCTTTGCTCAACCGATCCAGTTCCTCCTGAATGCTGTCGGCTGCCGGCTCCTCCAGTTCCTCCAGAAGCAGTTGGATAACGGAAATCGGCGTTTTCATCTGATGCACCCAACGGTTCATGAATACGAGGTGCTGCTCGTTTCCGCTTTGTTGTTGTCGGAGCTGGTCCCTGAAATGCCTGTCATAGCTGCGAAGGAGCTCATGAACCGCATTGGACAGCGGCGCCTCATCCATCGGCTGGAGCAGCTCTTCCTCCGCGGCAAGCGGTTCTTCCAAGCGTAGATACAGCTTCCGGTGCTGGCAATAGCGAAAAACCATGTATAATACAAGCACAACTGTGCTTAAAAGGACACCGTATAAGACGATCGCAAACGGCCGTCCCTCTCCGGTAAGCCAATAAAGGATAGGGACTAATGCAACTTGAACCGAATAGAACAGCATCAGGGGCACATGTTCCTTCCAAAACAGCTTCATTGCAGGTCTCCCCGCCTTAATACAAGCTTGTAGCCCACTCCTCGGACTGTTTCAACCCGATCCTCCGAGCCAAGCTCCTTCAGTTTTTTGCGCAGCCTTGTAATGTACACATTTAAGGTATTGTCATCGATAAAATGATGATCCTCCCACATCAGATCGAGCAGCTTCTCCCTGCTCACTGCTCTGCCCTCCTTCAGCATAAGCGCCTCCAGCAGCTGGCTTTCTTTCACAGTCAACTCGGTTCCTTGGCCCGCATAGCTTACGATGTAGCGCTCGGGGTACAGAATCAGCTCGCCGGACTCCAGCTTCCTCTCTACCTGGCTTGAAGCGTAGGCACCGTACGCTCTGCGCAACTGACTTTTTATTTTGGCCATGACAACCTCATAATGGAACGGCTTGGTTATGTAATCATCCGCTCCGTTCTCAAGCGCCATGACTTGATCCATCTGATTGTCCCGAGCAGATATAAAAAGAATCGGGCAATTCGAATGTGTGCGGATTTGCCGGCACCAGTAGAAGCCGTCATACTTGGGCAGGTTTATATCGAGCAGCACCAGATCCGCTCCATATTGCCGAAACTCCTCCAGCACCTGATTGAAATCGGCTGCCTCCCTCGCTTCGAATCCATATTTGGACATGTACGAGTGCAGCAGGTTGGAGATTTTGCTATCATCCTCGACGATAAATATTTTGTGCATCAGTCCAGCTCCTTTTGATTCAAGTAGAAAGAGCTTTGCCCTTCTTTAGATTTTCGGCACTTTAATCGCGGACATAGCATTTCGCTTCTGTTCATCATTGATATGCGTGTAGATCATCGTCGTCTCAATGGATGCATGGCCCATCAGTTCCTTGACGACACGGATATCTACATTGTTATTCAGCAGCAGTGTTGCGAAGGAATGACGTAATTTATGGCAGGACAGCTTCATGTCCGTCAAATGCGGGTGATCCAGCTTATAGGCCTCAAACACCTGTGCCGCAATCTTCTGAATCTGGCGGATGGACAGCCTTCTCCCCTTTTGGGATACGAAAAAGGCTTCTTCTTTGGCGCTAAAGGGAGAAATTCGCTCCTCAGCGGCTCGCATCAGTACCTCCGTTACCATCGCCGGCAGCGGAATCTCATTCCACTTTCTTCCCTTGCCAAGCACCTCAAGAGCTCCCCTCTCCTTTTTGAAATGAGAGATATTCATCCGATGAACCTCTCCCACCCGCAGCCCGCAATAGCCCATAAGCAGAAAAATGGCCAGATTCCGTTCAAGAAACCGCCCGCCCACATAGTGCAGCACCTTTTGCAGATCCTGCTCCTCGAGATAGACCGGATTCTTATTCTTCTCTGTCTTCGATTTCTTCACTTCCATAGCCGGGTTCCGCGTGGCCAGCTCAAAATCAATCAAGGAAGCATAGAACGAACGGATTGCAGACAACGTCCGGTTGCGTGTCCGATCCCCCGCCTTCTCTTGCTTCGACACGAGAAAGCTGACCACATTCAGCTTGCCAGCTTGCTGCACAGGTGCTTCATCTAATGAACTCAAATAATCATAGACCTCTCTCAAATACTCTTTCCGTGTGGCCTCCGTGTAACCGGATTGCTTCATCCATACCTGGAAGGCCTGGATCTGCTCGGCATACATGTCTTCGATGTCATACTTGGTGTTCAATGCTATCCCTCGCTTTAAAATCAAAAGTGCGCAAAATACGTGTTTGGCGTACTTAGTATAGCACAGTTCTATTGTCCTTCCAGATAAGAACTTCATCAGACCTCTTAGTCCTTTGTACTCCTAGTAGTCAATGAAATCATACTGGGTATGTAACAATTGCCCCTGGTTATGAGAGTGTGCTGCTGCTTTTACAGCAGGGCGAACGTCAGTGGCAGGCTCACCGAATTTTGAAGGCGTTGCTGATGGAGGCGAACGGTCATTAGACACAAAGGAGCGGCATTATTCCGCCGCTCTTGTTGCTTCTCTATTCCCCTGGCCTCGTCATCATTAATTAATTGATACATCAACGTGTCTCGCTGGAACTGATCCGCGAAGAGAGCAACTATATAGCAGATAGAGACATATCATACTCTGATGCCTGTTTATTTATTCTCCAGTAGGATCGGTATGAAGATCTTGGTCGGGACTCGTAAAGTCCCAGCGAGTAAAGGTAACCTCAAATCCCTCTCGAGTCGGAGAGGTGGTATAAGGGCCTGCCTGATTCCCTGTTGGGTAGGGAAAACGTGCTACACGTATGGTACGCCAAGCATGGTGCTGTGTCCGTGCGCGGATAATCACGGCATCCTTAATAATTGAAGCGCGAAGAGTAACTTCTTCTCCAAACCACTCCGGTACGGCAGCAAGCGACCAGTCAGAGTAACCATCGGTTACAACTGCGGAAAGCTGAGGAATACCGTCATTGACTTCAACCCCGGTTTTAATCCATTGCCCGGGGCCATGATATAACAAAATCCCTGCCTGATCATACAATTCTGTGAATGACGAGAGTAGAAAGGATACTTCCACGGCTGTATTGTTATCCCAATTCGCCAACAAAGCGGAGCCATCTTCATATTCGAAGCCATATAAGGTTTTTTTCCAGAAGTCTCTTCCCTTCTCAGGCATAACCTTATAGAAATCCCCTTCTTTTTGGGCGGATTGCGGCTTATTCAGCCATTCCCCTGCACTCCAGTCCATTTTCTTAATGGTCATTTTTTTGTCCTCCTTAGTGAAATAAAATGCTGATTATGCTTAGAACGTACCCGCCAGTGCTTTTCCTTCGTTTGCAGCCTTGATAACCCGGGCCTGGCTAAGCGGGAAAAGCGCTGTATGCGCAATGCCCCATATTGCCAGTGCAGCTATGAACATCGCAGGGTGTCCGACGAACAGAACTGCACTTGCCGCGCCCACAGCCATCAGAAGGCAGAACAAAACGTTAGCCTTGACGGCGTGACGGTCAACAAGTCGGCCAGCCAGATAGTTGCCGTATAGACCGACTGTACCAAAACCCATCAGCCACCTTCCATAATTATGGCTGAACAAGCTCCAGTCTTTACATCAACATTACGTAATTGGGAATGTTAACGCATCTCTCTCCGCCAACGCTCGATAGTGATTAGTCGTAGATTACATTTTTTCCTTCTTCACTTAGCTTTTTTAAAGATGTAAGCATATGATTTATTTCTTCCTCGGAGTGCCTTTCCCATGAACTTAATTCAGCTATTATTTTCAAGGGAGATTTAGACCTGTAAGATCGTGTTGGATTACCAGGAAATCTTTTGTCAGTCAAGTTCGGATCATTTTCAAAATCACCTAATGGTTCGACAATATAAATTCTTTCTTTTGATTCAGATCTTGCTAATTCAGCACCCCATTTAGCAGCATCTAAGGTTGCAGTAAAATATATATGGTTGGATTTTTTGTCTTGGTAATTGGATAAGTGCTGTGGTTCTAATAAATCTCCAATTTTTAGCTCTACTTTAGTACCATGAAAAAAAGGACCTCTATCCAGGACTTCTTTATTGTCATTCATAATGGTACACCTCTCTTTTTGATTTGTATCTAACAGTATAGTATGGGAATTCTACAAATGAATAGTCTATAATTAATTTACAAATTATAGTATACTCTAAGTAGAGAGAATAATACTGACATTGGGTTTTGTATTGTTGTACTGAAATAATAATGTCATCTGTAAATACAAAAAAGGATAGATGTAACAGGGACTCTCCTCCTGTTCATCTATCCTTTTAGTTTACTCTATATAAGGTGTGACATTTTCCGATGCATGTATTCGAAATTCATCAATTAATAAGTTTACAAACGCTGCCATTTCCGCTTGAAGAAGATCTGAAATACACGAACAACAATAATTTTTAGGATCATGTACACGGGAATGATAATAATCATGCCCACGATCCCGCTAATGTTCCCCGCTCCAAGCACCAGGATGATGGTAGTTAACGGATGGATGTCCATGCTCTTGCCAAATACATACGGAGCAATCAGATTATCCTGAACCTGTTGAGCTGCAAGAATGATGATAAGGGCCCACACCGCCGTAGCAGGTGATTGGGTCAGGCCCACGATAATGATCGGAACGGAGGACAAGATCGCTCCGATCACGGGAATAAAGTTAGCAATGACAGCCACCGCAGTTAACAGGAAGGCATAGGGCAGTCCGATGATGAGAAATCCAATGTACATCAACACGCCCAAGGCGAGGTTAACGAGCACTCTGCCTACGATAAATCCGCTCAGCATCTTGTCGATATCCGTAATTATACTGAGCATGTCGCGTTTGAAGCGTACAGGGGTTGCGCGAACCGCTTTGCGCCCCAGCTTTTCCCCTTCCTTCAGCATATAAAACAGAAGAATCGGTGTCGTGAACAGGATAATCGCAAAGTTGGAGACAAAGGAGAAAAATTTCCCCACATAATTCGTAATCGACGAGAATCCTTTATTCAAAAACTCAGTAATGGTAGCGACGATATTGTTATCCGACGGGAACACAGAGGCCACCCATTCGTTATTCTCCAGCTGGCTAAGCTGGAATTTAACATCTGCCAGAATATCAGGGAACCCGTTCACCAAGCTGACCATTTGATCCGTTAGCTTTGGCCACTGACTCAAGATGAACCAAAGTAATATGATAGTAAACACGACATAAATGATCAGAATCGCAGGCGTTCGTTTGATTTTATGCTGCTCCATATACTTGACGACCGGTCTTAACAGATAATACAAGAACATCGACAATAATAATGGAATGGCAACGGCTTGAAATAATAACAGGAAAGGTTGAAAAATGAAGCTTACTTTGGAGCCTAAATAAATGATGAGCAGCAGCAGAGCGACAAATAAACTGAATAGAATGGATTTGTTTTTAATCAACAACTGGTTTCCTCCGAATCCGCATATTTCGGGTCTCAAAAATATTCTCTCTAAATACCCCATAAAGTGATGTTACTTATATTGGCAAGCGAATGCAAGCTGGGAATTGCATTTTGCCTCGCCTGCCGCAAGTTATTCTACCGTTTCTATAATAATAGAAGAGAATTAACTCAACATTAACTTCCGCAACGGAATTATCTTTTGCGCCTCGGATACGACTTGCTTGATCCCTTGCGGGCTTTGGGCCATCGATAAGGAGCCGCATGTTGAAGCATGGCAAGATACAGCTCCTCCCATTGCTGTACGTTCAAAGAACAAATCGGCTGGGCACGATCCATGCGCAAAGCCTTCGCCAGCTTGGCAATTTGCGGGGAGGTGAATATATCACCGACCGCTTCGAAAAAAGGTTGCCGGGGATCGTGAAGGACATACGAGACAAAGGCCTTAAATTTTCCACGATGCCCACTGGGAATCGCCGGATTTTTTCTTCTATAAACGGTCACAACGGCCGCTTCCACACTGGGAGGCGGCGAGAAGCACTCCGGCATTACCGTTCGCTTAATCCGGATGTCATACCACATCCTCCATGCCAAAATTTGCGGATTGGTCACGGGGAACGATGTAAAACGTTTTGCGGCTCCTTTTTCCAGGATCAAGACAGCCCGTTCCAGAAAGGATGAATGACCTAGAAACTTTTCGAAGATAGGCGTTGTAATAGAGAATGGGATATTGGCGACAATGCAAAATGGACTGCTTGGAGGCTGATATTGAAGAAGATCCAATTGCTTCACAATGACATTAGCCTTCTCCCCTGCTCTGGATTTCAATTTCTCAACACTGACAGGATCGTTCTCGATGGCAATAACCTTCCCGGCCTTCTCCGCCAGCGGAATTGCGAGCGCGCCTGTTCCCGCTCCGAGATCGAGAACAGTATCGCTCTCTTGAAGCTTGGCAAGCGAAACTAATTCTTTGATCAAGGATTTATTGATTAATAAATGCCTTCCAGGAAAATTGGAAGCACATCGACATTTATTTTTAGACATAGCAAAAAGCACCTCATTCATTCGTATTAGAAAATGAAAAAGGCACATCACAAATAAACCCGGGCTTGCCTGATTAAAAATCGCAGGATGATGGGTTAAATTTGTTCTGTACCTGTCATTAACGAATACGCATGAATGCGATGCAACACATGAGAGACCTCTCTCCTTTAAATAAAAATCGGCCTAACTTAACCGATTCTAGCACACCCGGGTTAGTGCAGTCAAAGAAACAAAAACACCGCCCTGCCCTGGCCCATAGTATTGCTCGATTGTCGATGAACCTGCACTCATAACTTTTCTCTCCAAATTTCCTGCTAAAGCGTAGACTAACTGACGATGTCAGGTTATGGTTAAAACAAAAGCTAAATAAAACCTAAGGAGCGGATGATGGATGTATACGCTTGTGGCTATATTTGCTGTATTGCTGCTGGTTGGCGGCGGGATTGCAACGATGCTGATCGGTTTTTCCGAGAAAAATAGAGAAGGCGATCCGAGCTATGATAAACGAACAAAAAGAAATGTTGCCGGCTTAACCCTCTATTATGCAATCCCTGTAGTTCTGGGAATGATAGCATTCATCGTGTTCATCTTCACAAGAACCCGTTAATTGGGGTTGACTCTGCCCGAAGAGATACGGTGTTGCATATTTACATGATACTGTGCAGTAGCAGCGAGTTAGATGGGGCAACGTGTGACCCGAAGTAGCTTTCTTACAGAAAGCTTTTAACACTTCACACTTATGCCCTAACTACTTCGCCTTTGGAGATCATCTACTATCCAGTTTGCACCTGCTGAGCCCTAAGCACTGCAATAAACTTGTCTCCTGTGGCATCATTTGAACGAGGCACCATTTGCGCTAGAATTGCGCCCCGCTCTAATGATGCTCCAAGCCTTGTTGCGCCGAAACTCCGCCTGTCCTGCCAGTACCGAAGTTTTTCTCCGAACTTAACTTAACCCACCGGCATTCCACCTTGCTCCGAACCTTATCCTCTCTTCATGACCAACCTTATTCTGCTCATGCTCATCCCGGTCGCGATTTAATGAAATTACTTCCCTTAAAATCTTCATTCGACGCACGAACCCACTTTTAGTGAAAAAACTTACCTTAGATCGCCAGTAACTAGCCAAATCCATGTTTTAGTCCACTTTAAGTACAAATATTTCACTATATCCGCATTTCTAGCATTTCCACTGTATTTAAGGTAAGTTTTTTCACTGCATGCGTAAGACATATTTTCATTCGGTCGACCGACCACCGTCATGCAGTGAAATTCCGCGCCCTGGGAGCCGCGCGCTCTGTGCGAGGTGTCCGCATGCTTACTTGGGAGGGATATTCAGAATTTACAGGAATACCCCTTGCTCTGCGGGATTATTGATATTGGGGCATCTCCAATGATGATGCGGTGTTGCACATTTACTGTTTACTGTGCAATAGCAGTTAGCACGCAGGGAGGGCAGCCCTATGAAACGATACTACAAAGTACTTTGCCACTGCATGATAGAGCCGTGTGAGAGCTACTATCCATGCATCTATAAAGCCGGATTGAAAAGCCTGCGTAATAAGGGCATAAGTGTGAAGTGTGCTGAAGTAAAAGCTTTCTGAAAGAAAGCTACTTCGGGAGCATATGCTCGTAAGCGTTCGCCTTTGTGAGCGGATTCCTACAATTTCAGATTTTAATTAATCAAAGAAATCCGCGAACAACAGCGATCGTAAGCACACTTCACACGTTGCCCCCGGCACGCAGAATCGTTAGCCTGTTTTATATTTGCTGCACCCTTGCAAGAAACTGCGGCTATTCAAACTCGATATGAAGCTCCACGATTTCGGATCTCGTCCCGATCCGGATCGGCGGCCCCCAGAAGCCATAGCCCGAGGTAACAATCGAATGAAGGTTTCCTTTATGGAGATAGCCCCAATCATTTTCAAATAGTGCGTTAGTAATCAGGCTCCCAGGAAACACTTGCCCATGGTGAGTATGACCGGATAACATCAGATCAACCCCCGCCTGCTCTGCAAGGTCCAGCTCTTCCGGCTGGTGCTCCAGCAGGATGACCGGCTTGTCCAGATCCACCCCTGTCATGATTGCGTCAAGGTTCATTCGCTCAGGATCACTGAAGTCCTTACGCCCCACCAGTGTGAACAGATCATTTACCGTTGTCGTCTCATCATATAGAATGTTAATTCCGCTGCGTTCGAACGTATCGATCAGTTCCTGCATCGTCCCCCGATGCTTGTCATGATTACCAAGGGTAGCATATACGCCGAGGGGCGCCTTAAGCTCCGACAGAATCGAATCCAGCTTTTGATCTACAAATGGCTGGATATCATCATCAAACAAATCGCCCGGCAGCAAAATAATATCCGGCTCAAGCTTGTTCATTTCCTGAACCAGCCGCTTCGCATGATCCTTCCCGGACAGCAGCCCAAAATGCATATCCGCTGCCATGGCAATATGCAGAGAATCAATGGATGACGAGCCTTTATCCATCTGAATGGTATAAGTGCGAACAACAGGCATGTAGGCATTGTAGCTTCCATATCCAAGCAAAACGACCATCAATCCCAGTGTAATCGCCCCTGCCCAGAAAGAGGTTCTCTCCCTCCTGAACCTGGATTTCCGCAGCAGTATAACAGTCAAATGTGCCAACGGCACCAGCAATATGGATAAATACAACACGGCCATCCAATAAGCACCGATGATACCGAGAAGCTTAATGTTCACAAATCGCCCGGTAATGAACGAAGTTGCTACTATAATAAGGACAACCGTATACAATATCTTGAATCTGCGCGAGGAAGTCTTCGGACGGAGCCAGCGGTATCCGCGCCAGCCGATATAATAGACCAACCCGCCGTAAAGAAGCAAGCTAATGACTCCAATAATGACAAACATAATTACTACACCTCGTCTGACTTAAAAAATGCTGATGATTTCGTTATCCGTTACGTTCTTGTGCGGAAAATCTCGGTAAAGGCTTTGGTCAGCGAACCGATATACTTTCATTGTAAGCTAACTCCCCTCATCTTCACAAATTGCTCCATATAAAAGTAAAAAACCGCACGGAACATATTCCATACGGTTATGCCGGCCTATTCTATTCCAAATGAACTCTATCCCAATGCCACATCAAGTATCATCATTAAAACAAAGCCGAACATCAAGCTCATCGAAGCCAAATCCTTATTTCCCTTCTCCTGAGAGCTGGGAATGACCTCCTCGACAACAACGAAGATCATAGCACCTGCTGCAAAGCTTAGCGCATACGGGAGAAGCGGCTCAACGAAGGCAACGGCGAACGCCCCAAGCACTGCAGCAATCGGCTCAACCATCCCGGAAAATTGCCCGTAGAAAAAGCTCTTGCGGCGGGACATCCCTTCACCGCGCAATGGCATCGACACCGCAACCCCCTCAGGGAAGTTCTGAATCCCGATACCCAGAGCCAGCGTCAACGCGCCAACCAAAGCCGCCTCGGTTCCGCCGTTAGCCAGCGCGCCGAAGGCAATCCCGACGGCCAAGCCCTCTGGGATATTGTGAAGCGTGATGGCAAGCACAAGGAGCGTGCTTCTTTTTCTTTTATTCGGAGAAACTCCCTCCGCCTCTCCGATCGCAGTGTTCGGATGAAGATGGGGAAGAATCTTATCGATTCCCCATAAGAAGACGCCGCCAAGCAAAAAACCTAAAGCGGCCGGGAACCAGTTGCCGACGGGATTGCCCTCCGACATTTCAATTGCCGGCGCAAGAAGCGACCAGTAGCTGGCTGCGATCATAACACCGCCTGCGAACCCCAGCATACTGTCGAGCAGCCTCTGGTTAAGGGTTTTGGTAGCGAAGACAAGCGCTGCGCCCAATGCGGTCATGCCCCAAGTAAACAAAGTGGCCAGCAAAGCCTGCATGATCGGATTTAAACTTTGAAAAAAAGCAATCAAAACAACAACTCCTTCTCAGGATGATGACAAGTCTGAATGGTGATTTCTCTGTACATATTTTATCCCATTCCTGTGAATCGTCAATTGCTTTTGACTGCTACTAATCAATTATATGAAATTATAGATGATCCACGAGATTGCGAGAAACTGCACCGAGCCAACAATCTCCAAAATTCCGGCTTTCATCGGCTTCATGGCTTTTCCGGTAAAGAGGAATGTGCGGATCAAAGGGAACACATAAGGAATCGTCATCCAGGGCATGCCAAGCAGCCAAGGAATGAACAGGATCAGCACATGATAAATACGGGCCGTGGACTCCCAGCGACGATTGCCTCGCTCACGGAAGATCGTTTTGACGAAAAAGGCGGTGCCCATAAAGTAAGCGAAGTTCAATACTACAATAGCAAGCATCTCCTGCCCAAAGCTTCCTCCTCCGTGTAAGAATGAAGCGGCACCACCCAGGGAGAAGATGATAATTGCACATAAATCATTTACAATAGCTCGTTCATCCTTCTGCTTCACATGCCAAATGTTGACGATAAGCAGCAGCAGGAACGGGATTCCGAAATAAAACAGCTCGGGTGTCCTGATCAATGGATAAACGAGTGCAGCAAGAGCAACCACTCCGTAAATGCCAGACCATTTCAATAAATGCTGACGCTGATTTCTCCGTTTCAAGGCCTGCAAGAAAGGATAAGATGCAAGGTACAAGCCCAGCCAGGCGATGAACAGGAGAATATGACTCCACTGCGCCGTACCTGCCATCACCCCGAAGAGAAACGGTACGCTAATCATCGCCCACCCACCGTGCTCATGCGGTATAACGATACTTTTCTTCTTTTTCCTGCTCATCGCCTAGCTCCCCCTGAACTCATCAATTTTAGCTCTTTTATATATAAGAATACCTGCCACCGTATTTCACGAACACGTCCAACGCTTCCTTGGTTTGAAGATAATCATAGAGAGCCTTTGCTTCTTCAGCATTTCCGGTCTCTACATATTGCAACACTTGACGAACATCCTTTGCCTGCACCATTTAAGCCTGAAGCTCCTCCCAGACTCCAGCATTGGTGAGTGCCTGTTGAGCATATTTTCCGGCAGGTACGGATTCGGGGATACCAATATCTTGAATTTCCTGCAAGGCATCAGTAAGGCTCGCTGCCGCGGACACGGTCAATTCAACCGCAGGAAGCTCCGTGTTCTCAGCCTCTTTTGATCCACCGCAAGCTGTTAGCGACAATACCAAGGCTATTGTGAAAAATGGAGCAAGGAAACGCATAGCTTTTCTATCGAATAACCTTGCCGTTTAAATCCTCTCCTAACCGCCAATTTGCGACATCCTCCGAGACGTTGGAGTGTGCGAGATGTCTGGGTCACCTTTCAAAAACTTGGACATTTCATGATTCTCAGGCTTTGTGCCCAGGGCTTCCAGAAACATCTGGCGAATAGCTTCATCATCACCAATGACACTGCGGACCTGAAATTGCTCTGTCCAGGCAAGACAAGGCTTGATATAGCCGTCTGCCGTAAGACGAAGCCTGTTGCAGGTTTGGCAGAAGTGCTCGCTGACCGGATGGATCAGACCAAAGCTGCCTGCCGCCCCCTCAAGCCGGTAATTTTCCGACGGCCCGCTTCCTTGTACGGAGCTAACTGCGCTGAATTTCCACTGCCGCTCTTCGCATACTTCTTTAACCCGCGTGAGCGGCAAATACAGCTTCTTCCACTGAGCATCATTGTGGCCGATCGGCATGTATTCGATGAACCGCACATGAATGTCCCGCTCCCTCGTCATCTCGATAAAATCCGCGATCTCATCATCATTCAGACCATTCATCAGCACCACATTCAGCTTGATCGGACTTAAGCCTGCTTTGGCGCAGGCATCGATGCTGTTCAGCACCTTTTGCACGTCCCCGCCGCGGGTAATCATTTTGAAGCGTTCCGGTTTCAGGGAATCCAGACTAATATTAACGCGGGTAAGTCCGGCTTCCTTTAAAAGCGCGGCACGAGGCGCCAGAAAGATGCCGTTTGTCGTCAATGCGATATCTTCGATCCCCGGGATCGCAGCAATCATGGCGACCAGCTTCTCCAGCTCCTTGCGAACAAGCGGCTCCCCGCCTGTCAGACGGACCTTGCGGATCCCCATTTCTGCTATAACACGCACTACATCGGCAATTTCTTCATAGGTCAGAATGTGATCCGCAGGTTCGAATTCCATGCCTTCCTCAGGCATGCAATAAACACAGCGCAGATTACAGCGATCCGTTACAGATATCCGCAGATAATGATGCTCACGGCCAAAAGGATCGATTAAGCGGGGAATGGTCATGGTGTTACGCTCCTTTCAGAGGGCGGAATATCTTGATACCCGTCACTCTTCTTCATGGTTCAATTCATCCTTCGGAATGTCCTCCAAGAGAGGCCGGCCCTCCGGGTAAGTCTTCTGGTTCAATTGATCTCCAATCCACTCGGAGCCATCTTCCCCATATTCCTTCTTCCAAATCGGCACAATTTGCTTGATCCGTTCAATCACATACTCGTTCGCTTCATAAGCTGCTTTGCGATGGGGCGACGAGACGGCTATGACGACTGCAATGTCGGAAATCTCAAGCCTGCCTACCCGATGGGTCACCGCCACTAGCGTGTCCGGCCAGCGCTCTCTTACCTCTTTCCCGATCATTTCGAGCTGCTTCACCGCCATGGTTGGATACGCCTCATACTCAAGATAGAGAGTACGCTTCCCATAAGTAAGCTCACGTACGGTGCCCAGGAACAAGGTAATTGCTCCGGCTTCGCGCCGCCTGACCTTATCCGATACTTCTTCGGGCTTGATCGGTTGATCGGTGATGACAAACAAGTTGCTGCTCATAAGACCTTCCCTCTCTTCCCTCTGAAATCAAGAAATCACAGTCACAGCGTCTTTCGCTCATAGTCACCGCTCTTGCCGCCCTGTTTTTGCTCCAGATACGTTGGACCCAGAACCATATCCTTATCGATGGCCTTGCACATATCATAGATAGTCAGTCCAACTACCTGGGCAGCCGTCAACGCCTCCATCTCGACCCCGGTCACACCGGTGGTCTTCACCTTAACCCGGAAGGACAATATTCCTTCATCAGGAGCTTCGAAGTTAATATCGATGCCGGTCAGCGGAAGCGGATGGCACATCGGGATCAGATCCGCTGTTTTCTTCGCAGCCATAATCCCTGCAACCTGTGCCACGGCGAGCACATCGCCCTTGCCAATCGAGCCCTCCTGAATTCGGCGGAGCGTCTCGGGCTTCATCCGGATTTCGCTTTTGACTACAGCCATCCGTTTTGTTTCGGATTTGTCCGACACATCCACCATATGAGCTCTTCCTTGTTCATTGAAATGGGTCAAGTTCTCCTGGCTCATTGCATTCATTCCTTTCTCGGGCCGCCTTCTTAACCGCCGCTGACCGGTGGCAGCAAGGCCACTGTATCATTCGCACCGATCAGGTGATCTTCTTCAACGAACTGCTCGTTCACTGCAATCATAACCTGATCAAGCCTGGCGTTGGGATAGCGGGACTTGAATTCCTCGACGAAGGACGCTACCGTCATCGGGCCAAGCTCCAGCTCAAGACTCGGCGAGCCGATCTGCTCACTCAGATGAGCAAAACATAGTATTTTCACAGAATCACCTTCCCGGCATATTGTTCTTCCTTTAGGAGACATAGCGCTGGTAGAGCTTCTTGGCCTCCAAAGGATCAGCAGTTCCATGCACAAGCGCGCGTCCATCCTGGAAAAGAACCAGGCGGAAATCCCCTTCCTGAATCTGAATCAGGTATGGATTGGACTTCACCTCTGCCTGCAATTGTTTGGCATGATCTGCTACCGCCTCCAGATTCAGCGCTTCTTGGCGCGGATACCGCAGCCAGACCGAAGTCCGGCCGCACAGCGTCTCGGCCTTGACCGCACTTTCGCTGTTCAGGTAAGGATAGCTCGGCTGCCCGCCACAGGTTGGACAGGCCTCCTGTCGCGCCCTTCGATTCAGACCAATCGATTGATGCATATTCGACCACAGATCAAACACCGTATAATTCACATTCATTTGCGTCCGGTTCCCGGACAACCACTTAAGCGCCTCCGCCGACTGCATGGCCACTACCATCTGTACGGTCGGGGCAATGATGCCTTCAAGATCACATGAGGCAGATACGACCGGCATCTTTTTCAACAGACAGTTCAGGCAAGTGGTCTGTCCGGGAATGAAGCTGCATACAGCTCCGTAGCTGCCTGAGCAAGCCCCGTAAATCCATGGAATCCGGAAGCGGTATGCAGCATCATTGATCAGATAGCGAATCGCGAAATGGTCCGTTCCATCCAGAATCAGATCGATGGAATGACGCTCCAGAAGTGAGACCAAGTCAGCAGCATTGCAATCCATCACATGTGCATTTATGGTCATTTCGGAGTTAATCTGCTTCAGGCGGCTTGCGGCTGCCACTGCCTTCGGCAATTGCTCGAAGGCGTCCTGTTCGGCGTACAGCGACTGCCGCTGGAGATTGCTCCACTCGACATAATCACGGTCAATGATCGTTATAGCTCCAACCCCTGCACGTGCCAAGGTCTCCGCTGTCCCTGAGCCCAGCGCGCCTGCGCCGACGATCAGGACATGTGAATCCTTCAGCTTCTGCTGTCCGGAGACACCGATGGGCGCAAAATTCTGTTGTCTGCTATACCGGTCTTGTGACATCGCCGTCTGTCCTCCTCTCTTCCTGAAGTAATCCTAGATACTGCAATGGTGTATCCACATCTTCTGTAAAATCCACGCTTATTCCTGCTTCCATCCAGTCCAATTCCTTTATTCCCAGCCAATGAATCGAGTCTAGTAATCCGGATAGCCGATATCGTTTGGCTTCAAGCCTTTCAGTAATTAGCGGCAGCAGCCGTTTGGGCCGGTAAATGCCATGCAGCATTTGATGCTTGCCGCCAACAACAGGAAGAACTGCGTCATAATCGCTGTTAGTTAATATGGTTAACATTTTCGTTGCAGCCTTGGCGGATAGCTTAGGAATATCACACCCAACCACCCAGGCATAGTCATTCGTTAATGTTGAGAAGGCAGCATGAAATCCGCCGAGCGGACCGGAACCTTGAAAAATGTCCGGAGTATATATCATATCGGGCTTTGCCCAGCTTGTATAGACAGAGGCGTCGTTAGTTACCACGACCATCTCACCGCAAATCGAGCTCATTTCATGAATCTGCCGTTCGATAAAATGCTCTCCTTCATAAGTAAGCAGCGCCTTGTTCAGCCCATGCATTCGGGAGTTCTGCCCTCCCGCCAGAATCACTCCGGTTAACATCGGACAGCCCTCCGCTTCAATCCGGATTACCGGCGTTTGCGATAAAGCACATAGCTGCGCTTCAAGTAGGTGATCGGCATGCTGAGCATATGAACCAATCTCGTAAATGGAAATACCGCAAATAGAGATAATCCTAGAATAACATGAATTTTAAAGATTACGGGAACTTCCTTCATCAAAGTATGATCGGGCCGAAATGCAAGCACCCCTCGCATCCACGGTCCAATTGTCTCACGGTAATCGAATTCTACACTCCCGCGCATATTGAACAGCGTTGCTGACATCCCCGCGACGACAATCAGTGTCAATAAAATGATCGACAGCATATCGCCAAAGCTGCTGGTTCTCCGCACGCGTGCATTCGTTAATCTGCGGAACACGAGAATAATGCAGCCGACAAGGGTCATTAGTCCAGCTACGCTGCCGATGGACATCGCCATTAAGTGATACATATGATCATCTACTCCAAGTGCCGATACCCATGCCTTCGGAATCAAAATACCGCCGATATGTCCGATAAGAACAAGCATAATGCCGATATGAAACAGAATGCTGCCGACCCTTAGCTGTTTCTTCTCCAGAATCTCGCTAGATTTGGCTGTCCAACCGAACTGATCGGTTTGATAGCGGTAATAAAGCCCAACAAGGAAGATGACCAGAATCAGATAGGGGTAAATGACCCACAAAAATTGACTTCCCCAAGTCATAGCGGATTTCTCCTTTCCTGTCCATATCCGGCAGCAGCCCACATCGGACCGCAGCCCATAGTCTGCGGCGTACTGCCGCTTCCGGCAAGCTCGGAAACATCAAAGCTGCCTTCTGCCACACCGGATCGGTCTAGGATCAACAGAATCGCATCCAGGACATGCCGATAAGGACTATCTGTCTGGTGAAGCACATCTCTGGTATGCTCCAGCGCCTTGCGGAAGGACACCAGCAGCTCAATGCCGCGATTCTCCTTGGCTACAGCCACATATTCCAGGACAAGCGGTAAATAGTCCGGAAGCTCATCCGTATAGAGGACCATATCCTCTTCCTCATACAGCTGCTTTAGCCGAAGCAATGCAGGGCCCCGTTCCCGGTCTTCCCCTAGCTGACTGTAGGTTAGGTACAAATTGCTCTTCTTGCTAAAATCAAAAGTCTTCACATAGTTCGCTGTAATTGTCTCAGCATCCATCCCGGCGAAGGCTGCCAAGCAGTCTCCGGCAAGCGTCTGGAGGTCCTTGGCCTCCTCCGCTTGTTCGCCTTCAATCCATTGGCACCAATTCACGTACATGTCATCTGATTCATCCTGCCATTCGGCATCGGGGTATTGCAGCAGCTGGGAGAATAGCATCCAGCTGGAGCGTAATGTCATCTCGTTCATTTGCCTCACTCCTTGTCCAGTTTGCCGCACTGCTCCCAGGTCAACCGCCGCAAGGCCCTGGTCCGCCCATCATGTTCGTAAACCCGCAGGCTCCTTGCTCGGAATAGAGGTCAGAGAATTCTTCGCGGTGGGCTGCCGGGATCACAAAGCGATCGTCATACTTGGCAATCGCCAATAAACGGTACATCTCTTCGGTCTCTTTCTCTGTCATTCCGAACTGCGCCAGCAATTCGGCGTCGGTCTCCTTGTTCAAATTCCGCGCACGCATATGAGAACGCATGACAGCCATTTTCTTCAACACTGTCTTGATTACGTCGGTATCGCCTGCCGACAGCAGATTCGCCAAATACTGGACTGGAATTCTCATATCGTCAATAGCAGGAAAAATATCATCCGGCGATGCAGTCGCCCCTTTGCCTTCCACCATGTTTGTAATCGGGCTAAGCGGCGGTACGTACCATACCATCGGCAAGGTCCGGTATTCCGGGTGCAGCGGAAGCGCGATTTTCCAATCGACCGCCATTTTGTAGATCGGCGAACGCTGGGCATATTCAATCCAATCCTCCGGAATGTTAGCTTCGCGGGCTGCAGCAATCACTTCAGGATCGTTCGGATCAAGGAAAATGCTCAATTGCGATTCGTACAGATCTTGTTCATTCTCCACCGAAGCTGCCTCCTCGACGCGATCGGCGTCATAGAACATAACCCCCAGATAACGGATTCTGCCTACGCAGGTCTCCGAGCAGATCGTTGGCAAGCCTTGCTCGATCCGCGGGAAGCAGAGCGTGCATTTCTCCGCTTTGTTCGTCTGCCAGTTGAAGTAGACCTTCTTGTAAGGACAGCTTGATACGCAGAACCGCCAAGAGCGGCAAGCATTCTGGTCTACAAGCACAATTCCGTCTTCCTCGCGCTTGTACATCGCACCCGATGGGCAGCTCGATACACAGGACGGATTAATGCAGTGCTCGCAAATTCTCGGCAGATACATCATGAATACCTGTTCGAATTCCATGCGAACGGCTTCTTCGATGCCAGCCATGTTCGGGTCTTCATATCCCGACTCATGCACACCCGCCAGATCGTCTTCCCAGTTCGGACCCCATTCGAGATTCATATATTCGCCGGTAATTTTCGATTTCGGACGCGCTACCGGCTGGTGCTTCAGTTCCGGGCTTTGCTGCAGCTTCTCGTAATCGTAATCCCATGGCTCATAGTAATCGTCAATCGTCGGTTGGTCCGGATTGTGGAAGATATTCATCAGCCGGTTGGCACGGCTGCCGGAGCGAAGCTCCAGCTTGCCGTTCTTCAATACCCAACCGCCTTTATATTTGTCCTGGTTCTCCCACTGCTTCGGATACCCGATGCCTGGCTTCGTCTCGACGTTGTTGAACCACATATATTCTGCGCCCTTGCGGTTCGTCCAGGTGTTCTTGCAGGTTACCGAGCAAGTATGACAACCGATACATTTATCCAAGTTCATGACCATCCCGATTTGCGCTTTAATCTTCAAGCCAGTTCACCTCCTCAAGTTTGCGGATCACGACGTACAGATCCCGTTGATTGCCTGTTGGTCCGTAGTAATTGAATCCGTAGCTAAGCTGTGCATACCCGCCAATCATATGAGTTGGCTTCACATGGATACGTGTCGGACTGTTGTGCGTACCGCCGCGCGTTGTGGTGACGTCGGTTGCCGGAACGTTGATCGTCCGATCCTGGGCATGGTGCATATAGGCCATTCCTCTAGGCATCCGGTGGGTAACGACTGCCCGGGCAACTACAGCGCCATTCTGATTGAAGCATTCAATCCAATCGTTATCGACCACATCGGCCGCGGCTGCATCATCCTTGTTGATCCAGATGGTCGGGCCGCCGCGGAACAGCGTCAGCATCGGCAACGAATCGAAATACATACTGTGAATGGACCATTTGCTGTGCGGCGTCATGAAGTTCAAGACAATTTCTTTGCCTTTCTTGGCCGGACGATTCTTGTTCGTATGGAAAGGCGCATGCTTCATCGTCGGCTTGTAAATCGCCAGGTTCTCACCGAATTCCGTCAGCATTTCGTGATCCAGATAATAATGCTGGCGTCCGGTCAAGGTACGGTAAGGGATCAAGCGCTCCACATTTGTGGTGAACGGCGAGTAGCGTCTTCCATGCTGCTCCGATCCGCTGAACGCCGGGGAGGTAATTACCGTCTTCGGCTGAGTTGTAATTTCGTCGAACGTAAAGCGTTCTTCGATCCGATCCTCCGCCAGATCCTTCAGCTTGAGCGCCGTCTTCTGCTCCAGGGACTCCCAGGCCTTTACAGCCATTTTCCCATTACTGGTCGTGGACAATGTGAGAATGGCTTCGGCCATATGACGATCCGTCACCAGCTTCGGACAGCCCTCGCTGATTCCCGGCTCCTCGACGACGCCGTTCACTTTCTTCATAAGCTCATACTCATTGGCTGCAGACCAGTTGATTCCTTTAATGCCATAGGGCTTATCTTTGATGTTCGGGCCAAGCGCGGTCATCTTCTTGTAGACGGAAGCATAGTCCCGCTCTACCACCACAAATTTCGGCATGGTCTTGCCCGGAATCGCCTCAATTTCACCCTTGCTCCAATCCAGAACCCGGCCGAACGGCTGAGACAGCTCATCCGGTGTATCATGCTGTAGCGGCATCGCTACGATATCGCGCTGCGGTCCGTCGAATTGGCTTTCTGCCATTTGAGAGAAGGTCTTCGCAATCGCCTTGAACGTCTCCCAGTCCGACTTGGACTCCCAGAGCGGCGGCACCGCAGGGTTGAACGGATGGATGAATGGATGCATATCGGTCGAGGACAGATCGCTCTTCTCATACCAAGTTGCCGCCGGAAGCACGATATCGGAATAGACCGCGGTCCCGGACATCCGGAAGTCGATATCCACCATCAAATCGAGCTTGCCTTCTGCCGCTTGGTCATGCCATCTGATCTCTTCCGGACGCATTGTCTCGGAGTCATCGTTGAGCAGACCGTTATGCGCGCCGAGCAAATACTTCAGGAAGTATTCATGCCCTTTGCCGGAGCTTGAGATCAAGTTGGCGCGCCAGACAAACATCACCTTCGGATGATTGCCCTCCGCATCCGGGTCCTCAATTGCAAACTCCAGATCACGGTCTTTCAGCCGTCCTGCTACATAATTCGCGATTGCTTCCGGTGTGTCATGTCCTTTGGCTGCCGCTTCATTCGCCAGATCAATCGAATTCTCGTTGAATTGCGGGTAGGAAGGCAGCCAGCCCAGACGCGCAGCCATGACGTTATAATCCGCATAGTGTGCATAACGCGCCTTATCTACAAGTGCTGATGTGTGTCCATCAACCGGGTTGGATTCAAAGCGCCATTGGTTCGTTGCAAAATAGAAGAAGGAAGTGCCGTTCTGTTGGCGCGGCGGCATCGTCCAGTCCCGTGCAAAGGCGACATTCGCCCAGCCTTCTGCCGGACGAAGCTTCTCTTGACCGACATAATGCGCCCAGCCTCCGCCGTTCACACCTTGGCAGCCCGTCATCAATACCAGGTTAAGCACACTGCGATAAATCGTATCCGAGTTGTACCAGTGGTTAATGCCCGCGCCGACGATAATCATCGAGCGTCCCTGGCTGTCTACCGCATTTTGCGCAAATTCGCGGGCGATCTGAATGACGGATTCACGATCCACACCTGTGATCTGCTCTTGCCATGCCGGTGAGTAGACCGTGCTCGCATCATCGTAGTTACTGCCGTTGACGGAATCGACTCCATATTGGGCAAGCATCAGATCGAAGACACTCGTCACGCGATAAGATTGTCCGTCTGCCCCCGTAATCGTACGATAAGGGATCGAACTTGAGATAGCCGATTTGCCTTCATCAGCGAAGTAAGGCAGCTTGAGCTCAACCTGTCCTTCGGCGGTTCCGCGGAGCCCGAGCTGCGGAGAGATTTCTTCACCTGTGAAGGTGTCCACCATTTCAAGGTTCCATTTGCCCTCCTCGCCCCACCGGGATCCGATTGTTCCGTTAGGGATGCGAAGCTCGCCGGTATGCTCATCGATCAGGACGGTTTTCCATTCGGCATTGTTCGTATCGATGCCAAGATCCTTGGCTGTCAGGAAGCGGTCTGCCGTATAAGCATCCCCCTGCTCCTGAAGCAGCACCAGGAATGGGAAGTCCGTATATTTCTTCGAATATTCATTAAAGTATGGCGTGCTGTTTTTCACATAGAATTCATTCAGAATGACATGCCCCATTGCCATCGCAAGCGCTCCGTCGGTTCCTTGCTTGGCAGCGAGCCATTTATCCGCAAATCTTACGAATTCCGCATAATCCGGGCTAATCGATACAACCTTGGTGCCGCGGTATCTTGCCTCGGTCATGAAATGGGCATCCGGTGTCCGGGTCATGGGCAGATTCGAGCCCCATACAAGCAAATAGCTTGAATTATACCAGTCACTGCTCTCCGGTACGTCGGTCTGATCGCCCCAAATCTGTGGTGATGCAGGCGGGAGATCCGCGTACCAATCATAAAAGCTAAGTAACGGTGAGCCTACGAGCGACAGGAAACGTGAGCCCGCAGCATAGCTGACCATGGACATGGCCGGAATCGGAGAGAACCCGATCACGCGGTCAGGACCATTTTTCTTAATCGTATGCAGCATGGATGCGGAGATAATCTCTGTAACCTCATCCCAGGAAGCACGTACCATGCCGCCTTTGCCCCGAGCCGATTTGTAGATTAGCTTTTGTTCGTCATTTTCAACAATCGAGCTCCAGGCAGCGACCGGGTCCTGATAAGTCCGTTTGGCTTCACGCCATAATTGGAGCAGCTTGCCGCGAATATAAGGATATTTCACCCGCAGCGGGCTATAGAGATACCAGGAGAAGCTTGCGCCACGAGGACAGCCGCGCGGTTCAAATTCAGGCATGTCGGGTCCGGTTGTCGGATAATCCGTCTGTTGCGTTTCCCAGGTGACAATGCCGTCCTTCACAAATATTTTCCAACTGCATGAACCTGTACAGTTCACACCGTGTGTTGAACGCACTACTTTGTCATGCTGCCAGCGGTCGCGGTACATATGTTCCCAAGAGCGATCCTCGTGAGATACTTCACTCCAGCCTTCCGCGTTCTTCTCGCGCTTTCGGAAAAACTTTAACTTCTGCAGTAGCGGGTTGGTTTTGTTCATCGTTCCAGCTCCTTGCGCTTATTGATACTATAATTGTAGGCGCTAGGATCGATCATGAAGAGGGGGGAACTCCCTCATTCCGAGGTAGGGAATCCCCGTTATATTGAGGATAGGAGTGACAATGCGAGGTGAAGTGCTGATTTAATCACGGTTGTTTCATCTTTTAGTGCGAGCATGGGCGCTGTGGAATTTGAGGGGAGTTCACTAAGAGAAGCGGGATCCCTCTCTTCCCCTGTCCCTGTCCAGCTAATCCATAGCCGGATGTTGGACGCTTCACAAAGAAGCTTCTGCTGTTCATCCAATTCGCGAAGCAGAGCAATTTTGGGGTAGCGGGCCGACTTGAAGCCCTCCGCAATCAAAATGTCTACTCTGCCGTACATGCTGCTTGCGATTTCATCCAGTGTCATCGGTGCCTGGCTCATCACTCTTGTTGCCGACTTCGACGTGAGTACGGTCTCTAAAGCACCATGGGACAGATGCCTTTGGCTGTCTGTCCCATCGTCGTCCAACTGAAATTCATGCGCATCATGCTTGGCAGAGCCAACGCGGAGACCGCAGGCTGTGAGCTCGGATATCAGCTTGCAGGCAAGGGTTGTTTTGCCGCTGTTCTTATAGCCGATGATCTGCAGTACAGGAACCACGTTATTCATTGCACCTGTATCTCTCCAGGCAAGCTTCGAATACATAAGTTGTACTCCTTTACTATAGAGACTGTCCCATAATCCCCTGTTAATGATTCTGCGTGCCGGGGGTAACGTGTGAAGGTTGCTTTCGATCGCTGTTGCTCGCGGATTTCTTGGTTGAATAAGCCATCACAAGGTAGAAATCCACTCGCAAAGGCGACCGCTTCGCTTCTGCAGCAACCTTCAAACTTATACCCTTTTTACGCAGGCTCTTAGCTTGTCTTTATAAGGCCCAGTTGCTCGACATGTAAAATACATGGAGTTTCGTACAAGGCCGGACCATCATGAGGCCGGGGTTCATTTCAGGTGCGTATCCTGTTTGCATGCCAAAGGTAGCATGTTTATTGAGGCACCTATATGGCGTAGCTATGTGCAATCTTGTATAGTTGTCGAACTAGCAGGCGAAGTGGCATGGGCATAAGTGTGAAGGGTTGTGAAGAAGCGGAGCGTTCGCCTTTGTGAGCGGATTTCTCCCTTATTAGAACTTAGTCCAATTGAAGAAATCCGCGAACAACAGCGATCGTAGCAACTCTTCACACGTTGCCCCACCTAACTCGCAATTCAAATAGGGCTACGCGCACAATCCTTAGCTCAACTTAGATAGCTCCCGCCTCATGCAAACTTCTTGGATAGCTCCGACGGATCAATTTCGTTGAACACGCCGACATAATAGCTGATTTCCCCCATGTCGTTCTGGATGCCGTTGATCGTCAAACGCTGCAAATACATTTCCCCGGTCTGCTTCCTATTCCAGATGTTCCCGGACCAGGCCTTCTTCTCTCTAAGCTCTTTCCACATGGCGTCATAAAATGCTTTGTCATGCTTGCCGGATTTCAGGAACCCCGGCCTCTGACCGATGGCCTCCTCCGATGTATACCCCGTAATTGCCGTGAACGCAGGGTTGACGGTCTGAATGATCCCTTTCGGATTCGTTACGAGAACCGCTTGCGAGGTTCCATGTACAATTTGCTCTGCCAGCTTCATTCGGTCATTCCAGTACATGTACAGTACCAGCAGGATACTGCAGAGGGCAACCATAGCCAATGACATAAACCCGATCGCATAATGACCTGTCATCGAGAGCAACAGGGTCAGCATCAATGGCGGGAAGAAGCCCCCCAATCCGCCTACCGCGGAAATAAGCCCGTTTGCAATCCCTGACTGCTTCGAGAAATAAAGCGGGACCAGCTTGAAGATCGTACCGTTGCCAAGACCTGCGCACAGCCCGATCATCAGACAGCCGAAAGTAAAGAGCGGAATCGTCGGTGAAAATGCCAGAATAATGGCGCCGATTGTAAGTCCCGTAAATACAAACAGCAGAATTTTGAAAGGATTAAACTTGTCGCCGAGCCATCCGCCTACCGGACGCATAAAGGTCGCCAGGGTGACGAAGCCTGCTGTCCGAAGCCCCGCATCCACCTTCTCGATACCAAAGTTATTAACGAGGTGATTCGGAAGGAACACGGTAAAAGCTACGAAGGCTCCGAAGGTAATAAAATAAAAGAAACAGACCAGCCACAATTTTTCGTTTTTGTAAATGCCCTTGATTTGCTCGGAAAGGGAAGTTTCGAGCTTGGCTTCCTTCCGGTCGCCGATGAAGAAATTTGCCAGAATAAATATTCCAAGCAACACCAGATAACACTGCACCGTGGTGCGCCAGCCGAACTGAGACGCCAGGACGGGTGCGAAAAAGGTGCTTAGTGCCGAGCCCAGATTGCCCAGGCCATAAATTCCGTTTACCAGACCATGCTTTTCTTTTGGATAATACTTCGGCAAGGATGTCACTCCGACCGAGAAGGTTGCTCCCGAGATCCCCAGAAACAGCCCGCCGATCAACAGGTCCACGAAGCTCTTGGCCTGGCTGATGTAGAATACGGGAATCAGGAGAATCAGAAAGCTGATGAGAAACATGAAGCGCGCCCCGTATTTATTCGTCCAATACCCGAAGGGAATCCGCAAGACGGAGCCCAGTACAACAGGCACGGCTGTGACTAGCGACAACTGGCCCGGTGTAAGCGGAATTCCTTCTTTAATAAATACAATGAGCGATGATAGAATGCCCCACACTGCAAATCCGAGAATTAAACTCAACGTCTGCAAGGGAAGTATGGCTTTGGTTGATGATTTCATGCGCTTCCTCCTTGTAAAGTCAACAGCTAATGACTCTATTATCCCGGGAGGCAGACCTAAAAAAAATTGGGGAATTCCCTCATTTGCTTTCTAGGAAATTCCCCATCTCATATTTGCTTATGATGCGAGTTCAAAAAGTCAGCTTTTCAGCACTGAAGACCGACTTTTTGAACTACCTCTTATGGATTCCAGATCTGCTCATCCAGTAATAGACGAGTAGGAAGCGTAAACCGCACGGACTGCCGTTCGGCTTCCACTGCGATTTCAAGGTCGCATTTTAAGGATATCAAAAGATCATTAACGGGATTAAATAGATCCTGGGACAGCGGTTCGCCTCCAACGCACTGAAATTCAATCCGTGTATGACCCAACTCATCCTGCTCCATTGTAACGCTTGCCTGATGGATGGAACGCATGCTGTGATGAACCAGCAGGTCGAGAATCTCCCCAATCTGCTGCTGCCGAGTGTGAGACAATCTCGTAATTCGTTGATCGAGCAATTCACAGGTTATTCCTTCCGCCCGGAACTCTCGCAGCCGCTGCAAAAGCGGACTCTTCACGTCGGTATGCTCCGCCCGCTCCTGCTCTTTTGCAGGCTCAAGGACCACGGTACTGTCATATAGCACGGCCAGCACAGCCGCACTTTGCTCCACCCGCGCAATCTCCTGCTCGTGATATACCCGCTCCTGCCGCTGTCCTACAAGAAGCACACCGTAAGATTGCTTCTGCTCCGGCCGCTTCGAATCCACCGAGACGCCAACGGCGGACCGGATCGCTTCCACAAGGAAGATCGGATACTCCAGCATCTCGTCTCGCACCTCCTCGGGATAAGAGGTAACGATATGCGGACGCTTGGTTTGCATGACTTTGCCGGCCATCCCTCTGCCCATGCGAACCGTTATTTTACGATAACGCTCCGATTTGGCACCAAGCGCTATTTTCCAATAAATATCCCGATAATTGGCATCCGCAAGAGCAACGGCAACAAAATCCAAGGCCAGGTCCGACTTCAACTGCTGGAGTTCTTGCTGAATCTGCTGCTGGATGGTCAGCGATTGATCGTCCTCCCTAGTCAAAATCAAGCAGCCCCCTTCTGAAGGCGAACTTCATTAATTCTCGCCGATTATTGAGCTGCAGCTTATCCATGATATTCGCTTTGTGGTTCTCTACTGTTTTTACGCTGATCGAGAGCAGCTCGGCCGCTTCCTTGTTCGTATAGCCTTTGGCGACTAAGGTTAACACCTCTTTTTCACGCTCCGATAAGGTTTCGAAGGTGTCCTGCGGCTCTTTGGAGTGTCCGTGCAAATACCCCTCTATGACCTTTTTCGTCGCCGTAGGATGCAGGTAGACCAATCCTTGATGAACCTGCTCGATCGCTGTCACCAGCTCCGTAATCGGCGCTGATTTCAGAATGTAACCGGAAGCCCCGGCTTTAAGGGCCCGGAACAAATATTGCTCATCATCATGCATCGTCAAAATAATAACCTTGACCTCTGGCATGGATTGCAGCAATTCACTGGTTGTATACAGGCCGTCGCGCCCGTTCGGCATGCTCAAATCCATCAAGACCAGATCGGGATGAAGCTCCAGCGACTTCTTGATGCAAGAAATACCGTCCGCGGCCTCCCCGATAACCTTGATTCCCGGCTTCGTATCCAGTACGGCGCGAAGTCCGCTGCGAACGACGGCATGATCGTCGACGATTAGCACTTTAATATCCATCGCTGCGCAAATCCTCCTTACGGCCAGAGATCTCATCCGCTTCAATCGGCACTCTGACCTGAATGGTTGTTCCTTGTCCGGGAACCGATTCAATCTCAAATTCTCCGCCTAATATCTTAACTCGCTCTTCCATGCTGTATAGGCCGACACCCTGCCGCAGCTCCGTTGTCAGTTCGAATCCGACGCCATGGTCGCGGATCAGGAGCTCAGCCGCCTCCGGGAGCAGCTTCAGCCCGACGTTCACCACTTCAGTATGCGAATACTTGGCTGCATTCGTCAAGGCTTCCTGCACAATCCGGTACAGGGCGATCTCATGTCCTGCCGGCAGTCGGCCGCTGTCGCCGTCAATCGAGAACAGCACTTGAATGCCGAACTTCTGTCCATATAATTTTACGTAATTCCGGAGTGCTGCCACAAGCCCGATATCGTCTAGTGCGGATGGCCGCAGCTCCACAGATAAATCCCGGATGTCTTCAATGGTGTGACGAATGGACTCCTGCAGGGAATCAATGGATTCGTCGGCTGGTGTGTTTACGGGCTCCTCCAATTGGCCCTTCAGCACTTCGGTCTGAATCAAAATGCTGTATAGCGACTGGCCAATCCCGTCATGCAGCTCGCGCGAGATGCGTTTGCGTTCATTTTCCTGGGCGGACAGAATCGAGTGCGTAATCATTTGCGCAATCCGGTGCTGCTCTTCCTGCCTGTTCTTCTCGACCGCCTGAAGCCGAATGATGTTCAACGGACCAAGCACCGGATCTGTATAGTGCGACACACTTGCATTCATAGACTTGGTTATCCCGTCTGAGGTTGTAATCAACACTTCAGTATGCTGCGAAGCTGGCTCGGTAATAAAGCAATTTTGATAACTGCAGCGCTTGTTCAACCCGGGATAGTTGGAGCAATGATTGCAAAAGCTGACGCTCGCCGGCTCCTCCGCCCAATGCAGCAGGTGCTTGGCAGTGGGATTCATGCGGATGATATTCAAGGTATTGTCCGTTACCAGAACGCCATCGGGGCTGTGCATGAACACATTCGAGAACAGCTCCTGCTCCGAACGCAGCTTGCGGCTCTGCCAAAAGATAATAAAGAAGAATAGCGTGGTAATCATCAATACGAACAGAAAAATGGGCGTGTCATCCTGCCAGCTGCGATTTTCCACCTGTAAAATGGCGCGAATCGCCAATACGATGATCAAAGTAGTCGTGATGGTAAGTATACCGTTATGTACCATGAATTTGACGAAAGTTCTTGTTCTCTGGGCTGTTGAAATCAATGCTTTTCACTCCTCTCGTCCTTCGTTTACATGATCCTTCAGCTAATAATACAATTGTGACATATATCACGAACTATGAAAAGCAGGTTTTCCACTTGAACTGTGACGATTCTTAAGCACTTTACGGCAAAAAAAGAGGGCACCCAAAAGTCATTGACTAATGGATACCCTCAAGCCTCTTCAAGCTTCCATGGGTGAGGAACAAGCTCAGGACCTCTGGCTGTACGAAGCAGAACCTTGCCGGTCCTGCTCTTCACCAGCTCATGCAGCAAGTAGGCTCCCTCCGGGGTCTCTAGTTGGATATCAGTTCTGACCGGCAAACGATCAAGCTGTCTCAGCAATCGCGATGCCCATTCAGCTTGCGCCCTTCCCTCTAGTACGGACGACATGTCGATGACGAGGTCCAGATCGCTGGATTCCTTCAAGACAGGCGCCCCCGTCGCCATCTCGAATCCTCCGCTTCCGGCAGGTCCCCATCTGCAGCCGGACAGAACCTTGGCAATCTCTTGCATCACTCGAATGACCGGCAACGGACGGCGATGCTCAGAGACATTGTTCCACAGCTGCTGCCGGGCAATATCATAAGGTGTAATGATTCTGGCGGCTCCGGCTGGGGATAAATAAGCACCCATTCGCTGACTTCGTTGGTCACCGCGAATACCGACAGGGATATGGCCGGATCCGGAAAACGGAGCGCGCCGAACGACGACGAACGGAGCATGCCACAAGGAATCCTTCACCCACCCAAGCCCCTCATCCTCAACTTCCGTGAAAGATAAGGCAGCAATATCCGATAGCTCAATCAAATCATGCGGCCGGATTACCATTGCTGTCTTAACGCCTCACGCACCCGCAGCGTCGCTGCCCGTCCTCCATTCTGCGCTGCCTCGCTTTGCAGGCGGGAACTGATGAGGTCGCGAGGAGCAGTCTCAATCGAGGCAATTGCTTCGGCAATGGCGAATTCAACTGCCAGCAGATCCTTGGTTCGAGGAGCATCTGCTTGAATGTCCTGCAATAAGCGGAATAACGAGCCCAGCGTGCTATAGCTGGTTATATCATAAGCCATCGCCGGTACTTTGCTTGTCGCCTCCTCCAGCTCTGCGCTGCTTCTGCGTGTAATCCGCGCCGCCGAAGTCTTGGACATGGCCTGAATATGAACTCCGGGATCATCCAAAGCGATAAGGCGGTTGGCCTGAAGGCCATGGGCCAGGAAGGCGCCGGAAATTGCGTTGCCAACGATGAGAGCGACCACCGGATGCCCCTGCATTCTGGCACAAGCATACGCATCCGTGCTTGCCGCCAGCGCCAGGCTGATCCCGATCAGCTCCTCGCTGTAGCCGTAGGCTTGACTCGGCACATCAACGATAGCAATGATCGGGCGTTTATTCGCCGAGTCCTGATCCAGCCGAATTGCATCGCGAACCAGCTGGGCGACCGTCCATCCCTCCAACAGTCCGACCTCTCCATCTTTTGCACGTGGATAGCGGCTTGTAGCATCAGGGACAACGGAGATATACCGGCATATTTGTCCATCCTTAACGATATCTGCCGCCAGCACAGAAGGAGTATCGCTCACCGGATGGGCCATGCCAGTTAATGCAGCAAACCACCGATAACCTCGGCTATCTGCTTGATCGCTAGGACCTTCTTTTGCATACGATGGAAATTGATTTATAGGATTAACCTTCTCATACAACTCAACATAGTTATCAGGAGTCCACTTCTGTGCCGGGTCGAATTGGCTGAGCAAGCTAAGGTAGAAATCAGTCTGCAACGTTTTCGGCGCTTGGGCAGGACGCTTCATCGCCTGATAGATCGCAGCAGTCAAGGCCGCGGCATCATCCTCCACAAGCTCGTCAATTAACCCGGTAGCCTGACGCTGACGGGCTCCGATTGTATTCCAGATCAGCTCCTTGTCCCGGGAATCAAACTCCATGACCCCTGCCTCCTGTTCAATTACTTCAGGGCCATTCAAGCCGAGCCGGGCCATTCGAGTAGCAATCAAGGTGCTTGCCAGCTCCGCGACGATAGACATGCCGCCAAATGCACCGATGCGCCCGGGGATGACCCCGATGACGGGCACATGCTCCCGCAGGGCAACTACCTGTGCGCTAATTTCGGAGATGGACAACAGACCGTAATTCGCTTCCTGGAGCCGAACTCCGCCGGTATCTAAAAGCAGAATGGGAACGATGCGATCTCCCTGGATATTTGCCTCCAAAGCAAGCTCCAGCGCACCGGATATCTTGGCCCCGCCAACCTCTCCAATCCCGCCTCCCTGAAATGCGCCTTCAATGGAAATAACCAGCACCTGTTCTCCTTGAAGCATGCCTCTCGCCACGATCACACCATCATCGCTTTGCGGTACAATTCCTTGCGGCTCCAGGTGTGGAGAATAGAGCCTGTCAAAGGGCCCGACCAGCTCGCGGAAGGTATCCCGGTCAAGCAGTGCCTGTGCGCGTTCACGCCCGTTCAGCTCCACATAGCTATTCTGCATAGCCCAGCACCTCCAGCACTTGCGTTAATCGAAGCATCACGACCCCGGGCGTAGCCCCGTAATCGTGGATGGTCATTTGAGCTATAATCGGATAACGGGTGAAAAATCGAGTCAGCACATGGTCCCAGGTCTGTCCGAATCCCTCGCTCCCGGTCAGCACCTTTACCTGTGCCGTGCCGCCCTCTCCCGGCTCCACAAGGATCTCCAGATCGCCCGACCCAACCACACCGATATGAGCCGATTGAGTAATCGGTCTTGAAGCGGCATATTGAAAATGTAATTGTTCCATCGTTATAGCTCCCTTCCCCTTTCATCATCCACGCCAAGAAACAAAGCAGCAGCCAACAAATCAGCGCTTCCGCCCGGTGACAGACGTCGTGAGCGGCAATAATCGCCCAGTCTGGTGAATTTCTCTTCGAATTCCCCCATATTTCCACTAGCCGCCCGGAGACAGGAAGCCGCTAGCTCCTTAACTGTTGTTAAAGCGGCACTCCCTCCGCGATGCAAAATGCAGGTATCATCCACCGCAGCCATCAAGGCCAGCAGAGCTTCCAAACGCGCCTCCTGCTCATTCTTACCCGCTCTCCTTGCGCTCAGCAGCGCAGGCAAAGCTTCATTTCGAATATGAGGAAATCCCTGCTGCGCCTCCTCGTAAGCGCCGCTAATATTATATTTGCGCTTTACAATTTGTCCATTAGTCTCTTTCTCTTCCACAGGACAATAACGGTCCTCATAGGAAGCAATCACACCGGCAAGCCGCAGCACCCGCTCATTATCAGCTTCATCGGCGCAGACGGCACGGGCGCTGGTCAGAAGGCCGAGCGCCCAGATCGCGCCTTTGTGCGTGTTGACCCCTTCTGTGACCGTGTACATCCGCCTTTCCCCTTCTCTGCCGATGCGGGCAATCTTCTCCCGCAGCTCTTGATTGGGGGAACGGAGGTAAGAGACGCTGGCGATTTCCTCAAACGTTCCTCGCAAAGCCTCTGCCGAATTGATCATCAGTTCCAGAGACATATCGCTATGTGCCCCGCTGCTTCTCGCATCCACCAGGCCTGGCTTTGGGGTAAGCCTTGCTTCTTCAGTCAATGCCCACACCGCTCTGGAAGCAAGTGACTTCGCAAAGCCTTCGATATCGTGTCGCAGCATCGCCATAGCCTACGACCAGCTCCTGAATTTCGCCGGCGGATCATATAAGCCATCCGACCAGGTCACCAGATCGCTGATTGATTGCGCGGCCAGCAGAGAACGCTTGGCCTGCCGCCGCTGGATTCCCAGATCCTCCGGATACGCCACAATGCCGCGGTCGCGGAGATCGGACACTTCATGCTCACGGCTCTCCAGACCGAGCGGCGTTACTCCGGAGATGGCGGCCAGAGCTTGCTTTCTTTCTGCCAGGCTGTCTGTTTTGTACAGATAGGCAATCCCTTCCTCCGTGAGCACATGGGTCAGATCATCCCCATAGATCATGACCGGTGTTATCGCGAGACCGGAGGCGTCCTTCACCTTGACCGCATCCAGCTTCTCCACGAAAACCGGCTTTTTATTCGCCCCATAGGTTTCAACCATCTGTACCACCAGCTTGCGTCCTTTGGACAGCTCGGAAGGCTGCTCGTTCATCGCCAACCAGGCAGCTGACGCATGCCTGCGTCCCCGGGGATCATGCCCCATATTCGGGGCACCGCCGAAGCCGGACAGCCGACCGGCAGTAACTGTGGAGGAGTTCCCGGCATGATCCATTTGCAGCGTCGAGCCGATAAACATATCTACCGCAAACTGACCTGCCACTTGGCACATCGCACGGTTGGACCTCATGGATCCGTCCTTTCCTACAAAGAACACATCCGGCCGTGCCGCGATGTATCTCTCCATGCCCACCTCGCCGCCGAAGCTGTGAATGCTCTCCACCCAGCCCGTTTCGATTGCCGGAATCAGGGTCGGATGCGGATTCAAGGCCCAATGTCTCGCAATTTTACCCTTTAATCCGAGCTGCTCGCCATAGGTTGGCAGCAGCAGTTCAATCGCTGCGGTGTTGTAACCGATCCCGTGATTGAGGGACTGCACTCCATGACGCCCGTAAATCCCTTTGATCGCCATCATGCCCATTAATATTTGCAGCTCGGTGATATGCTGGGGATCGCGGGTAAACAGCGCCTCCAGTGCATAGGGCTTATCCGCCTTCACAATGACATCCACCCAGGAGGAAGGAATATCCGTTCTCGGCAATTCCTCTACGATTTCATTCACCTGTACAATGACGATACCGTCCTTGAACGCCGCTGCTTCTACTATCGTAGGCGTCTCCTCCGTGTTGTTGCCTGTATACAGATTCCCTGCGGTATCGGCCTTGTCTGCCGCGACAAGCACCACATCCGGAATAAGGTCGATGAACAGCCTTCCGAACAGCTCCAAATAAGTATGGATATCGCCAAGCTTCAGCGTCCCGTCCTCAATCATTTGCGCAACACGCAGACTCTGGGATCCGCAATAGGAAAAATCCAGCTTGCCTGCAATGCCCTGCTCAAAAATATCCAGATGCTCCGGCCGCGAAACACTCGACATAATCATATGCAGATCGTGTACCTTGGCGGGATCGACCTCCAGCAGCTTTTGCGAGAGAAAAGACGCCTGCTTCTGGTTGTCTCCCTCAAGAACGACCTTAGCGCCGGGCTCAATCAACGCCTCAAGGACACTTACAATATCGCTCGTATCAATAAACTTTCCTTTCATCCGCGGTTCGATTCCGCTCAGCTTCGATTGCTTCCTGTCCCGCTTTCGACTCCAGGAACGTAATTCCTTGTTCATTCCGCCTGCGCCTCCCACTTTCTGATCAGATACAATGCGCCTTCCATCCCCGTCTCATCAACTGCAATTCCGCGCAAGCAAGGATGGGCCTGCTTAAGCAGGCCTGTCAACGTGTGTCCTGGCGGCATCTCTATAAAGCAATCCGCACCGCTCTCCACACTTACAGTTGTCATATCATGCCAGCAAACAGGATAAACCGCATTTACCGCCAAATCCTCGGCAATCTTCTGCCTGGACCGGGTCGGTCTTCCCGTATGATTTAGCAAGTATGTCATTTTTGCATCCTGCAGAGGAATCCTTTCCAGCATCCCGGACAATTCAGAAGTCAATCCCTCCATTAAAGGAGAGTGCGAAGGCACCGGTACTTTCAAATGGATCGTCTTCGAAGCGCCCCGCTGTTTGGCTAGCTCGAATGCTCTGCTGATCCCTTCTACCGTGCCTGATAACGCAACTTGCAGCTCTCCATTAACATTGGAGCGGTACACCGGAGACTCATCGCTATGCGCATGAACAACAATCCGTTCGACCTCTTCCTTCGTCAATCCCATTATTATTCCCATCCCGTAGCCCGCGGGGTAAGCCCGATCCATCCACTGGGCACGTCGCCAAACCATGCTCAGCGCATCCTCAAAGGATATGACCCCTGCGGTGACTGCGGCTGAATAAGCTCCGATCGAATGACCGGCCACAAAATACGGAATTACGCCCTGCTTCATGAACTCATCCGCAACAGCTGTCCCTTTCAGGAACAGTGCGATCTGCGTCCATAGCGTTGAGGACAAGGCAAGCTCATCATCTCGCGGCATCACGCCAATCACTTCGGCTGCCCTCTCCACGTATGCCGGAATGTCCTGCAGCATATTCGGAGTCTGTGAACCTTGTCCCGGAAATGTAAACACAAGCTTCAGAAGCCCACCTCCTCGCCGAATTTCTTTCCTATGTATCTATTGTATTTATTATTAAAATAGCTGTAAAATAGTTATATTTATCATTATTAATAACCTATAGGTTATAAGGGAGTGTCGGATATGGAGCTTTTACAGTTAAAATATTTCCTGACCACAGCCCGGCATGGCAACATGACCCGTGCTGCCAAAGAACTCTATATCTCACAACCCGCACTCAGCAAAATGATCAAATCACTTGAGACCGAATTGGGTGTTCCGCTATTCGACCGCAAGGGCAAGCACATTGTCCTTAATGCCTTTGGAGAGAAGTTTCTGAAGAGGACCAGCCAAGCGTTGTCCGCCTTGGAGCAAGGAGTTGTTGAAGTTACGGAAATGAGCAAGGAGAATGTTGAGATCATTTCCTTATATGTGGCGGTCGGCTCCATGCTTCTGCCCTGGATTGTCCGCCGGTTTCGGGACAAGTATCCCCATATCCGGTTCAACCTGATCCAGCATCCTGGCAAGACCGGGAAGGCGCTGACCTATGACTTTGCAATTACCTCTGAGCCTTTAGGGCATAACGAGCATGTAATTCTGCTTGAAGAAGAGATTATGCTCGGCGTCCCAAGGCAGCATCATCTCAGCGGCAGGAATGAAGTCACCTTATTGGAGCTTGAGCATGAGAAATTTATTAGCTTGACCACCGGTAATCCGCTGCGAAGAACAACGGACCGGTTCTTTGCGGATTTGCCGTTCAGCCCCGACATCATCTTCGAGAGTGATGATCCGGCCACCGTAAGAGGCTTGATCGAATCCGGCCTCGGGATCTCCTTCATCCCCTCCATTCTGTGGAGCGGACTCCTTACTGAGGATATCAAGCTGCTGCCGATCCGCGGTCATCGCTGCATTCGCACCATCTATCTATCCTGGCCAACCAAAGAGGAGCCGACAGGCTTGGAGCAATCCTTCCTTGTCTTTATTCAACAGCTTTTCAAAGAGATCCTGCCCGGAAATAGACGCTAGACGCTCTTACGGCATGGCTAATAATTCAGACTAGAGTATGTTTATACATCCAGTTCTGTCACTTCTTTTCTATACTCTCGCTCTGGCTCTTCCGGCGAATTAAGCGGTGTCCACACTTGGGCGAAAAATGGATCCACTTTGGCGCGAGCTGCATAGTTCCAGCTTTCACGTTCACAGACCGGGCACCAGTGCCCCGCTTCCAATACCAGACGCGGGCTTGCTTCAAAGTCGTGTCCGAAAGCGCAAGTAAACTTCAATTTCCCCCTCCAATCCCCAGTATTCATTTCGTTTGAGGAGCAGTGTCCTCCCCGGAATTGAGCAGCTCCTTTCACATCCTCCAGGTTCAACTCCCTTTCCGGCTTGTTCTCATCGTAGCCATGATCAATCCATATGACCCGATCCCAATCCTGAAAGTGCTCGAACTCATTAATACCGGATGGGATTGCCTCCCATGCACGTTTGCTGCCCCAGTAAGCATCGATCTTCTCTTCCATATTCTGCTCGAAGAAGCGAACCGTCCCATGCTCCGTACGCGCTTCCTTCAAAAATACTTTCTTCATAATACTTCCCATCAGCTTTTGTCCGCCCGGAAGCTTGCATACTAGGCGGGATATTGGAGCTACCGGTCCTAGTGAATCCAGGTAGGAATCATAGAAATATTGCATGCTGTCTCTGCGGAAGTGAAGATGCTCCTCCAGCTTGTCCGAATCCAGATAATAGGTTCCATGAAAATTTCGTGTAGCGTACCATTTAGGGTTAATGACATATTTCAAATTTTTAAATCCGATCGCCCCATAGAGCTCTTTATACATAGCGTAAGTATCTACCCTGCAGCTTTCGCCGCCGCCAATATTATACACATGACCCCAGAAACCCTCAGACAATTCCCCCGAATAATCCAAGCGGCAGAGGTTGCCAAGCATTCTGCCGGAATCCCGGTCAGAAACATATTCAAGCACATTATTCAGACAATTGTGGAACATGATTGCATCCTTGATCTTGCTCATTGCAGGTCCCATTATTCCGGTCTGTCTCAGACTCACCCAGTATTTTAGTCCCGATTCGATCAGCAGTCGTTCTGCAGCGATTTTAGATACCGCGTAATAGTCGTAAATGCTTGGCTTAATGGGATCGCCTGCCCGCCCCCAATGAATAGGCGGCATCCGGTCCCCGGTTTCAGCAATCGTCCCGATCGACACAACCTTGACTTCCTCCATTCTTCCTTGCTCCTTAATCGCGTGAATGATGTTACGCATGGAACCATAGTTCACCTTCATTGCCAGCTTAGGCTTATAGTCCGCTACAGGAGAGACCAGTGCGGCAACATGCAAGACAATGTCCGCATTTTTGATACATTCATACACATCGTCTTCCTTAGTCAAATCTCCCCAATGGATAGTGAGGCCTTCTTTGTTCTCATAATCCTTAAGAGCTCTGCGATCTGTCTCTGTATCGAGCACCAACAATGTAATATCCAGCTTATCGGTATCCTTTAGCAGCTCTCGAAGCACATGAGAACCCATTCCTCCAGTAGCCCCGGTTAATAATACTCTTCTCTTAATCATCCTTTTTATCTCCCTTCAACTACAAGCTGATAATTATGTTATAATCCAAGTATCTACGACACGGTGTCTATTTTACAACCAACAGTTGATCTTATCTTGATATAAGATAGACACTTGGGATGAATATGTTGGGAGCTCGTCAAAATAGTAAAAATTGAAAGTAAAAAGGATGAATATCATGAGCAATCGTGAAAACCAACGAGTCAGATTGACGAAATCGCTACTGAAGAACAGCCTGATCGAACTAATGCAATCCAAGCCGATTCACAAGCTGACCATTAAAGAACTTTGCGAGCATGCAGGTATTAACCGGTCTACCTTTTACCTTAATTACAAGGACCAGTTCGATCTGTTGGAGGATATTGAGCAAGAGGTAATGCTTCAAGTGAGGGGGCATATTGAGAGGATTGTTGGAAATTTTCAATTGCTGCAAGGGCTGCTAGAGTATGTGAAGGACAATGGCAGGGTATTCAGTGTACTTCTCGGACCAACGGGAAATTCCTCGTTTCCTTCCAGCTTCGTCTCTTCAGCGATCACTACCTTGAGAGCGAACCTGCTTTTGACGGGTAAAGAAGCTCAATCAGATTATATTTATCACTATTTGACTATCGGCTGTTTAAGTATGATTAGCCAGTGGATTGATAGGGGCTTTGATTTAAGTACGAAGGAGCTTTCTGATATGATCTTCATGCTGTCTGACGGAGCCGCTTCAGTCTATTCCAATAAGAACACTTGATTCAACCCAAACCCACTCCCGTAAAATCAGCACCACCCGTATAACGGGTGGTTTGCTCTGCGGCTGAAAGCCTTTGTTACTGGCCAGCCCTGAAAGGGCACTGAATGATCCGCCAACCGCACTACTTTTTTAGCTACCCCTAAAGGGGTT
>NZ_BORS01000022.1:0-63686 GCF_018333295.1 Paenibacillus apis
TCCTGCCCCCGCAATTAATTCCTTAAGGAATTGTGCATTACTAGTGTGGAGCCGTGGTGTAGAGGCCTAACATGCCTGCCTGTCACGCAGGAGACCGCGGGTTCGAATCCCGTCGGCTCCGCCATTTACATCTTAGACTCGGCATACATGAGCCATTAGCTCAGTTGGTAGAGCACCTGACTTTTAATCAGGGTGTCGAAGGTTCGAGTCCTTCATGGCTCACCAATATAAGTTACTTTTATATGCGGACGTGGCTCAGCGGTAGAGCATCGCCTTGCCAAGGCGAGGGTCGCGGGTTCGATTCCCGTCGTCCGCTCCATAATACGCGCCCTTAGCTCAGCTGGATAGAGCGTTTGACTACGAATCAAAAGGTCAGGAGTTCGAATCTCTTAGGGCGCGCCATTTTTTTAAAAATGAATAAGCCGGTGTGGCGGAATTGGCAGACGCGCGCGACTCAAAATCGTGAGGGAAACCGTGGGGGTTCGAGTCCCTTCACCGGCATTTATCGGGACGTAGCTCAGCTTGGTAGAGCACCTGGTTTGGGACCAGGGGGTCGCATGTTCAAATCGTGTCGTCCCGATCCATGAACAGTCATCTTTGATGGCTGTTTTTTTATTTGCCTTCTATTCGGAACAGATTCAGAACTTACTGTATATTTCAGAAAGCCGACGGTCAGAATATACATAAAACTCCGATAGAAGGGGATAAACGTGAATATTTTTCATACGAAAAAACAGCTCAGAAGACGGTGGAGAAGATGGAGAAGAGCGGTATGGACGTTCGGAGCCTTTGTCTTAATCACGCTAATGGCATGGTCAGGGATGTTATTGTCGGAAGAAATGAAGACGCTGATGACCGAAGAGCCCATCTCTATGGAGACTTGGGGGCAGCTGCAAGAATTGCGTGACGATGAGGAATCATCGCTGGCATGGCTGGAGCAGCTTCGGGATACGGACCAGGTACGAATTGTTCACCTTAACAAAATATATACCTGTGGGGAAGAAAATGTCGTGCTTGGCCTGATGAGACCATGGGAAATTACTGAATTAGCTAAGTCTCATGCGGAATGGAAGGGCCGTCTGGCTCCAGGAGGAGATGTATGGTTTGACGAACACGTGGAAGGGCTGTCAGAGCTGTGCGGACGAGAAGGTTATATTGGAATCGACAGCAACGGAAATTTAAGCCTGTTCGACGGACCCCCTAAGAAGGAAAAAGTCATCCGTACTTTTTTTCAATTGGATGTAGAGACGATGGAGAGTGCTCTTCCTAGCGAAGTATTAAATCAGCTTCAGGCAGGAATCCGCATTCAGGATGTGGAGGAGTACAATAGTGTATTATCCACCTTTAGCGACTACGCAATGCCGGAATCAGAGCAAATGCTCCAGCAAAAACAATAAAGAAGCCCGGGTCCAGAAAGAAGCTGCCTCAATTCGCTAATAAGCGAAGCAGGGCAGCTTCTTTTTTATAATAGTTCACTCCCGATTTTCCGAATAAAGAATAAAGGGTATGCGATTTTCTTTTCCTTGAAAGAGAGGGAGTGTTCGCATATAATACAAACGAATGTTCGTTTAATGATTCCGTTCATTCGGATAAAACGGGATATCCGCAGAAACGTGTGCTGGACAAAATATGAAATTAGAGACAGACTAGATGATATAATACATCGAGTGGCTGATTGAGGAGAGGGTGGACTTTGCGGATTTTAGGCATTGATCCCGGAATCGCAATTGTCGGTTTCGGCTTTATTGATAAACAAGGAAGCAAGTGTGTTCCGGTACAGTACGGATGCATTCAGACGGAGGCTCATACTCCTGAGGAGGAGCGCCTGCTGCATGTCTATGAGGGAATCGTGCAACTAATTGATAAGTATAAGCCTGATGCGGTTGCTCTGGAGAAGCTGTTCTTTAATCGTAACGTTACCACGGCGATGTCGGTAGGACAGGCAAGGGGGGTCATGGTTCTTGCTGCGGCACAAAGGGGACTCCCTATATCGGAGTACACTCCAATGCAGGTGAAACAAGCTATCGTGGGATATGGGAAGGCAGAGAAGCGCCAGGTTCAGGAGATGACGAGAATGTTCTTGAAGCTGCAAGCAATTCCGAAACCGGATGATGTGGCCGATGCGCTTGCAGTTGCGATTTGTCATGCTCACTCTTATACGTTAAATTCCAAGCTGAATGAGGTGCTTCGGTCATGATAGACTATTTACGCGGGCAATTGGCTCATCTGGAGACAGAATATATCGTTCTTGATGTTCAAGGCATCGGGTATCGTGTTTTTTGCCCGAATCCGTACGTTTTTGCAGGCAAATCCGAAGAGACCATCACGGTCTATATTCATCATCATGTTCGTGAGGACGCCATTCTCTTATACGGCTTTTCCAGCCGTGAGGAGCAGAAGCTGTTTCGGAAGCTGATTGACGTGTCGGGGATCGGACCTCGCGTGGCGCTGGGCATCCTCAGTGGCGGAAATCCGGACACAGTGGTAGCTGCCATTCATCAAGAGAACATCACGTTCCTAACGAAACTGCCGGGAATCGGAAAGAAAACGGCTCAACGAATGATTTTGGATTTGAAAGATAAGCTGGAGGGCCTGGGTGGGACGGCCTCGCTATTCGATCCTGTTCCGGCAGGAGCTTCGGCGCTGCAAGATTCCGTGCCAGGATGGCCGGAAGCCAGAGAAGGCCTCCGGGCACTGGGGTATACCGATGCAGAGCTGGATCAGGTCTGGAAGAATTTGAAGGATCAGGTGGGAGTAGACGAGCCTGTGGATTCGGTAATGAAAAAGGCCCTTAAATTACTGTACGCAGGATGATAGAAGCCTAAGGGAAGGGGTGCCTGATCGACAATGATGGAAGATCGGATTATTTCTGCTAATTTGATGATGGAGGACCAGGCGGTTGAACTAAGCCTGCGTCCTCGTTATTTGGCGGAGTATATCGGACAGAATCAGATCAAAGAGAACCTGAAGATATATATTGAAGCTGCTAAAATGCGTAAGGAAGCATTGGATCATGTCTTGCTGTATGGACCGCCTGGGCTGGGAAAAACAACGCTCGCCAATATTATTGCGAATGAGCTTGGCGTCAATCTGCGGACGACCTCAGGGCCTGCGATCGAGCGTCCGGGAGATTTGGCTGCCTTGCTAACCAACCTGCAAGAAGGCGATGTTCTATTTATCGATGAGATCCATCGGCTCCACCGGACCGTGGAGGAGGTCCTCTATCCGGCGATGGAGGATTTTGCGCTGGATATTATGATTGGGAAAGGGCCGAGCGCGCGCTCGGTTCGTCTGGATCTGCCGCCATTTACCTTGGTAGGAGCAACGACGCGGGCAGGTCTGTTGTCGGCTCCATTACGGGATCGTTTTGGCGTGGTTAGCCGTCTGGAATTCTATGCTCAGGATGAATTGAGCTTTATTGTATCTCGGACAGCAGATATTCTAGGAATCCCGCTTGCCGGAGATGCCTCTGACGAGATCGCGCTTCGTTCCAGAGGAACACCGCGGATTGCGAACCGGCTGATGAAGCGGGTACGGGACTTTGCTCAGGTTCAAGGAGACGGGATGGTAACCCCGGAGATTACGCGTGAGGCGCTTCATCGGCTTCAGGTTGACCCGATGGGATTGGATCTCATAGATCATAAGATGCTGCGTGCAATGATAATGAGCTTCCGTGGTGGCCCTGTCGGGGTTGACACGATCGCTGCAACGATAGGTGAGGAGAGTCAAACGATCGAGGATGTATATGAGCCCTATTTGCTGCAAATCGGATTTTTACAGCGGACACCGCGAGGGCGTGTTGTAACTCCGGCTGCCTATACGCATCTTGGGCTGCCAATGCCTGAGAAGAATTAATCCGGCATTCTGAAACCAACAAGAAGGAGGTCAACTAGTGACTAAGAAATCGTATGCAAAAAATTGGCTTTTATGGGGTAAAGGAATCATTGCCGGTCTGCTGATTGCCGGTTCGCTTCAAGTGCCTGCTTTCGCAGATTCGGCTTTGCAAGATGAGGTGCGCGTGGCGATGTACCTGGATCTTGGCAGCACTTATAGATCGACGGCCCCTGCGGTAACGCTGCAAGCGGGCTCGCAATGGCGTGTTGGAACGGAGGCGGCTGGTACTTGGCTGCAATTTGAATCCGGACAATCGGTAAGATTCAGTGTGGATGGTTATAAGGTTAAGGCACTGGAAAGTGCAGACTGGAATACGGCTGCTGCCGCAGTCAAGGTACTGCAAGGAACTGCTGACAAACCGATAGCTTTTGTACAAAATAATTTGGCCGGCAAGCTGTATGAGGTTTATACGGGACCCTATGCTACTGCCTCAGAAGCGCAGACGGCAGCTACTCGTGTTGCGACGAGTATTGCTTCCTATCTAAAGGGACAGTCTCCTGCAGTACAAGGAAGCTTCTACGCGGCAGGGGGAGCCTTTGCGACCGAGGGCGAGGCGGAAGCGGTCCGGTCGTCTATCGGAAGTAACGCTGCCGTTGCGATGACTTCACCGGGACAATATGCGGTTTGGGTAGGCGGAGCGGCCAATGAGGCTGAAGCCTCTTCGATTCAAGCCACGCTGTCCCAGTCCTATCCTCAAGTATCCTGGCAAGTGGAGTCAGGACTGGCTTCCACAGTGCTGTTGCTGCGCCAGGATGTAACGCTTAATTTGGAGAATCCAAGCCCAGTCAAGCATATTCAGGTTGCAGGCTCAGATCCTCGCGTAACAATCCAGGATAGTGATGACTCGCTGATTCAGGTATCCGAGCGCAATGGGCGAAGCTATAGAGGAAGCTTTGAGGTGAGCCGTTATAACGGAGTCTTGGCATTGGTGAATCAAGTTCCGATGGATCAATATCTATATTCCGTCGTTGCCGCCGAGGTTCCATCCTCTTGGCCGCAAGAGTCCTTAAAGGCGCAAGCAGTAGCTGCAAGAAGCTATGCGCTGTATAATGCTAATCTGAATAAATTCAAGATTGCCGGCCTCGTAGATACTACACTGAGCCAAGTATATAACGGAGCCGAGAAAGAGGTTGCCAGCGTGATTTCAGCGGTGGACAGCACATCCGGTGAAGTCCTTATGGCAAACGGACAAGTTATTGAAGGCCTTTTCTCTTCGAATAGCGGCGGTATTACTGCGGATCCTACAGAAATTTGGGGCAATCAGACTCCAATATATGCGGCTGTTACGAGCTCTGGCGACCAGTCGGCGGAGTCTGCGCTCTATGACTGGTATTATGTTCTGCTTAATAATGGACAAACCGGATATGTGCGGGAAGACAACACAGCAATGACGGGTACCTCCACGGCCGCCGGGTTGAACAAGCTCACAGTAACAACAAGCTCGGTTATGGTACGGCAGCTTCCGATGATCCAGTCTAATGTAGATCCAGTCGCCAAGCTGAATCCTGGGGATCAGGCGGTAATTTTAGATAAGGTTAGTGAATCCAGCTCTTATGCCTGGATCCGCGGTCCTTACAGCTCAGAAGAGCTTCTGGCCGCCCTGAAGGGCAAGACAACGACTGAAGTATCCGGGCCCATCCAGAGCCTGGAGATTACGCAGCGAGGCCCGTCAGGCCGTGTGATCCAGGTGAAGGCGAACGGACAGATTATTGATGTGAAATATCCGGACGCGCTCCGTTCCGCTTTGAACGGCCTTCCAAGCACCTTGTTTGATATCGTTCCGACCGGAAGGTATACTGTACAGAGTGCTGGCGGAGCCGCGCAATCTGCGGCTGTAAGTACGGGCATGAAAATTCAAACGGCCTCCGGACTTCAAGATTGGAGCGGCGGCAATCTGGTTGTAATGAATGAAACCCAAGAAGCGCGAGTTTTGAATCAGACTCAGAAGTTCTTATTCATTGGTCAAGGGAACGGACATGGACTTGGATTGTCCCAATGGGGAGCCAAGGGAATGGCGGACCAAGGGTATGACTACCGGCAAATTCTGCAACACTATTATCAAAATGTAACCATTGACAAGAGATGAAGGCGTGAATTGGAATGAATGTGGATTTATACGATTTTGAGCTGCCTGAAGAATTGATTGCTCAGACTCCGCTTGCGGACCGGAGCGCTTCCAGGCTGCTTACCTTAAATAAACAGGATGGAAGCACGGAACATCATGTGTTCTCGGATATTGTAGACTATCTTCGCCCCGGCGATACATTGGTGCTGAATGATACGCGAGTTATTCCTGCACGTTTGTTCGGGATCAAAGAAGATACCGGTGCAAAGGCTGAAGTGCTGCTGTTGAAAAGCTTGGGTGAAGACCGCTGGGAAGCACTGGTCAAGCCGGGCAAGAAGCTTCGAACCGGAGCTGTCATTACGTTCAGCGAAGAGTTGAAGGCGACCATTGAATCCGAAGGGGAGATGGGCGGACGGGTTCTGCGCTTCTCTTATCAGGGAATTTTCAATGAGATATTGGATCGGCTTGGTCAGATGCCGCTTCCGCCTTATATTAAGGAGAAGCTGGATGATCGGGAGAGATACCAGACCGTATATGCGAAGAATGAGGGCTCGGCTGCCGCGCCTACAGCAGGATTGCATTTTACTGAAGCGTTGTTAGAGGAGATCAAGGCCAAAGGGGTGCAGGTTGCTTTCGTAACCTTGCATGTCGGACTGGGGACTTTCCGGCCGATGTCGGTCGATCGGGTCGAGGATCATGTGATGCATGAGGAATATTACGTCATGCCGCAGGAGACGGCAGATCTGATTAACAGAACTAAAGCTGCAGGCGGACGTATAATTGCCGTCGGAACGACCTCCGCGCGAACGTTAGAGACCGTCGGACAGAAGTTCGGGGATGGGCCATTGTCGTACTGCAGCGGCTGGACGGGCATTTTTATTTACCCTGGCTATGAATTTAAAGTCGTGGATGCCTTGATTACCAATTTCCATCTTCCGAAATCTACGCTCGTGATGCTGGTGAGTGCGCTTGCAGGGCGGGAACATATTTTATCGGCTTATAAAGAGGCCATTGATCACCAATACCGGTTCTTTAGCTTCGGCGACGCCATGCTGATCTATTAACCAAGATTACTCTAAGAGGTAGTTCAAAAAGTCAACTTATGACTCGCACTTTAATAAAGAATGGATGATGATCGTGACAGCAGCGATTACTTACGAACACATAAAAACATGCAAGCAATCCGGAGCCAGACTGGGCCGGATTCACACTCCGCATGGAATCATAGAGACACCGGTATTTATGCCGGTGGGTACACAAGCTACAGTCAAAACGATGAGTCCAGAGGAATTAAAGGAAATGGATGCGCGCATCATTCTTAGCAATACGTATCATTTGTTCCTTCGTCCGGGTCATGAACTTGTGCGCGAAGCCGGCGGGCTTCACAAATTTATGAATTGGGACCGGGCCATTCTGACTGACAGCGGCGGATTTCAAGTGTTCTCGTTGAGCGAGATGCGGAAGATTACCGAAGAGGGCGTGCATTTCCGTTCTCATTTGAACGGAGATAAGCTATTCCTGTCGCCGGAAGTGGTGATGGAAATCGAAAATGCGCTCGGACCGGACATTATGATGGCTTTTGACGAATGTGCTCCTTATCCTGCCGATTATGATTATGTGAAGAAATCAATGGAGCGGACGACGCGCTGGGCGGAGCGCTGCCTGAAAAGTCACGCCAGACCGCATGATCAGGCGTTGTTCGGAATCGTTCAGGGCGGCATGTACGAGGATCTGCGCAAGCAGAGCGCCAAGGATTTGACTTCACTAGATTTCCCGGGGTATGCTATTGGTGGACTGAGTGTAGGCGAACCCAAGCACTTGATGTATGAAATGTTGGAGTGCACAGTACCGCTTCTGCCATCGGACAAGCCCCGTTATCTGATGGGCGTCGGTTCGCCGGATGCCCTGATTGAAGGTGCGATCCGCGGTGTGGATATGTTCGACTGTGTATTGCCGACGCGGATTGCCCGCAACGGTACGACGATGACAAGTCAAGGCAGACTGGTTGTCCGCAACGCTCAGTATGCCAATGATTTCGGGCCGCTCGATCCGGAATGTGATTGCTACACCTGCCGGAACTATTCTCGGGCTTATCTTCGTCATTTGATCAAGGCGGATGAAACCTTCGGACTTCGATTGACTACATATCACAATCTGCATTTCCTGGTCACGCTGATGAGCAAGGTTCGTCAGGCGATTATGGATGACAGACTGCTGGATTTCCGGGATGAGTTCTTCGAGCAATATGGTCTGTTTGGCAATGACAAGGGATTTTAATGACACGCTGATACAGTGAAAGGAGGAAAAAGGGATGTTTCCATTAACAACTGGTCAACCTACAGGTACAGGTTCTTTGATCTCGTTCCTTGTACCGCTTATCATCATGTTCGCTGTTTTCTACTTTCTGTTGATTCGTCCTCAGAAGAAGAAGCAGCAAACCCGCAATAATATGCTCAATGCGCTTCAAAAGGGCGATAAGATCGTAACGATCGGCGGCTTGCACGGTAAAATTCTGGAGCTGGCGGATGATACTGTAGTCCTGCTCGTCAACGATGCTACCAAGCTGACATTTGACCGCAGCGCGATCAGCCACCGGGTCAACACGGAATCTGAAGGCTAGAGCCAGCTTTAAGCAAAGAGAGCTATCCTTTCCTAACCAGGAAGGATGGCTCTCTTTTTTATACAGCATTATTTCCGCAGATTCACACCGAATACGCCCCCGGCAGAGGCAATCAGGATAGCCGGGAGGATAAGAACAAGGTTGGCAAGTCCGATCGAATGGTCGAGGGCCAGAAAGCTGATCAGCAGGAGAAGAATGCTGTAGAAAAGGCCGGTGATTGCCCCCTGGTAGAGCCCTTTCTTCCCGGAGCGCTTCCCCGAGATAAGACCGCCGAACAGGAGCGCAATGCCGTGAACAATGTAAGTGTACAAGGAAAGTTGATCTTCCTCCATAAGGCTTGCATGGAGCAGCAACGACAGAATCAGGGCACCGATCATCATCCAGAAGAACGCGTACCACAGCCCGGAAAGGGTCGGATGAGTAATTCGCAAGGAAAACAGGCGGCGAATGATATGCATGGCTTGGCCTCCAATCGCTTTTTAATATCAATCTATGGGTTAGTTCCGGCTGTTATGACAAGCTCCTGATGAATCAGGAATATTTTGTTGTGCTCTTTTTTCGCATGGAACGCTATGGACAAGGTCAGAATATCCATTACATTCTGGCTTTTGGGTACGGATGCCAATGCGTCAAGGAGGGATTGCGATGGTGGAACATATAGCTGTCGTTCTGTTTCGAACAATATTGATGTATGTTTTGGTCTTTGCAGTCATGAGAATTATGGGAAAAAGAGAGATTGGCGAGTTATCTATCTTTGATCTCGTCATCTCCATCATGATTGCCGAAATTGCCGTATTTGCGCTGGAGGATATCGAACGTCCTCTTTACGACGGTATTTTACCGATCCTCATGCTGCTGCTGATCCAGATCGGAATTGCTTATATCTCTATGAAATCACGGAGGCTTCGGCTGCTATTTGACGGAAAGCCAAGTGTTATCGTGCAGAACGGCGAGATCAACCAAGATGAAATGAGAAAGCAAAGATACAATATAGATGACCTGCTAATGCAGCTTCGTTCACAGAATGTGGCGAGTGTCTCGGATGTAGAATTTGCGGTGCTGGAGACAAGCGGACAACTGAGTGTGTTTACTAAAGAGCAGGTCAAGCAAGGTTCGGGCTCAACGAACCCGGGAAAAAAACGGGAAGGCGATATTTCGTCGCTGGTGTCCAAGATTAAATTTGAAGCACTCCCTCTGCCGCTGATTGTAGACGGAAAGGTAGAAGATGACAATCTGGAACGGGTCGGGAAGACAAGGTTTTGGCTGAAGAACCAGATTCAGGCCAAGGGATATTTGGAGTTTAAGGAAGTCTTCTTTTGCACTATTGACCATAATGGACGGCTGTATATTAATGGCAAGGATAAATCCTAGGTACGGAACAGCCTGCGAAGAATAGGAATTCTCCGTAAATCAGACAGGTCGAACATGCCCATTACCGCGCATAAGATAATATACACAAGACCCGAAAGGACCGAAGAAGTGATCAGAAGCATGACGGGATTGGCAAAGCTAAGCTCGTTGTATAGTAAGGTGGCAGCCCCGGCCATAATCACCATGGCAGCACATACTTTAAACAGATCGGCAAAAGGTAAGCTGTATTTCAGCAGCCTCTTGACGCTGAAGCTATGCAGCAGGGTTACAATGATGAAGTTAATGATGATGGCAATGACTGCTCCGTAGATTCCGAAAGAGGGATTAGAAGCAAGATAGAAAATGAGTGCAATTTTAACAATGGCTCCTATTAATGTGTTCATCAGAGCTTTGCCAGCTTGATCGAGCGCCTGTAGTGTTGCTTGAAGCGGAGCCTGTGCATACAGAAACAATGCAAAGGGAGCCATTGTTCTTAGCATGCCGGCAATTTCCGCATTATCGTAGATGAACAGGCACAGGGGTTCGGCAAGCACATACATGACTGCGGCAAAGGGGGCGCCCGTAACCAAGGCAAGCCTAATCGATTGATGCAGGCGAAGCTGAATCGTTCTGGAGTCGCCGCGCGCCTGAGCCTCAGCGAGAGAAGGAACAAGGGATACTGCGAGCGACGAGGTGAGCGCACCCGGAAGCGTCAGCAGAGGGATGATCATTCCTTGAAGAGCCCCGTATTGGGAAGTGGCCACCCCGGTGGCAATTCCTGCGATGAGCAGGCTCCTGGCCGTGACAATCGATTCCAGTAAATAAGAAAGTGAGCCAACTAATCTCCCTCCGGTGACTGGGACGGCGATGAGCATAAGCCTTTTTAATCCTCGCAGAAAGGGTTCCGGGCCAGAAGATAAGACGGGCTGGTCAGACGCTTCAGGAATAACAGCCCCTGACTTTTGTTCGATGCGGCGCAGACGGCGGTATTGCCACAGCAACACGGCCAGTCCGACAATCTCCCCCGCTACAACTCCCAGCATGGCGCCAGCTGCGGCGTATTCGATTCCTTTGGGCAGGAGAAGGTAAGAGAACCAGAGAACCCCGATAATGCGAGCCACCGTCTCAAGAATCGAAGACAGAGCGGAAGGAATCATATCCTGTTTGCCTTGGAAATAGCCGCGGTATACAGAGGATATAGATACAATCGCGATCATGGGACTCATTGAAATAAAGGTCTCGTATACTCTGGAATCGGTAAGTAAATTACGGGTTACCCAAGGAGCCAGCACGATGGTCAACAAGGTGAATAAGATGCCGGCGCTTGCAGCAAATACCAAGCTCGTCCGTAAAATACTTTTGGAGCGTTCAGGATGACCGGAAGATTCAGCCTCTGCCACCAGTTTGGCTACCGCCAGCGGGATTCCGCCGGAAATAAGCGTTACGATTACTAGGAAGAAAGGATAGCCGAGCTGGTATAGACCAACGCCCTCCGAGCCGATAACTCGCGGAAGCAGAATTCGGGGAATGAAGCCAAGTATCCGGTTTATAATGCCTGCCGCCAAGAGAATCATCGTGCCTTGGATAAAAGTTTGCTTGTTCAATGTACTTCCCTCTCTCTGAAAGAGTCATATTCTTCAGAAGATGATCCGATACTTAACATATGCAGATCCTGTCCACCTTCATGACTTGTCTTTTCGCAAGATGCAACATCACATGCAGGAATATTTAATTTAAGGTAGAATGGTATAAGACGGGGAGAAGGAAGGAGGCACCAGGATGGCTGGAGACGATTTTGGCGAAGAGCAGTTGAATGAGGCGATCGAAAGTTTATGCCAAAGTAAAGCGGAGGAATTCCGGCTGATCGGATACGAGCATGTGAGCGGGCTTGATATTTGGGAGTGTGTCAGCCAGAAGTATGAGAAGGAAGGCTACCCGCCCTTGCACCAAATGGTGAATGACATTCTTTCCTTGAAAGTAACCCAATTTATGAACTATATGACGATTTCCGCATATCGTGGATCCCGTTTCGAATGAAAGGGGTCTTTTTTGTGACGGGATAAGGTGTTCATGAACTTTAAAACGACATAATTTGATAAATTGACGCTCAATTCATGCATCGCTATAATAGGAATATTGAGATTTTTGAAAGGGGATCGAAGTACGGGATGAAAAGAATTATCGCATTCATAACCGTCGTGGCTGTCTCAACCGCAATTATGGTATGGACAACCCCGGGCCTGCTGAACAATTTGCATCTCGGCCTTGACTTAAAAGGCGGATTTGAAATTTTGTATGAAGCAACGCCAATCGAAGGTGGAGCCAAAGTTTCGAAGGAATCATTAATCAAGACAGCTCAGAGCTTGGAGGAGCGGGCAAATAAGCTCGGTACCAGCGAGCCTGAAGTTACGACCGAAGGGACAAACCGGATTCGCCTGAAGCTGGCCGGTGTAACCGACGAGGCTGAAGTCCGCAAGCAAATGAAGGAGCCTGCGTCTCTGACCTTCCGCAGCAAAGACGGAACGGAGACAGCGGATGATCAGTATAACAAGATTGAGATGATCGGTACGGATTTTGCCGAGAATGGGGCAAAGCTTGAATTCAATAATATGAATGAGCCTCTGGTTAGCATCAAAGTGAACAGTAAAGAAAAATTTGCAGAGGTAACCCAGCGCTTGCTCGGTCAGCCCCTTGCAATCTATATGAATGAGACCCTGATTTCCGCACCGGTTGTGCAGGCGGTTCTGACCGATGGAACGGCATCCATTAGTGTCGGGGGGGATCTGAATGAAGCGAAGGAGCTTCGCGACCAGATCAATCTGGGGGCGCTGCCGCTCAAGTTAACAGAGAAATACTCACAAAGCGTAGGAGCGACACTGGGCAAGCAGTCCCTTGATTCAACGATAGAAGCCGGTTTGATTGCTTCGGTATTCATTCTGATCTTTATGATAGGGATGTACCGGGTGCCAGGCCTGATTGCTTCGTTTACGTTGATCTTGCATACCTGGCTTTTGATCTTGGTCTTTGTATGGGCAGACTTCACGCTTACACTTCCCGGGATCGCAGCATTAATTCTGGGCGTGGGTATGGCCGTAGACGCCAACATTATTACAAATGAACGGATTCATGAAGAAATGAAGCTTGGCAAGAGCATTATGTCCGCCGTTAAGGCAGGAGATAAGCATTCTCTCCGTACCGTTCTTGATTCCAACATTACAACAATTATCGTAGCTGTAGTTATGTATTGGTTCGGTACAGGTGCCGTGAAGGGCTTCGCATTGGTGCTCATCGTCGAGATCGTGCTCAGTATCCTGACGAATATCTATCTCTCCCGCTTCCTGCTGAACCTGCTGCTGAAAGCGGGCAAGCTGTTGAAGCCGAAGTATTTCGGTGTAAAGGAGAGTGATATCAATGCGCTTTAAGAAAGGGATGGATTACGTTCACATCAGTAAATATTGCTACACGATTTCGATTATTCTTACCATTGTTGGTGTCATCTCACTGGCGATATTCGGACTCAACTACAGTGTCGATTTCCGCGCTGGCTCCAGCGTTGATATTACCTTGACCCAAGACTTGACTGAAGATCAGATCCATCCGATCCTTGAGGGCATCTCGGCTGATCAAGGGACCGCAATCAATCCGGGGGATAACCGTATGACCCTCCGTTTTGAGAAGGTATTGGATGAGAATCAGGAAATGCAGCTGAAAGAGGAGATTACGAAGCTGGATGCAGGGGCTTCCTTCGAAGTCAATACAGTCGATCCGGAGATGGCAAAGGAATTGGCGCGCAATGCGATTTATTCCGTCCTCATTTCCTGTATCGGGATTATCATCTATGTAAGCATCCGCTTTGAATGGCGGTTTGCTGTTGCTGCTATTGTGGCTCTGCTGCATGACGCATTCCTGGTTGTGGCCGTATTCTCGATCTTCAGATTTGAAGTCGATCTGACATTTATTATCGCTGTGTTGACCATCATCGGTTACTCTATAAATGATACGATTGTTATCTTTGACCGGATTCGTGAGAACCTGAGGTTCGCCAAGCTGAAGACCCGCCAGGATTTGATCGATCTCGTCAACAAGAGTGTGGCTCAGACGATTATGCGGTCGATCTATACGGCTGTAACGGTGTTCATTGCCGCATTGTTCCTGTTCTTGCTGGGTGGAGAATCGATTCGTATGTTCTCCCTGGCGATGGTCATTGGTCTGATCTTCGGGGCTTACTCGACGATCTTCATTGCAAGTCCGATCTGGTTCCTGCTTAAGAGCAGACAAAAAAATAAACCTGCCCATGCCGCGTCTTAGGACAAGCAGGCAGGCAGCCTTAAGCTGGATTTATAAAGAGCCGCGTCGGACAGGTGACGCGGCTTTATGACTCTATAACAGGTTTTCAGGGGGATGGAGTATGTCACGCAACCAAGCCGCAGCAGCTAATCCCACCGCTTCATGGGCAGTGCTGCATCATCTTGCGATGTCGCTTCTCAAAGGAATTATTGGACTATTGTTCGATAGCCGTGCTTTAGTGGCGGATGCGCTGTATTCGGTATCTGAAGCAGCTGAAGTCATTCCGGAGGGCCGAAGATCCCTCAGACCAGCAGGAGGAAGAATGGCCGTCAGGATCGGACTGATTACGGTGGTCATGCTGGGAAGCCTCCTGACGGTGATTGCTTCCGCGATAGATATCGCTGATGGAGAGACAGAAGCCCCGGCTTATTGGGCGGGGGCCGTTATTCTTTTTACGCTTATCGCCAAGGAAGCTTATTTTCGTTACCGTTATCAGGAAGCCGCCAAGAAAAGCCGGGAGGAAGCTCTTCTGCTGATTGACAATCATCGGCTGTCCTTGTGGTCATCCGTCATTTCATTAATCGGAATTATCGGAGCAGTGACAGGATATGTGTTCAGCATTCCGGTGTTGCTCTACCTGGATCCTGCTGCTGCTTTCATCATAGCAGGTCTTATTGGCTGGAAAATTTGGACGCTGTTTAATCGTTCTGCCAGCCGGCTTTCATTTCCGCTTCTTCAGGAAGAGGATGCTCAGCCGTTTGTAGAGACGATTCAGCGCGTTCAAGGCATTATTACTGTGGATCAACTGCAGGCAAGAGAACAGGGACATTATATTTCGATTTCGGCAATTATTACCGTGAATCCGCGGATTACCGTTATGGAGGCCAATGATATTGCAGTACGGGCCAAGGCATTGCTCATGAGCAGATTTACGCATATTAGCGAGGTAAGCATCCAGTTTATGCCGTATGATCCGGGATATCCTTACAAGAGTAATTATGAAGGCTCAGGAGATGATCTGCCGAATTTACTGCAGTAGTGAACTGTCATGATCTGTTCTGGATCAGAATGGTTTGGAAAGAAGGTGAAGGGGTGCTTCACTCCAAATACGAATGGCGCAACTCTTTTTATGATCAACGTAAAGGAGAGGAACTGGCACGGCAGCTGAATCTCTCTTCCTTGATGGGCTCGATATTGGCTGCTCGTGGCATTCAAGATGCAGATGATGTGTCCAGGTTGCTGCATGGTCATCTGGAAGAACTGCATGATCCTTTTCTAATGAGCGGTATGCAGGAAGCTGTCCCGCGAATCCGGCAAGCACTTGAACAAGGCGAACGCATCTTGATCTATGGGGATTATGATGCGGACGGAGCTTCCTCAACCTCCTTAATGATTCAACTGATGCGCAGACTGGATGCAGATTTTGAATATTATATCCCTCATCGATCCAAGGAAGGTTACGGACTACATATCTCTGCCCTTGAGCAAGCAAAGGCACGGGGAATATCCTTGATTATTACAGTGGATACCGGCATCAGCGCTGTAGAGCAAATCGCATTTGCTTCCCGTGCGGGAATGGATGTCATTGTGACGGATCATCACGAACCGCCTGAACAATTGCCCGAAGCTTATGCGCTCATTAATCCGAAGCTGCCTTATTGTCCTTATCCGTTCAAGGGGCTAGCCGGGGTCGGTGTAGCGTATAAGCTTGCCGCAGCTTTGCTGGATCGTGAGGTGCCGAATGAATGGCTTGAGCTAGTGGCGATAGGTACAATTGCGGATTTGATGCCCTTAACGGATGAGAACCGAATTCTGGTTAAGCTTGGATTGCAATCCATGAGTCGTTCGGCCTTTCCCGGCGTTAGAGCATTGCTGCAAATTGCCGGCTGGAAGGGGGGCGAGGTGTCTTCAACTCAAGTGGCCTTCGGACTGGCGCCGCGCATCAATGCAAGTGGAAGAATGAGCCATGCCAATCTTGCCGTTGAGCTTTTAATCGAGAGTGACGACGAGAGAGCAGGGCAGGAAGCGATAGCCTTGGACCAGCTTAACAAGGAGCGGCAGGAATTGGTTGAAGATATTCTGGAGCAGGCTCTGGAACAGGTAGGTGAAAAGAAACGCGATCCAGAACGTCCGGATGTGATCGTGGTGGCAGGTGAAGGATGGAATGTCGGCGTAGTCGGGATTGTCGCCTCCAAAATTCTTGAGCGCTATTACCGGCCAGTCATTGTCCTCGCTATAGACCCGGAGACCGGGGAGTGCAAGGGCTCGGCGCGGTCGATTCCAGGCTTTGATATTTATGAAGCTTTGACGGACTGCAGCGATCTGCTCCATCATTACGGCGGGCATCCTTCTGCTGCCGGAATGTCATTGCATCGCAGAGAGCTGGGAGAATTCGAGCAGAGATTAAATCGTTATGCCGAACTTAAAATGACACCGGAGCAGCTCGTTCCCTGGATGGAAAGTGATGTAGAGTGCGCTCTGGGCGACATTACGCTGCCGGCGCTGGAACAGCTTGAGCTTCTCGCCCCTTATGGAATGGGGAACCCGCACCCGCGCCTGATGATTCGAGGCGCTGTCCTCCAAGAAGCGAAGCAAATGGGCAAAGACGGCAAGCATTTAAGGCTGCTCCTAAGGCAGCAGGATATTCTCGTGGAGGCTGTCTGCTTTGGCAAAGGCGATTTGGCGTGCTGCCTCTCCGAGATGGCGGAAGTGGACCTGATTGCTGAGGCTGGAATTAATGAATGGAATGGTTCGCGTAAACCGCAGCTAATGATACAGGATCTTAGAGTTCCGCATATGCAGGTGTTTGATTTCAGGGGAACCCGGCAGCCGCTAGCGAAGCTGCTGGAGCTCATCGGAGGTCTGGGACGTATACAGAATACGGCCGCCGAGTCAGCTGCTGTTCTTGTTAATTCTCCTGTACAGCAAGAGGTTGAAAATCAATTGAATGAACTCCCCGTTTGGGTATATGATAGGAGAATCGGCGCTCGTCTGGAAGGGCTGTCGGAATATACCGTCCATCCGGAGCAAGTGCGCTCCTTGTTTGTCCTTGAATTGCCGGATTCTCCGGTTGAATGGAACAGGATGCTGTCCATCTTCAAGGGGCTTGAGAGGGTTTACCTGCTTCATCCGAATATAACGGCTCAAGAGGTGTTAAGGCCGCCTTCCCGTGAATTGTTCAAGGAGGTCTACGCACTTCTGAGAGCGCTCACGATAAGGAGAATTCCCGTGGCAGAGCTTCTTCCGCTGCTTGAAGCACGGACTGCCTTGTCCAGAAGAATGCTGGAAATGGTCTTGGATGTATTCGAGGAGCTTGATTTTATTTCCCGTCAAGACGGGGAACTGCTGGTGAATGAATCCCCATCCAAAAAACCGCTGGAAACCTCGCAGCGTTATCTTGAGCTTGCCGGGCTGGCAGAAATGGAGCAGATTCTGCTTCATGGGCAAATTCCGCAAATTTCGCAGTGGCTCCAGCCGCAGATTCAGGGAGTTTCTTAATGAGTAACGTATCGTATGGATTATTTTTAGGAGGAGATTGTATTGGATTTCAAGGATTATATTCGCGTCATTCCGGATTTTCCACAGCCGGGAATCAGCTTCAAGGATATCACAACCTTGCTGAATGACGGAGAGAAGTACCGTCTGGCTATTGATGAGCTGAGAAAGCTTGTGTCAGACCTCAAGATTGATCTGATTGCCGGACCGGAGGCGCGCGGCTTCGTTGTAGGAGCTCCGCTCGCTTATGCGCTTGGTGTGGGGTTTGTACCGATTCGTAAAAAAGGCAAGCTTCCTTATGACACCATTGAGGTGAAATATAACCTTGAATACGGCACAGACGTATTGGCCATGCATAGCGATGCGGTCAAGCCGGGGCAAAATGTGCTGATTGCTGACGATTTGCTCGCTACAGGAGGGACGATTTCTACATCTGTAGAACTTGTGCGCCAGCTTGGGGGCAATGTTGTAGGTACGGCATTTCTGATTGAGCTTGGAGAATTGAACGGCCGTGCGAAGCTTCCGGGAATTGATGTTTATTCGTTGGTTCAATACGACAATTAAGGTAACACTATAGAAAAAGAGCCTGTCCGCAAATAATATCGTTCGCGGGCAGGCTCCCTTTTTTAATGCTACATAAGTTGATATAAAGAACTGCACAGAAAAGGCATAAGTGTAAAGTGTTCTAAAGAAGCGTCAGCGTTCGTAAGAACACTTTATACGTTGCCTCCTGTGTATGATCATTTGTTAAACTTATATTGCTTCATCTTTATCATTAGACCAGCCAAGCACTTGAATCAGCTTGAAGAACAGACTGAGTAGAATCCCAACGATGGTGGCAAGAGCCATACCCTTGAGTTCTACGGAGCCCATGGTCAGCTTCACGCCGCTTAATCCTACCACAAATACGACAGTAGCCAAGATCATGTTGGTGGCTTTGGAGAAGTCAACCTTCTGTTCAACAAAGATCCGAAGACCGGAGGCCGCGATTACACCGAACAGCAGTAAGGAAACACCGCCCATTACCGGTGTTGGAATAAAGGCAATCAATGCTGAGAATTTTCCGGAGAAGGATAACAGAATGGCTATGACAGCCGCTCCTCCGACAACAAATACAGAGTATACCTTGGTCAGAGCCATAACTCCAATATTCTCACCATAAGTAGTATTTGGAGTAGACCCGACAAAGCCGGAAATAATGGTTGAAATGCCGTTTCCAAGCAAGGAGCGATGCAGCCCTGGATCCCTGGACAGATCCTTACCGACAATATTACTGGTCACGAGCAAATGTCCGATGTGCTCGACAATGACAACTAGAGCAACCGGAACGATCGTAACAATAACAGACAAATCCCATTGCGGTGTTGTTACGGTAGGACTGGACAGCCAGTTAGCACTGCCTATAGAAGTTTTATCAACCTCGCCCATAATGTAAGCCAACCCGTAACCAGTGACAATACCGATCAAAATGTGAATAATTTTAGGAAAGCCGCGGAAAAGTACTGCGCCAAGAATCGTAACGCCTAGTGTAACCAGGGAGAGAAGAATAGATCGGGGATTTGCTGTCCAGTTATCTGAGCCGTCCGAAATCCAACCAGCCATCTCGGCAGCAACGGGAATAAGCTCTAGGCCGATCAGAGCTACGATAGCTCCCATAGCAGCAGGAGGGAATACTACATCAATCCAGGATGTTCCGGCGTATTTGACGAGAAGAGCAACCAGAAGAAAAATGACGCCAGTGACGATAAATGCTGACAGTGCAAGGGCGTATCCATTTCCCGGGTGACTGTCCAGAACGAGCTTTACGGGTGCGATAAATGCAAAGCTGGACCCGAGATAGGCCGGAATCTTACCCTTACAAATAAAGATGTAGAGCAATGTGCCAATACCGTTCATTAGCAGAATCATCGCAGGATCGACGCCAAAAAGATTTGGCACCAAAACCGTACTGCCGAACATAGCGAACAAGTGCTGGATACTCAGCAGTGTGCCTTGTCCAAAAGGAACTTTTTCATTGACCTGAATTTCACGTTGCAAGCAGGTTCACTCCTCTTCAATTTCACGTTATCAAAAGACCATCCTTACTAGATTATATAGATTGCCGACTTTTTTCAACAAGAATTTTTCGAACATTTTGAAACTCCGCTTTTTTTATGCTATAAGCCAAGAGTTGACGTAAACCAGAGCAGGAGTCATAATTATAGGAAATCTAATTTGGGGAATATAGAAAGGAATCGGGCAGGATTCAATGGGCATAGATCGAGTACTTGAAAAGGCGTCTGCCTATATAAAAGAACTGGAGCTTCAGCGTATCCGGGATGCATACGATTTTGCGGAGCAGGCACATCATGGCCAAGTGCGGAAGTCCGGAGAACCGTATATTTTGCATCCATTAGCGGTGGCTGAAATTGTCGTTAATATGCAGATGGATGCACTTTCCGTCATTGCTGCGCTTCTGCACGATGTTGTAGAGGATACGACGGTTTCCCTGAAGGAGATCCATGAGCATTTCGGCCAGGACTGCGCGATGCTTGTTGACGGCCTTACCAAGCTCGAACGGATTAAGTTCAGATCCAAGGAAGAGCAGCAGAATGAAAATTACCGCAAGATGTTTATCGCTATGGCTCAGGATATCCGTGTCATTGTGATCAAGCTGGCGGATCGTCTGCATAATATGCGAACCTTGAAATACCAATCGGAAGAGAGCCAGCGGCGTATTGCATACGAGACGCTGGAGATTTTCTGTCCGATCGCAAACCGTCTGGGGATCTCGGCGATCAAATGGGAGATGGAAGATATTGCTCTCCGGTATTTGAATCCGCAGCAATATTATCGGATCGCCAATCTGATGCGCAAGAAACGGGCTGAGCGAGAAGAATATATTGCCAGCGTTATCTCGCGCATTTCCGAGAAGCTGGATGAAATGGGCGTCGAGGCCGATTTGTCTGGCCGTCCCAAGCATATTTACAGCGTATACAAAAAAATGACCACGAAAAACAAGCAATTTAACGAAATATATGATTTGCTGGCGATCCGGATCATCGTCGACAATATCAAGGATTGTTATGCCACATTAGGCATTATTCATACGCTTTGGAAGCCTATGCCCGGGCGGTTCAAGGATTATATTGCTATGCCGAAGGCAAATATGTACCAGTCCCTGCATACGACCGTCGTTGGACCGAACGGCGAGCCTACGGAGGTTCAGATTCGCACCTGGGAGATGCACCGGACAGCCGAGTACGGAATTGCGGCTCACTGGGCATATAAGGAAGGACCTGAATCCGGGGGACCGGAGAAACGAATGACCTTTTTCAATGAAATCCTGGAGCTGCAGCATGAGGCCAAGGATGCTTCGGAATTCGTGGAGTCGCTTAAAATGGACTTTTTCACGGATCTTGTCTTTGTGTTTACGCCTTCCGGGGAAGTTATCGAGCTTCCGTCGGGATCTGTTCCGCTTGATTTTGCTTATCGGATTCACACGGAGGTCGGCAACCGGACCATTGGCGCCAAGGTTAACGGACGAATTGTTCCGCTTGATCATCGTCTCAAGACAGGCGATATTGTGGAGATTCTCACCTCCAAGCATTCTTACGGTCCGAGCCAGGACTGGTTAAAGATTGCCCAATCTTCTCATGCGCGCAGCAAGATCAAGCAGTGGTTCAAGAAAGAGAAGCGTGAGGAGAACGTCGAGAAGGGCCGCGAGGCGATAGAACGGGAGCTGAAGCGTGCCGGCATCGATGCTCCGTTATGGATGACAGATGATAAGTTAATGGAGGCGTGCAAGAAGTTTGCCTTCAATGACATTGATGATATGCTGTCCGCTGTCGGTTTTGGCGGAATTACAGCGGCGCAGATTGCAACCAAGCTGACCGAGAAGCTGCGGAAGGAGCAAGAGGAGAGCAGCATCACAGAGCTGACGTCCGAGGTCAAGGAGGTCAAGGCGGCTGAAGAGCGAAAGCCGAGACCGACGAACGGGGTTGTAGTCAAAGGAATCGACAACCTGCTCGTGCGCTTTGCCAGATGCTGTAACCCGGTCCCGGGTGATGATATTATCGGTTATATCACGCGTGGTCGCGGAGTATCCGTACACCGCAGCGACTGTCCGAATATTCCTAGCGGTACGGATGATGAAGAAGCAGCACGGGTTATTGATGTAGAATGGGAGCATGCCATCGAAGCGAATTACAGCGTGGATATCGAGATTACAGGGCATGACCGCCGTAATTTCCTTAACGAGGTGCTTCAGGCGGTATCGGAGAGTAAGACCAACATCTCGGCGGTCTCCGGCCGTTCGGACAAGAACAAGATGGCACTGGTTCATATGACGATCCTGATTCGCAACACGGATCATTTGCAGTCTGTAGTGGAAAAAATCAAGCGGGTGAAGGATGTATATACGGTTCACCGGATAATGCAATAGGTAAGGAGCACGAACAAGCATGAGAGTAGTTGTACAGCGCTGCAAGCAAGCGAGAGTAACCGTTGACGGAGACACGATCGGCTCAATCGGTGCCGGGCTTGTGCTTTTGGTTGGCATTACCCATGAAGATACAGAAGACAACGCCGCTTACCTTGCAGATAAGATTGCCGGGCTTCGGATATTTGAAGATCCGGAGGGCAAGATGAACCTGAGTCTGACCGATATTGGCGGCTCCGTTCTGTCCGTGTCCCAGTTTACTCTATACGGCGATTGCCGGAAGGGCAAACGCCCGAGCTTTATTGAGGCGGCCCGGCCGGAGAAGGCCTTGCCGCTATATGAGAAGTTTAATCAAATGCTGGAGGAAAAAGGGATCTCCGTAGAGACCGGACGTTTCGGTGCTGATATGGATGTGGAACTCGTTAATTGGGGGCCGGTCACAATAATGCTTGAGCATCCGTACGCGTAATTACTTTTGACTATCGTTGCTTGCTTGATTGCGGAATAGAGCAGGACCTTCTGGGGGATAATCTCTATAAATTCATTAGAGATTTTTGCTTAAGGAGTCGACACTTCTATGCGTCAAACCGCGAATGATCGTGCTTGGCAGTGCCACCCTTTGCTCGTAACAGGGGAGAGATCAGAGACTCTGGCCCTCGCTCGATCCGCTCAGGACGAGGGGCTGCTCATCAGCAAAGAGGTGAAGCCGTCTTCAGGCATGGCTAATCCTAGAAATAGAAGAACCTGAGAGAATAAATCAAAAGGGCAATCGAACGGAGAAATTCCATTCGCTGCCCTTTTTTTATCTAAACATTGTTTAACAAGCTTTCCTGATAGGTACTCCATAATTCGCTTGAAAATTTGAAATCCACTAACTTGTTGTCCTTGATTATTTTCTCCAGACTAAGACTGACCTTGGCACGATCGAAAATATGGATCCTCTCCAGAGCATACTCATCGTCAACGGCATAAATGAGACAATAGTTCCCTGCGCACAGAATGGCCATGTTGGAAAGATGGCTATCCAATAACCTGATCCTGCTGAAGCTGTCCTCTTCCATCAGATATTGATTGAAGCGCTGCATATAAGGAGCACGCTGCTCGTCAGGGAAGGAATAGGCGCCAATAAAAGGAACGACAGCCTTCCCGGTTGCGGCAAAGCGTTCCATCGCGGCAAGAGAGACATAAAACTCCGTTCCTTTATTCATAATGTGCTGGAACAACAGCCAAGCCCAGTTGCCTATCTTTTCACTGGCGGGCAAGGAGTTAATTTCCTCCTCCCTCAGCAAGTACCCAATGGAAGTAAAATTAAATACGGTATCGATTCCTTGATTAAATAGTGCTGTGACAGCAGGGCGGTTTTCCTCACAAAATGCAATGGCTTCACTTCTACTGTAGCTGATTTTCCGGATGTCCTTATTCATAAGACTGTTGTAAAACAAGTTCAAGTAGTTCTTATGCGCAATGGGGATCAATAGCGGTGTTCCGTCGATTTGCGAATCAAACATCAGCAGGAGTTTTCCTTTCAACAGCAGAAAAGGCTGACCCAGATCACTTGTAGTTGTCCACAGGTTTAGATTAAATCCTCTTTGCGTGACAGAAATAAAGTTCAGTGAGACACTTTTTCCTTGGCGTGATGACTCATGAAGCGATCCGTCAAAAAAATGATTGAAGACAATATGAGTGCATCTTTCCGGGTTAACAATCAGCGAATTTAAGAAAATTTCGGAATAGGCCGGATCATAGGTGGGAATTGCGCTATAGACTTCTAACGGCTCATGAGAATCGTTGACGAGATGATCGGATAACATGACACATAGCAGATTAAGCACCGACTTCCGCCCCAAAAAGTAAAATCCCCGTTCTACAAACTCCAAATTCACTTGATTGGCAGTCGCAAGATCTTTATCCAGCGCGTATTCAATCGCATAAGTTAAAAACGAGCGCAAGTCCTCCAAAGATTTAAAATCATAGATCACGGGAAACAAATCCTTGAACTTTAAATAACACGCATGAGAGTATATGTATTCAGAAAAATAGTCTGCGGCTAGTTTAATGAATACCTTTTTTTCCTTTCTTACAGGAAGTCTGCTTCCGGTTAAAATTTTGCTCAATCCGCTAGGAGTCATGTTCATACTAATGGCAAAATCGGTTTTCGGCTTTTTTGCTATATCAATCAATTCTTCTAATAATCTCCCTAAGTTCATGTCTGTTATGCATAACATACGTATAGGAAAACGTATAGCCATGCCCTCCTTCCCGTGGTGTTCATCTCCTATTTATCGTCAATATATACATCCCACTTTATAAAAGAAATCATTTTCTTTCAAAGGAAATTCATTTTCTTTCAAAGGAAAATTTAAATCAAATTTTTATTTTCTTCTTCAAGCGGCTCAATATCTCCTTTGATATGCTTTCGTAATGAAGCCTTTAAATTAGAATAATTATAGATTGCTGAGGGCTAAAAGACAGATCTGAAGAAGGAGATGATCTAATGAGATCAAAGCTTATGAATTGGCTGCTGGTTCTGATCGTCCTGATCAGCACGGTGGCCCCCGTTGGCAGTACGGCGACCGCAGCGGGCGATAAGTCAGGTGTGCTTACGAATCTGTCGGCTGTGGTTATACAGAACGGCAAGGTGATTACGGAAGCAGATACAATTAACGGAAAGGAGCCGATTGAGGTTAACGTTTCCTTTGGTGTTCCGGTTGCAGGAGACGATCCTGTTCCGCCGCAGATCATTGAATACAAGGATACTGTAAGCCTTCTTTTGAGCCAAGGCTTCTTAGCCGTGCCGGAATCGATTCCACCGCTTATGTTCGGCTCTAAGCAGCTTGCTACTGCGAGTTTGTCTCAAGCGGGAAGCACCGTAACAGCTGATGTCTATTTTAACGGGGACACCGACATTTTTGATGGAAGCGGCGGTTATTATGGTGTTAACGGAGAATTTACGGCAAAGCTTCAATATGACGACAGCGGAAGCGCGGGTGCCGAAGGTGATCATACGGTAACGATTCTTGGCAAGAACTATACCGTAAATATTCCTCCGGCTGAAATCGTGTACAATGTTGGGAAAAGCGGTACTGTGGATTTGTCCAGTCAGACGATTGACTGGCAAGTGGAAATCAGCGCAACCCAAAGCGGTAATTCACTGGATCTTAAGGATTATATATTCAGTGATGATCTAACGGGGGTAGGCGAACTTGTGGCAGGCTCCTTTGAAGTGGGGGGGACTTCTGTTGCACCCGCTATAACCGGTAATGTAATTCAATATACATTCCCGGACAATTCGGTGAGCCCGCAGTCTGTTACTTTCCAGACGAAAATTCCGGAAAATAAATATTATGCTAACGATAGTCAATCAGTAAGCAATACTGCGGAATTGCTTAAGGACAATGTCCCTGTCAAGGACGGATCGGACAGGGTGACATTTACTCCGCCGAAATGGATTGAAAAAAGCGGGGAAGCCAGTGATGAGTTCGTTGGAGGGGTATATGATCCAAGCAACCGTACGATTACCTGGACGATTACGGCCAACCGTGCGATGGCAGAACTGGAAAATCTGACGATCAAGGATCAATTGCCGAACGGCCTGTCCTTTGCTTCCGCGGAGTGGGAGATCTCGACAGACGGTACGACCTGGAATCACCATAGCGATGTTTCCGTAGAACCTGTTAACGGTGAATATACACTAACAGGAACTATCAGTGAAATGGCTCGACTGATTATCACGAGTAAAGTGACGGATACAGATACTACGACAGGCACGAGAATGTTCTACAATTCAGCGACGCTGGATTGGGAAGGCAAGCCGGCCGGAGTGAATCCGAGCACAGGCAGCATCGGAGTGGGCATCGGCTATAACGCAATTTCCAAGTCCGGAACGCTGGATAAAACCAACCGTGAGATTACCTGGACGGTAAATGTGGATGCGAAGGGACAGAACATTCCGGACATGAAGGTGTATGATCTGTTGGTCTACAAAAATAGTATTAATCTTAATACGGTAACAGCAGATCCATCGTTAGGCATTAATCTTAACGACCTTACGCCGCGCTATGGCTTGAAATATGTAAACGGCAGTTATACAGGCATTACAGGCGACGGGATTTTGAATGTTATTCCGATCGAGCAAGGCGGAGAGCGCGTTGCTGATCTACTGGAAATTACGGGACTTTTGACGAACACACCTAATAATTTTTCTTTTAAGACACTTGTTGTAGACCCGAATATTTTTGCTGGCAATAAGACTTCCAATGTATCTAACACGGCTTCCTTGTTTGCAGGGAACGATAAGTTGAACGATGCAACAGGAAACGTGGATTATGACAGCCGAACGCTGGAGAAGGAACTTCTTAAGCGCGAGGCGCAAGCCGATCTGGCCGCAGGCGTTAATATTCACCGTACAACCAACGCTGTGGAAGGCTTTGATTATATCGACAAATCGGTCATCTTCAGGCTTAGCATCAATGCGGACGGCTTGGATTTTGATACCGTGAAAAATGCGGATGATGAGGCACTGGGAGCAGCAACGATCACAGATACCTTGCCGGCGGGATGGGAATTCACGGAGATTGCACCCGGCCAAAACTTCCTTGTATTCGAGGGAACGGCAGGCTCGGGCTCTTCTGTAAATGCTGTTGATATTACGCCGGATGATGTAGCTGGCTTGACAGCCAATTTCACGGAGACAGGTAAGGCTACCTTCACCTTCAGCCCGCTGAACAAGCCTTATGTTATTTTGGTGAAAGCTAAACCGAACGAAAGTACGCTTGACGGCTACTTTAACAGAAACCAGACTTCGACGATCACAAATAACTTGCAACTGATCGCTGAAAAATGGACGCCTGGAGTATCCAGAAATCGGGGCGTTTCGATTAAGAGCGAAGTTCTTAAGAAGTCCTACACAGCTCCCCAGCAGGGTATATTGAACTGGACCGTGGATTACAACCCCTACGCCCTGACAAATGTCGGAGAGAGAATTGAAGACACGCTGCCTATCGGTCTTGATTTACGCACCGATTCCAAGGGCGCTTTGTTGCTGGGCAGCAATATTACTGCTGCGGAATTGACGCTGAAGGAGGACGGAACACTTGAGGAAGGGGATCCCGTTGCCTTAGTACTTGATGGCAATATCTCTTACAACAATACAACCCGTGTCCTTACCTTCAACATTCCGGATAACAGCAAGGCTTATCGCTTTACTTATCTGACAGACATCACTGGTGATCCGGGCTCCGTTACCAATCAGGTACGGTTGTCTAAAGGCAACGTCAACGCAGAAAATCAAGCTGTGAATTATGCAATCAGCAGTGCAGACAGCTTGGCGACAATGCAAAGAGGCGGTTGGCTGGAAATTACCAAAACGAACGGAGCGACAGCTGCGATGCTTCCGGACGCTGAATTTACCCTGTTCTCGGAGGATGGCAGCACAGCTATCCGCAAGGCTGTCAGCGCAGCAAACGGCAAGCTGACGCTGAGAGCGATCCCGGCCGGACAGTATATTCTTAAAGAGACGGCCGCTCCTTTAGGCTATACCATCGATGATACGATTCATACGGTCAGCGTGGATACTTCCGGTCCTGAGGTTGTCACTTCCATTGACGGAAAGACCGGCACTGGCTCCAACCTGCTGACGGTAGTGAACTACCTTGAGAATACCGTGGGCAATCTTGCCATTAGCAAGATAGTTGCCGGGAATGACGGAGATTTGAACAAGAAGTTTACCTTCACAGTCACATTTACCGGAGCTACAGGCACATATAGTTACATTGGAACCGGTGGTGCAAGCAATGGTACGATCAGCAGCGGCGGTACGATCGCTCTGGCTCATGGGGAAGGCATTGTTATTACCGGCCTGCCGAAGGATGCAGAATATACGGTAACTGAAACGGATTATTCCCCGGAGGGATACCTCACTTCAAGTATTGATGCTGCCGGCGTCATTGCTGCGGATGATACTCAGTCAGCGGCATTTACGAATACAAAGGATAAGCCGGGCAGCCTGGTCATTAGCAAGACTGTAGCCGGTAATGCGGCTGACCAGAGCAAGAAGTTTGATTTTACGGTTCAATTCAGTGCTTCAGGCGAATATGAATATTTCGGGAACGGCGGTGCGGCTGACGGCCGGATCGAGAGCGGGGATACCATTTCTCTGGCTCATGGAGAAAGCATTGCGATCACCGGACTTCCCAAGGATGCTGCTTATTCGGTGACAGAAGCAGATTACGCTGCTGATGGCTATACCGAATCAAGTATAGACGATACCGGGATCATCCTGACGGATTCCGTAATGACCGCCTCGTTCGTAAATACGAAAAATGTTTATGTGCCATCAGAGCCGGGTTCAGAACCTTCAGAACCTTCAGAACCTTCAGCACCTGACAATTCACCTGGTCGGGGCAGCCTGAATATCACCAAGTCTGTGACAGGAGACGCCGGTGATCGCGGGAAGAGATTTAATTTCTCCATCATCCTAAACGGCGCAGCAGGCTTCTACAGCTTCACGGGAAGCGGAGGCGCATCTCATGGTTCCATTCAAAGCGGAGGCAGCTTCTCGCTGGCCCATGGAGAGAGCATTACTATTTCAGGACTTCCCGAGGGTACAAATTATGTTGTAACGGAAGAGGATTACGCCGGAGAAGGATATGTGACCTCTAGCTCAGGTTCCTCGGGAGTGATCCACTCCGGGATGACGCATAGCGCGGCTTTTATCAACACAAAGGACACTGAAAACCATGAAGAGCCCTCGATCGAAGACGGTGGAGACATAGAGGGTAATGACGGTGAAGGCCTGCCAGATGGAGAGCCAGCCGGCGAGGATTCAGTTGACGGAGATTCCGATGTCGCCACGCCTGTCGGCAATCAAAGCGGCGAGGGAAATAAAGACAGTGAGGGAGCGGCGATGGGAACACCGAAAACGGGTGACACTTCCTTCCAGCAAGCAGCAAAGTTCGGACTCATCTTCTTCTTGCTGGCGTTGGCCGCATTATTCTTAACGGATTCTATTCTGCGAAGCAGAAAATATCCGAAAAATGAGATGAATCATTAATTAGCATGAGCAGGAACAAAAACAGACATAAAGCAATCGTAAACCGCTATGCCGGGATTCATAAGCTGCTGCGCATTTTGATGGTCATCTGTTTTCTGGGCCTCCTGTGTTCCGGCTATATCCTTATGGCTGAGCAGCGTGAATATCGTCAGGGAGATGAAGCTTATGCCCTGCTTCGGACTCAGGCAGAAAGTCCATTGACGGTAGAAAAAGACATCATTAATGTTCCTTCAGCGAACGACGTGAATCCGGTAAGAGAGATAGATTTTTCTGCCCTGAAAGAGGTTAATCCGGAGGTCGTAGCTTGGATTTCGTCGGAGGACCAGATCATCGACTATCCAATCGTGCAGGGAACAGATAATGAGTACTATTTGACTCATTTATTTAATGGCAAGAAGAACAAGCTGGGCAGTCTCTTCGTGGATTATCGGACTGCAGGTGATTTCTCGGGGCAGAATACGATCGTTTACGGTCACAATATGAAGGACGGTTCCATGTTCTCATCATTAGGGAAATATAAGGACCAGGAGTATTTTGATAAACATCCTGCCATGCAACTGTCTACCCCGTCCGGGGTATATACGGTGGAGTTTTTTGCCGGAATCGTTGCAGATGGGGACTATGAGTTTATAAGGTACCAATTTCATGATGACCAGGATTTTCTGACCTATATTGATGCATTAAAAAGAGACTCAACCTTTAAGAGCGATGTATCGGTGGCTGCTAATGAACGGATTGTTGCCTTATGTACCTGCTCTTATGAATTCAATAATGCGAGATATGCCTTATTCGGAAAGCTGGTTCAGACCGGATAAGAAACGATCACAATGTGCCTTATACAGCGGTGCTAAGGGATATTTAAATGTAAAGGCGCCAATCTAGAAGGAAATCCTTCTTAGATTGGCGCTTTTTATTTGAATTGATGCATTGCTGCCGCTGAAGATCATCGTCCCTTGCCGCGGGGCAGGAGCATTGTTATAAAAGAGAAGTAAACGGGTAATAACAAGACGAGCATGACTCAAGAAATGGACTCAGGAAATTAGAGAATCTCTAACATACCAAAGGATTGAGTAAGGAGGAAACGGTCAGATGAGCAAAGTTGCGTTTTTACTGGCAGACCAGTTTGAAGACTCCGAAATGCAGGTTCCTTATGAAGAAGTGAAAAAAGCCGGACATGAAGCGGTCATTATCGGGCTGCTGGCAGGACGGAAGGTTCAGGGCAAGCAAGGCAAGGCGGAATATGAAACGGAGATGGCGATTGCGGATGTGAAGGCTTCGGACTTTGACGCCGTCGTGATTCCCGGGGGCTCGTCTCCCGAGGGCCTGCGCGGCAGTAAGCCGATCCTGGATTTTGTAACAGAGATGAACCGGGCGGGAAAGACGATTGCGGCAATTTGCCATGGCCCTCAAATTCTGATCAGTGCAGGGCTGCTGGAGGGCAGAACAATCACTTCCTTCACGCCGCTGAAGGACGACATGACCAATGCGGGCGCTACGTTTCGGGATGAAGAGGTTGTTGTCGACGGAAATTTCGTGACCTCGCGTACGCCGAAGGATGAACCGGCGTTTGTCAGAGAATTGCTCAAGAAGCTGTAAACCAAAACTCAGGAACAAGGGAGGTAATAGAGATGGCAAAGCATATTCAGGCCTATTTCAGGAGCGAGGATGATGCAGAGGGGGCAAGAACCAGTCTGCTGACCTTTGAGACGGAACAGGTGGAAGTCGGTGCATTAGATACCTCGATTGGACGAAACGGTAATTTGTTAGTGCCATTCATGCCAATCAACGGAGGCGTATCCAATGGGGGAGGTACCGCCGGTGTTGCCGGGTTGCCGAGCACGGCTTCGGCACAGGGCGTGATTCCGGTTGTCTCCAAACAAGATTCCGTTAATGAAGAAGGAACGGTCAGGGATGAACTGCCGGATCGGCGGGAGGATGGAGTCATTGATCCGGTGCTGAATGTCGCTTCTTATAGTGATGAAGATTACAGTAACCTGAAATATGTGCTAAGCTTGAAAGCAAAGGATGAGGATTATGAAATGATCATTCACAAGCTGCGAGGCATGGGGGCATTTGTCGAACGTTTAGATTAATTAACATGTTTTTTTGTAATGTAACTGTAATATTCGTTTCATCGTTCTTTAACATTGGCTGTTTATAATAACAGCATGACCCCCTTTTAATATATTTAACTTTTGGACCTGTGCCCCGTTGGTACAGGTTTTTTTCTGTTTATCGACATATGGGCTTGACTTTGCCGCTGTACTTGCTTAAAATCATGGAATATACAGTTTGATACTGATTTGATGACGGGACAAAGTACTTCAACCCCACATCCGCAGAGAGGAATCCCATGAGGCTGGAAGGATTCTGGTGATGATTGAAGGAAGGACCTCCCCGAGAACCGACGACGAACAGCCGAAAGAAGCCTGAAAAGCTTCCCTCTCCGGTCCAGTAGACGTTAGGCGCATACGGGCGTTATCCGTTATGAAGCGAATGTTCCCTAAGTGAACATTCGGAATTTGGGTGGTACCGCGGGTGAATGGAATTCCAGACTCTCGCCCCTGTTATTGTTGACAGGGGCGGGAGTTTTTTAATGTCCAGAATTTGGATGAGCATAGAGGATGGAGGAAAAAATATGGCTTTTCAAAAACCGACCGGAACACAGGACCTGCTGCCGGGAACCGTCGAGAAATGGCAATTCATCGAGGAAAAAGCACGGGATCTGTGCCGCCGGTTTAATTATGGTGAGATCCGGACCCCGATCTTTGAACAGACTTCACTGTTTGAGCGCGGGGTAGGAGAAACTACCGATATTGTCGAGAAGGAAATGTATTCGTTCCAGGATAAAGGAGAGCGATGGATGACCCTTAGACCGGAAGGCACGGCTGGTGTTGTACGGTCCTATGTGGAGAACAAGCTCTACGGAGACCCGGATCTGACCAAGCTATACTATATCGGTCCTATGTTCCGCTACGAGCGGCCCCAAGCCGGACGGCAGCGGCAATTCCATCAATTCGGTGTGGAGGCCTTTGGCGCCACGGATCCGGCCATTGATGCCGAGGTTGTTGCGCTCGGATATCAATATTGCGTAGAGCTGGGACTGAAGGGCGTGAAGGTAGAGATCAATTCCGTAGGCAATCCGGCCAGCCGGGCAGCTTATCGGGATAAACTCTTGGCCTTCTTGCTGCCGATGAAGGACACCTTGTGCAAGGATTGCCAATCCCGGATGGAGCGCAATCCGCTTCGGGTGCTGGATTGCAAGGTGGACCAGGACAAATTCGGCGGTGCTCCGTCGATTGTGGACAGTCTGGATGAGGAGTGCAGCACGCATTTTGCCAAGGTCCAGGAGCTGCTGACCGCGATGGATATTGATTATGTCATCAACCATCGGCTGGTACGCGGCCTTGACTATTACACCCACACCGCGTTTGAGTACAAGGCGGAAGGTATTGGGGCGATCGATACCATTGGCGGCGGCGGACGCTACAATGGACTCGTCGCTGATGTCGGCGGGCCGGATCAGCCAGGCATCGGCATGGCACTCGGACTGGAGCGGATTGCTCTGATTCTGGAGAAGCAGGAAGTCGGACTGACGGCGGCCAAGCCGTTAGACGTCTACTTGATCTCCTTGGGAGAGGCTGCGGATCAGGAAATATCCAAGCTGCTGTTCAAGGTGCGGAAGGCGGGGTATTCCGCCGAAAAGGATTATTTGGGCCGTAAAATGAAGGCGCAGATGAAATCTGCTGACCGGATGCAGGCGAAGTATACCGCCATTTTGGGCGACGATGAGCTGGAGCGCGGAGAAATTGCTCTCAAGTCCATGGAGTCAGGTGAACAGCGGACGATCAAGCTCCATGAGCTGGTTGACGCATTGAAATAACTACTACACTATTTTACGAATGAAAGGATTGTCAACGTATGAAGCGTACTCATCAATGCGGCACACTTAGTCCCGCGAATATTGGAGAAACAGTAACATTGAATGGTTGGGTTCAAACCCGCCGCGACCTGGGGGGCGTTCTGTTCATCGATCTGCGTGACCGCAGCGGGATTGTACAAATTGTCTTCAATCCGGCTTATTCCGGAGAAGCGCTGCAAATCGCGGATAAGGTGCGCAGCGAATACGTACTGGCTGTCAGCGGCACCGTGGTGAAGAGAGATGCGGAGACCGTAAATCCGAACCTGCCGACAGGTGAAATTGAAGTGCGTATTACTGAGATTGAAGTATTGAATGCAGCCAAGACACCTCCGTTCTTCATCGAAGACGGAGTAGAGGTAGATGAATCGCTGCGTTTGAAATACAGGTACCTGGACCTGCGCCGTCCGGAAATGCAAAATACATTGTGGCTTCGCTCCAAAGCAGCTAAAGTGTTCCGAGATTTCCTGGATGGGGAAGGCTTCATTGAGGTGGAAACACCTATCCTGACCAAGAGCTCGCCGGAAGGCGCGCGGGATTATCTCGTGCCAAGCCGGGTACATCCGGGAGAATTTTTCGCCTTGCCGCAATCCCCGCAGCTGTACAAACAGCTTCTGATGGTCAGCGGGGTTGAGCGCTATTATCAGATCGCCCGCTGCTTCCGCGACGAGGATCTTCGTGCGGACCGCCAGCCGGAATTTACGCAGGTCGACATTGAGACTTCGTTCCTGAGCCGGGATGAACTGCTCGACATGATGGAGCAGCTCGTCGTCCGCTTGTTCCGGGAGACGAAGGGCATTGAAATCGAAACACCGTTCCAGCGTCTGTCTTATGCCGATGCTATGGGTAAGTACGGCTCTGACAAGCCGGATCTGCGCTTTGGCCTGGAGCTCGTTAACGTTAGCGACATCGTTGCCGGAAGCGGTGCGAAGGTATTTGCCTCCGTCATTGAGAAGGGCGGAGAGGTGAAGGTGCTGAATGCAAAGGGCTGCGGCACCTGGAGCCGCAAGGATATTGACGACCTTGGACCATATGCCGCCCGTTATGGCGCAAAGGGATTGGCCTGGATTCAGGTGAAGGAAGGCGAATTCCGCGGACCGATCGTGAAGTTCCTTAGCGAGCAAGAGATTGAAGCTTTGAAGACTCGTACCGATGCTGAAGAGGGAGACTTGCTCTTGTTCTCCGCCGACACCAAGAAGGTGGTGGCCGACGTCCTGGGCGCGCTTCGTCTAAAGATTGGCCGCGATCTTGGCCTGATCGACGACAGTGTGTATAAATTCGCTTGGGTCGTAGACTTCCCGCTGCTCGGCTGGGATGAGGATCAAAAACGCTATGTGGCGGAGCATCATCCGTTTACTCGTCCGCGCGAAGAGGACCTGCATCTGTTCGAGAGTGACCCGGGTCAGATTCTTGCGCAAGCCTATGACCTCGTGTTGAACGGCTATGAGGTAGGCGGCGGCTCCATGCGGATCTACAAGCGCGATGTTCAGGAGCAAATGTTCAAGGCCATCGGCTTGAGCCCGGAGGAAGCACAGGACAAATTCGGCTATTTGCTGGATGCGTTCGATTACGGCACACCGCCGCATGGCGGGATTGCCTTCGGCTTCGACCGTCTGGTCATGCTGCTTGCCGGGCGCTCCAATCTGCGTGAAACGATCGCGTTCCCGAAGACCGCGAGTGCGACAGATCTGCTGATGAACGCTCCTTCCGAGGTAGACACACCGCAGCTTGAGCAGCTTCACATCAAGCTGGCGAAGAAGCCTGGACAAGAGAAATAGCTGGGAGGATAAAGGATGCTTCATCAATTTTCACGGACCGAGCTAGCTATTGGAGAAGAAGGGCTCGAAATTCTAAAGAACAGCACAGTAGCCGTTCTTGGCGTCGGCGGCGTCGGAGCGATGGCTGTAGAAGGACTGGCACGTACGGGCATCGGCCGCATCATTATGATCGATAAGGATGCTGTTGATATTACTAACATCAATCGTCAGATCCATGCCTTGACGACTACAATCGGACAGAAGAAAGCCGATCTGATGTGCGAACGGGTTAAGCTGATCAATCCGGAATGCGAGACGATTGCACTCAATATGTTCTATACGGAAGAAACCTATGAGGAGCTGTTCAAATACGACATCGATTACATTTTGGACGCCTCGGATACGATTATTTACAAGATTCATCTCATTAAGGAATGCCGCAAGCGGAACATTCCGGTTCTGTCAAGCATGGGAGCCGCGAACAAGCTGGATCCGACCAAATTTCAGGTGGCCGACATCTCCAAGACGCATATGGACCCGATGGCCCGAGTCATCCGTACGAAGCTGCGTGAAGACGGGATCAAGAAGGGCGTAAAGGTGGTATTCTCAACCGAGCCGCCAGTACGACCGCGTAAGGATGTTACGGAGAAAATTGTGTCTCCCGAGGCCAAAATCCGTAAAGCCAAGCAGCCGCCGGCAAGCAATTCATTCGTTCCGCCGGTAGTGGGCCTGATTATGGTCAGTGTGGCGGTACGTGAATTACTGGAAGCAGGGGGAGTCAAATTGTAATCTGCCCAAAGGTGCAGCATCGGTCGTTAGACCGGGCTGCGCTTTTTGTGTTCGCAGGCATCCGGAGCGGTATTCGCTTTTTCAAATAACGAGTGCTATAATAAAACTCCTTTTGACTTCGGAATTTTCTAGATTTTAGGAATCGATGTGCCGGGGCAAAAAATAAAACCTTAGGAGGTAACTGAAATGGATGATTTTCAAAGTGCCTATCAAGAAGAGAAGCAGCGGCTGGATGACATGCTGCAGATGGTCGACAGCCAGTTGACCCGGTTAAAGAGCATTCCGGTTTACACGGGCCAGGATTTCACGGAACAGATGCTGGAAGCCCATCGGGAAGAGAGCAGGCAGCAGCTTGCGCGGTCGGTGCGGGAGCCGTACTTCGGAAGGCTGGATTTTGCAGAGGCGGGAAAGAACAAGAGCGAGCTGTATATCGGCAAGCAAGGGGTGTATGATCCCGAGAGCAGCAAGCCGGTCGTCATCGACTGGCGGGCTCCGGTAGCGAGCTTGTTCTATTCATTTACGGGCGGCGATGATGCTTCGTATGAGGCACCGGAAGGCGTGATAGAAGGGCTTGTGTACCTGAAGCGGAACCTGGTGATCAGGCAGGGCATTCTGGAGCGGGTTGCCGACACGTATAACCGGGAGAGCGAAGGCCCGGCCGTGTCCGACGAATTCCTCGTCTATCGGCTTGGCGAGAACAAGGACAACCGGCTAAGAGATATTGTCTCTACGATCCAGGCGGAACAAGACTTGATTATCCGGGCAGCCAAAAATACGGCACTGATCATTCAGGGAGTTGCGGGGAGCGGAAAAACCACCGTCGCTCTTCATCGGCTGGCCTTCTTGCTCTATCAGTACAAGGAGCAGATCAAAGCGGAACGAATGGTCATCTTTGCTCCCAACCATATGTTTATTGATTATATCTCCGAGGTACTGCCTGAGCTTGGCGTAGGAGATATCCAGCAAAGCACATTTGCGGATTGGGCGGCGCGATTGCTTGATTTGGAGAATGCGCCGCAGGACGATGCAAATGAACTGACGCGTTGGTTCGATTCATTGGATCATCGACAAAGTGTTACGCATTCCGGCAAGGAGAATCTGGAGTATCCGGGCAGATTTAAAGGCTCGATGGCGTTTAAGTCTATTCTCGACGGCTATCTGGATCGTCTTGAGCCCACATGTGTACCCGAGCAGGATTTCGAGCCTTGGGATGGAGCTAAGCTGCCGTTTAGCGTTATCGCCGACTGGTTCAATGGCGAATACAGACATTACCCGATTGCAAGGCGCAAGGAAAGGGTATTGGCACGGATTCATCGGTGGATTGAAATGGAGCTGAAGAAATCCCCGTCAGCAGCGGCTCTGAAGGAGCGGAAGAAGAAGGCGCAGCAGCGGGAGAAGTCCTATGCCAAGAAATGGCCGGAGCTGGACTCGCTCGCTATTTACAAGAGACTGATGCAGGATAAACCGGACGGAATACCTTCCTCAATTTTGAAAGAGACCCGCTCCTACTTGAAGGAAGGCCAAGTAAAGGAAGAAGACCTTGCCGCATTATTATATATTTTCTCCAGAACCCAAGAGATTGAAGGGGAGATGACCTTTGACCATGTGGTTATCGATGAAGCCCAGGATTTCAGTCCGTTTCAGGTGGCTGTGCTTGACCGGTTCGTCAAGGGACATTCCTTCACGATTCTGGGCGATCTGTCCCAAGCCATTCATTATTATAAGGGCATTCAAAGCTGGGAGGAAATGCAGACTCTCTTCCAACCCGAGGACACCGCATATTATGCCTTGACCCGAAGCTATCGTTCCACGATGGAAATTATTGATTTTGCGAACGGCATTCTGGAACGGGGAGTCGGAACGGACCTGCTGGCTGTACCGGTATTCCGCAGTGGAGAGCCGGTCAACCTGCTCAAGATAACAGAAAGAGACAGGGAAAAGGGGATTGCGGAGACGTTGACGAAAGTGCTTGGGGGCAGCCACCGGACTGTCGCTCTCTTGACGAGGACGATGGAGGAGGCCCGTGAGCTCCATGAGACGCTTGCAGCCAAGAGCTTCGATATTCATTTGATCGGCGGAGAACAGCGGCAATATACGGGAGGGATTTCCGTGCTGCCGGCATATTTATCGAAGGGACTTGAATTTGATGCAGTTATCTTGACGGATGTGGATACAGCTCACTATGGAGTCCACGACGCAAGACTTCTTTACGTCGGTTGTACCCGTGCGCTGCACGAGCTATGGCTGCTTCATGGCAGAGAATTGCCGCAATACGTTCATTCCGCAGCGGAGTAATCATCTCGGGCATCACGGCATTGTTGTTAGGCCTCGTCGATCGGCATCTTGCGCAGCGAGAACTCATCGAGATCGCGATCCGCCTTGAACTGATTGCATTCATTGCAGGCACAGACACAGTTGAGCGGGGTCGTATGCCCGCCTTTCGCTTTCGGCAGCAAGTGATCAATCGTATCCCCATACCCGCCGCAAAAGAAGCAGGTGTGATGATCGCGCGTCAGAATGTAACGCCGGAAATCCTTGTTGCTGTATAGTCTGCGGATCGTATGACGGTTAACGACGACCGCGGCATACTCCTTCACAAGTGTGACGGCTAATTCAAGCTCAATCTCCTGATGCCATCGGCTGCCTTTGTCTGTCCGCCCCCGCATTCTGATCTTTCCTTGACGGTTCGGTCTCAGCAGACTGGCATCGGGCTGGCCTTGCGGGTATATGGGCGGTACAGGTAAAGAAACATGACGTAATGACTTATCCTTAGTGGAAACGGAAGCAAGTCCCGTGTGCTCGAGCGGAGGAATTCCTTTTAATGCTTCGGCCTGCTTCACCTGCTTCCTGCAGCTGCGGCAGGTTCCGCGCCGGACTCCCTTGCCGTAACGCTTTCCGGTTCTTTTTAGAAAATGGTTGAGCGGCTTTTGCTCTCCGCACCGGATGCAGCGCTTGCTGCCCGGAATTGTATTCTCATTCATTTATGTATCCTCCACTGATTCAATATCCTTATTATACCTTGCAGAGTCTGAATCCCCTAATAAAACCAAAAGGGCTGCCGGTTTACGGCAGCCCTTTAATACTTATTCAGATACGGTCGCCGCCTCTCGATGAGAGGAGCGCACCTTGCACACGATCTTCCGAATGCTCTCGTCGGACAGAAAGAACATTTGAGCCAGATCGCTCACGGAATGACCGTTATCATATAGCTTATAAATATTTTCATTACGTTTTGCCATGGATGTGCGGGTCCCGCTGAGTTCACCCCAGGAAGCCTTGGCGCATTCCGGCTTGGGTATGTACAGCAGTTCTCCCTGAATGTAGCTTTGAAGCTCCTTCAATAGCCTAGGGGGAAGCACATCCTTCCCGTTTTTGTAGTTCACGATCATGATCCTCCTTATAACTTGCGTTCTGGAGTGTATTTACCTGGCTTTTGTTAGTGTTCATGGTCGCAACTCCCCCCTTTCGTTCGAATTAGAATTAAGATTTGGATTTATTTTAACACATCATTGAATAAACGGAAATAAGAGGGGCCCGAAAGCCCCTCAACGTACGGGCTGCCGCGTTAAGCGACAGCCACCTCACTCACTGTAATCACTTCGATCAGCCCCCTTTCCAGTGATTCGTCGGCCCGACATCTATATTAACTCATATTGTCAGCAGCTTCGAAAGCGAAAGAACGTTTATAAATGTTTTTTACCGTGTATGGTATATAAGTTGAAACTTCATACGATGCCTTTCTGCGTAGCTTCTTTAGTTCAACTGATATAGAATGTTAAGAAGAATATCAACGAATCAAGGACGTGAAGGCAGTGGACTTATTTTCATTTCAACAGGAGCAAAATCCCTCCGGCAGGCTGCTCGCCGACCGGATGCGTCCGGTGACGCTGGATGAATATATCGGGCAGGAGCACATCGTAGGGCCGGGCAAGCTGCTGCGCCGTGCGATTGAAGCGGATCAAGTCTCTTCGATCTTGCTATATGGCCCTCCTGGTTGCGGCAAGACCACATTGGCCCATATTATTTCGCACCATACCCAGGCCGAGTTTGTTCGTCTCAATGCCGTCGATGCTTCCGTGAAGGATGTTCGCGAGGTGATCGAGAAGGCGCAGAATGATAAATCGTTCTATGGAACGAAGACGATCCTCTTCCTGGACGAGGTGCATCGCTTCAACAGCTCCCGGCAGGATGCGCTGCTCCCGGCGGTGGAGAAGGGAACGATTATATTTATCGGAGCAACGACGGAGAACCCGTTCCACTATGTGAATGGGGCTCTACTTAGCCGTTCTACGCTGTTCGAGCTGCAGGCGCTGACGAAGGAGCATTCGCTGCTCGCCATGAAGCGGGCGCTGGCAGATAAGGATAAAGGGCTGGGCCATATGCCGCTCCAGGTGGATGAGGATGCGCTACTGCATATCGCGGCCATGGCAAACGGCGACATTCGCCGGGCGTTGAATGCGCTTGAGCTGGCGGCGCTGACCACGCCGCCGGAGCAGGACGGCTCCGTGCACATCAGCCTTGCGGTGGCTGAGGAGTCGATTCGCCGTCCTCTGGTGAAGGCGGACGAGTCCACGCAATATGATGTGCTCTCCGCGTTCCACAAGAGCATTCGCGGCTCCAGCGATGCCGCGCTCTTCTGGTTCCTCTATGCCGTGGAGAATCTCGGCATGGATCCCATGACCTTCATCCGCCGGCTGATAGCGGCATGCAGCGAGGATATCGGCCTGGCGAATCCCCAGGCGATGGTTCAGGCGGTCAGCGCCCTGGAGGCGTACCGCAATAACGGCTGGCCCGAGGCGAAGCTGAACGTGGCCCAGGCCATTCTATTTGCCGTGGAGAGTCCGAAATCCAATGGCGTTGTGGCGGCCATCTCGCGGGCGATGTCAGCGATCGAGGAGGTCCGCTCCGCCGAGGTGCCGCTGCATTTGCGGGATGCCCATTACAAGGGGGCTGTCAAGCTTGGTCATGTCGGGTATAAATATCCGCATGATTATCCTAATCATTATGTAAAGCAGGAATACCTGCCGGAATCTCTGCAGGGAGAAGTGTTCTATCAGGCAACAGAGCAGGGAAATGAGAGTAAAATCCGTCATAATCAAGAACTGCGGCGAAAGGAATAAGAAGGGGACTGCCGAATAAGTCCCCAAAATAAAAAGTTGGGCGAGAACCACCATAAGGGGGAACCGCCCAACTTTTCTGTCCGTTCACTTTTGCCAAAGTAATATGCGCCTATGCACTTAATTCGCCGTATGCACTAAACTCACCGTATGAGCGCCCGAGTTGGCAATTATAGTGCCTTCTGGCACTAAATTCGCCAGAAGAGCGCCAGAGTCGGCAATTATAGTGCCTTTTGGCATTAAATTCGCCAGAAGAGCGCCAGAGTCGGCAATTATAATGCCTTTAAGCACTAAATTTGCCAGAAGAGCGCCCGAGTTGGCAATTATAATGCCTTTAAGCATTAAATTCGCCAGAAGAGCACCCGAGTTGGCAATTATAATGCCTTTAAGCATTAAATTCGCCAGAAGAGCACCCGAGTCAGCAATTATAGTGCCTTTTGACACTTATTTCGTCCGCATGAGCCCACACGCTTAATATCCAGCCGAACTTGCATAGCCTTGTGATCCGGTCGAAGAGTCAGAATATACGCTCTTACCGGTGCCGTCCCAGTTCAGGAACAGGCAGCTTTTCGGCCGCTTCGATAATTCCGCCTCCAAGGCAGACTTCTCCGTCGTAGAACACAACAGCTTGTCCAGGCGTAATCGCCTTCTGAGGCTGATCAAACTGTACATACAAGGTGCCGTCTTCGCGTTTCGAGACCGTGACGCCCTGATCAGGCTGGCGGTACCGGAATTTGGCGGTGCATTTGAACGTATCGGCCGGCATGTGGTCCGCTCCTGCGATCCAGTTGATATCAGAAGCAATCAGACCCGTCGAATACAGGCTTGGGTGCTTGTCCCCCTGTACTACATATAAAATGTTGCGATCCAGATCCTTCTCTGCAACAAACCAGGGCTCTCCGTTGCCCGAGCCGCCAATCCCAAGGCCTTGGCGCTGTCCGAGAGTATAGTACATCAGACCGTCGTGCCGGCCCTTAACCTCTCCGGTCACGATGTCGATCATCTCGCCGGATTTGGCCGGAAGATAATGACTCAAAAACTCCCGGAAATTCCGTTCGCCGATAAAGCAGACACCCGTGCTGTCCTTCTTCTTGGCGGTATAGAGCCCCGCTTCCTCCGCAATTCGGCGCACCTCAGGCTTAGGCAAATGACCGATCGGAAACATTGCCTTGGAGAGCTGTGTCTGATTAAGCGCATTGAGGAAGTAGGTTTGATCCTTGTTGCTGTCGACACCGCGAAGCAGCTTATAGATGCCGCCTTCGTCGATGACTCTTGCATAGTGTCCTGTCGCCACATAATCCGCACCGAGATCCAGTGCTTTGTTCAGGAATTCGCCAAATTTGATCTCGCGGTTGCACATCACATCCGGATTCGGAGTGCGTCCGCGCTTGTATTCCTCCAGGAAATAGGCGAATACTTTATCATAATATTCCCGCTCAAAATTCACGGTGTAATAGGGGATATCGATCTGCTCGCAGACACGGCGGACATCCTCGGCATCCGATTCGGCAGTACAGTTGCCGAATTCGTCGGTGTCGTCCCAGTTTTTCATAAAAATACCGATGACGTCATAACCTTGCTGCTTGAGCAGGAGCGCAGTCACCGATGAATCGACGCCCCCGGACATGCCGACAACGACGCGGGTGTGCTGGTTGGCTGTATTCATTCAATCACTCCTTCAGGCTTCCTTGAGCCTGTGTACATTTTATCAAATCTATGCCTGACAATCGATAGCCCTGTGTCAAGCTGTTCAGCGTGTTTTGCAAAAGCATCAGGATGTGTTACTATTACAGAGATAAGTGATAGGAATAAGAAGGTATATTATTAATCGACCAAAGGTCCATTATATAAAGTTTATCCGAAAAATGAAAGAGGTGGCTTCTTTGAAGATTTCTACAAAGGGACGCTATGGCCTGACCATTATGATGGAGTTGGCTGCCAAGCTGGGCGAAGGGCCGACATCCTTGAAGAGCATTGCGGAAAAAAATCAACTGTCTGAGCACTATCTGGAGCAATTGATTGCTCCGCTTCGCAATGCCGGTCTGGTCAAGAGCGTTCGCGGGGCATATGGGGGGTATATCCTGTCGCGTGATGCCAGCGAGATTACTGCAGGCGATATTATCCGCGTATTGGAGGGCCCGATTTCCCCGGTGGATTTCACGGAGGAGGACGATCCTGCCAAACGCGATCTTTGGCTGCGGATTCGGGACAGCATTGCCGACGTGCTGGATTCGACAACACTGGAAAGCCTCGTAACTTACGAAGAGCAGGGAGCAAAAGATAGCTATATGTTCTACATTTGAGGGAGGATCAAGTGCTTGGCTAATGTACAATAGAAGCAGGGAGGCTGCGCTACAGCCTCACCGGTACAAACACTTGGATGGGATACCTCCAAACTTGTTGTTAAAAAATAACCTGTTCCCTTGGCGCTGACCTGGGCGGGTTATTTTCGTTCGTACAAATTATCCCATGAGTCTGCCTACAGGGCAGGCTTTTTCTTTTTATGTCCTTCTTAATTGCAATTGGAAATTGGAGGATTTAAGATTCTAGCGTACAATTTGATTAATATTGAGTCATTCCGCTCACAATAGCCGTAATAATTAATGTACATTCAGATTCTAAAGAAGAGGTGTTGCTTGGTGTGGCATGATAAGTCAACAGATACTGTTCTAAAGGAACTTGAAGTGAATCCTGATGTAGGATTAACTTCGCAGGAGGCTGAGGCAAGGCTGGCGAAGTACGGTGAAAATAAGCTGAAAGGCAAGCCGAAGAAAAGCCTGGCGGCCCTCTTTTTTTCTCAATTGAAGGATATGCTGATTTACGTATTGCTTGGCGCGGCTGTTATTACGCTTATTGTGGGCGAATATGTGGACGCGGTCATTATACTTGCGGTCGTTTTTTTGAATGCGGCGATTGGCGTATTCCAGGAGCAAAAGGCAGAAAAGGCCATCGAAGCGCTTCAACAAATGACGACGCCCCGGACGCTTGTTAGACGAGACGGGGATATTAAAGAGATCGATTCGGTCCATGTTGTTCCGGGCGATATCGTGATTTTGGATGCCGGACGCTATATCCCGGCCGATCTGCGGCTGATCTCGGGAGCGAACCTTCAGATTGAAGAATCTGCACTTACCGGGGAATCCGTGCCTTCAGACAAGGATCCTGACGCCCTATTGGAAGGTCCTAAGACGCCAATCGGTGATATGGCCAACATGGCATTCATGTCTACGCTTGTTACATATGGACGTGGTGAGGGTGTGGCTGTTGCTACGGCGATGGATACAGAAATGGGCAAGATCGCAAAAATCCTGGACGAAGACGATCAAAGCATGACACCGCTGCAAATTAAGCTTGAGGAGCTTGGCAAGGTGCTCGGCTATATCGCGATCGGCATCTGTGTTGTCATCTTTATCATCGGCTTGCTCCAGGGACGCGACCTGTTTGAATTGTTCCTGACCTCGATCAGCTTGGCTGTAGCTGCGATACCGGAAGGCTTGCCGGCAATTGTGGCGATAGTGCTGGCTCTGGGCGTAACCCGCATGTCGAAGCTGAACGCTATTGTGAAGAAGCTTCCTGCGGTTGAGACGCTTGGATCGGTCAATATTATATGCTCGGATAAGACGGGAACCTTGACACAAAATAAAATGACCGTTGTCAAGCATTACACAGCCGCTCCACTGGGCGAGGAGCCTCCGGTGGAGATGATCAAGACCTTCGTGCTGTGCTCGGATGCTACCTTTGAAGAGGGCCAGGGAACGGGAGACCCGACAGAGATTGCTTTGGTCGTCTACGGCCAGCAGCATAATCTGATGAAGAAATCGCTGGAGGCGGAGTATAAGCGGGTTGCTGAAAAGCCGTTTGATTCCGACCGAAAGCTGATGTCCACCCTGAATCAGACTAGAAAAGGTTATCGCGTCCACACGAAGGGTGCGATTGACCAGCTGCTGAAGGTATCCGCGACGACCGTTGTGAATGGAGAGGTCGTGCCGCTTACGGAAGAGCTGAAGCAGCAGTATTTGCAAGCGGCGGAAGCGATGTCTGACGATGCCTTGCGGGTGCTGGCAGCGGCATTCAAGGATACGGAGGCTGTGATCAGCCCGGATGAGATGGAGAAGGATTTGACTTTCCTGGGCTTTGTCGGCATGATTGATCCGCCTCGTCTTGAAGTGAAGGATTCGATCCGCGAAGCCAAGCTGGCTGGTATTACCCCGATTATGATTACGGGAGACCACCGGAACACGGCCGTGGCCATCGCCAAGGAGCTGGAGATCGCGGCTTCAATCGACCAGAGTATGACCGGTGCGGAGATCGATGAGCTGAGCGATGAGGAATTTGCCCGGAGAATCCAGAACATCCGAGTCTTCGCTCGCGTATCTCCGGAGCATAAAGTGAAGATTGTGAAAGCCTTCAAAGCTCAAGGGAATGTAGTCTCCATGACGGGCGACGGAGTAAATGACGCTCCTTCGCTGAAAAGCGCGGACATTGGCGTAGCTATGGGGATCACTGGTACGGATGTATCCAAGGGTGCCAGCGATATGATTTTGACGGACGATAATTTTACTACGATTGTAAAAGCCATTCGGGAAGGGCGGAATATCTATGCTAACATCCGTAAGACGGTTACTTTCCTCTTGTCCTGTAACTTTGGCGAAATCGTAGCCATTCTGGCTTCAATTATATTTTTCTGGCCGTTGCCGTTGCTCGCGACCCAGATTCTCTGGATTAATCTTGTTACGGATACGCTGCCAGCCATCGCGCTGGGTGTCGATCCAGGGGAGAAGGATGTCATGAAGCGCAAGCCGAGAGATCCGAAGGAGAGCTTCTTCTCGAAGGGAGTAGCAACTCAGGCTGTACTTGGGGGGCTTCTCATCGGATCATTGACCCTGGTTGCCTTCTATTTGGGACTCAGAGAGCACGGATACAGTCTTGGAGCCGGCTCCATTCCTGAGGATGTGATGACATATGCGCGGACCATGGCGTTTGTGGTGCTTGCCGCTTCTCAATTGTTCTACTCCTTCGCCAAACGGAGTTCGACCAAGTCGATCTTTGAGCTGGGTCTGTTCTCTAACAAGTTTCTTGTGCTGGCTGTTCTTGCCGGTTTTGCGCTTCAATTCGCTTCGATCACCATCCCGTTCCTGGCGGATGCTTTTAAGGTACAGAACCTGAGTCTCGCCGATTGGGGAATTGTTATCGCTCTTGCCTTGGTGCCGCTGTGTGTTAACGAATTGATCAAGCTTGGCAAGAAGCTTCTTGCAAGAAATTAATCGGATTATCGCTGCTTTTGTAGAAAACCTCCTTTCGGGCCAGGTTACGCTGTACAAAACCCGGGAAACATATTAAGATGGGGATGCACTTGCGGCGGTCGGATTAGATAACAACACATGAATCACAGAACCTACTGTGATACCAACACGATGGCCGTCCCGTTCGGGACGGTATTTGTGTTTTTCAGATGATTGCCCAAAAAGTGCAGCAGGAGTTCTATCCTGAAAAAAATCAAGGTGATGAGAGAATGAATACGATATATCTTGATCATGCGGCTTCAACGCCCGTTCATCCTGAAGTGATGGAGACGATGCTGCGTGTGATGAAGGAGCATTATGGAAATGCCTCGAGTGTGCATGCTTTCGGACGTGCGGCCAAGCGTCTTGTGAACGAGTCAAGAGAGCAGGTGGCTTTGTTGGCGGGATGCCGAACGGATGAGCTTGTCTTTACAGGCGGGGGAACAGAAAGCGATAATCTGGCCTTGTTCGGTGCGGCAAAGGCGAATCAGCATCGCGGCCGTCATATCATAACGACTCAAGTTGAGCATCATGCCGTGCTGCACACATGCAGACAGCTGGAGAAAGAGGGCTTTGAACTAACATATCTTCCAGTTGACAAGTACGGAATCGTACATCCTGAGCAAGTAGAGGAAGCGATTCGTCCAGATACGATACTTGTCAGCGTGATGTACGCGAACAATGAAGTGGGGACGATTCAGCCGATTCGGGAAATTGCAGAAGTTACAGCGGCCCGGCGGATCCTGTTTCATGTCGATGCTGTACAAGCCTTTGGCAAGCTTCCGATCGATACAAGCAAGCTCGCTGTAGATTTGATGAGCTTCTCCGCTCACAAGATTAACGGCCCGCAGGGTGTCGGGGCATTATATATCCGCCAAGGCACGCCGCTTGATCCGCTGTTCTTCGGCGGGCTTCAAGAGCGGAAGCGTCGGGCGGGAACCGAGAATATTGCTGGTATGGCCGGTTTTGCTGCGGCTGCTTCATTAGCAAGCAAACAGCTTCCGGTGCTCGGGGAACAGGATGAGCTCATGCGATTAACCCTGCTTCAAGCACTGCAGCTTCATGTCGGTGCCGAGAACTACCATCTGAATGGGCACCCGGAGGCCGGATACAGATTGCCGCATATTGTGAATATCAGCTTTCCGGCGTGTGACACAGAGACGATGCTGATGAATCTTGATCTTGAAGGTATCGCGGCTGCCAGCGGGTCAGCTTGCTCATCCGGCACTCTGGAACCATCCCATGTGCTTGCCGCCATGAATCTTCCACAAATATTTTTGCGTTCAGCGATTCGATTCAGCTTTGGTTTGGGTAATACTAGGGAGGAATTAGAGAAAACCGCCGAAAAAATTGGAACTATACTGAACCGTCTTCGTAATAGAAGATAAATGGGCTTCTGCACGTTTTTTCGGGGAGGAGGTTGGCTCGTAATACAGGGGATCCACAAGATTGCCCATACAGGAGGATCCAACGCATGAAACTTCAGGAGTTGACAGGTTTAGCCGTATTTGATGTAGAAGACGGTAAACAGGTCGGGGATGTCCTAGACGTCCTGCTGAATGAACAGTGGAACATCGTCGGCATTTTGCTGGAAGGGAAGCAAATGTTCTCAGCCAGCGTGAAGGTTGTGTTCTGGGATGACATTATCGCTTACGGTGAAGATGCCGTAATGATTCGCAATCGACAGGCAATCCGCAAATGGGATGCCGAGAATATACAACTTACCTTTTTATCGGGCAATGGGAAATTGAAGGAGCTTCCGGTTCTGACCGGTGACGGTACGATGCTTGGTCACGTTTGTGATGTTTATTTTGACCAGGAAATGGGAAATACAATTACAGGGATAGAAATCAGCGACGGCTTAATCTCCGACCTGATGGAAGGCCGCAAGGTGCTGCCCTACATAGACGGTATGATCAAGGGCGAAAATGCAATTATGGTGCCCCCCAACAGTGATGAGCTGCTTGAGGCGCCTTGAATCTGTTAACGGATAGGTGATTAATGAAGATGAAATGTCCAAATTGTAGCTCTAAGGATATCGGGAAGATTGGATCCCATCAGTTTTATTGCTGGGGCTGTTTTATCGAATTGACGGTAAATGGAGACAAGATGTCAGTGTATCAGGTGGAAGAGGACGGCACGCTCAGCTCGCTGGATGATTTGTTCTTTGGCGACGAGGTTATGCAGGATTATCCGCAAATGCATTTGACTTAAAGTAAAATAGATATCGGTTTTGAATGCAGCGGTGGAGTGTGAACTCTTACCGCTGCTTTTTTAGTTCAGTCGGAGAAACCCGGAACAATAGCGATCGTAAGAACACTCCTCACGTTGCCTCCAGCGTACAATCACTGGCTCAACCTGCAATTTCCCCGCATAGTTCAAAGTGCCGCGGCAAAAGCTACAACAGGACATTTAAATATTGACAACAATGATCATGACGAAATCACATTTTCAATTCATTGATAATGAAAGCGCTATGAAATAGGATGGAGTTAAGAAGAGCACGAGGGCAGCTCCCCTCAAGCTTTCGATATAAGCTTCCAAGGAGGTTCAAGATATGAGTATGGAAACAGCAGAAACAAAATCCGGTGGAGGGGTAAGAGTGCGGGTCCAGCAATTCGGGCGTTTGCTCAGCGGGATGGTGATGCCGAATATCGGGGCATTTATCGCCTGGGGTCTGATTACTGCTTTGTTTATCTCTTCAGGGTGGCTTCCAAATGAAACACTGGCTACACTTGTAGACCCAATGATCAAATATTTGCTCCCGCTCCTGATCGGCTATACGGGCGGATCCATGATTCACGGCAAGCGCGGTGCGGTTATCGGTGCAGTTGCAACGATGGGTGTCGTTGTCGGCGCATCCATTCCAATGTTCTTGGGGGCAATGATCGTAGGTCCTTTGTCCGCATGGATTTTGAAGCAATTTGATAAGTTGGTTGATGGAAAAATCAAGTCCGGCTTCGAAATGCTTGTCAACAACTTTTCGCTGGGTATTCTTGGTGCATTGCTGGCAATCGCCGCTTTGACAGGGATTGGTCCTTTCGTTGAAGTAATCACTAAAGCGTTGTCTTCAGGCGTAGACGTTCTGGTAGGAGCAGGCCTGCTGCCGCTTGTAAACGTTCTGATTGAGCCAGCAAAGGTACTGTTCCTGAATAATGCCATTAACCACGGGGTATTGGGCCCGATCGCATTGGAGGAATCGCTTCGGGTTGGTAAATCCGTAATCTTCATGCTTGAATCCAATCCAGGTCCTGGTCTTGGCATCCTGCTTGCTTACATGCTGGTGGGTAAAGGATCGGCTAAGCAATCTGCTCCAGGCGCTGCGATTATTCATTTCTTCGGAGGTATTCATGAGATTTACTTCCCGTACATCCTGATGAATCCTCGTCTGATTCTAGCCGCAATTGGCGGCGGTGTGACAGGTACATTCACGTTCCAGCTGTTCAATGCAGGTTTGGTCGCAGCTCCAGCGCCGGGCAGTATCTTTGCTTACATTGCCATGGCTCCTAAGGGCGGCTTGCTTCCGGTATTCTCCGGTGTTATCACGGCAACGATCGTATCGTTCCTGATTGCGGCATTGCTGCTGAAAACGGGTAAACAAAAAGAAGACGAAACTTCTCTGGAAGAAGCTGCCGAGAAGAGCCGTCAAATGAAGGCTGCCGGCGCTTCCGCCGCTCCTGCCGCGCAATCCGGCGTTCGCAAAGAAAATGTGAATAAGATCGTCTTCTCTTGTGATGCAGGAATGGGCTCCAGTGCCATGGGCGCTTCGATCCTCCGCAAGAAGATGCAGGAAGCAGGTGTTAACGTAACTGTCGTGAACTCGGCGGTAAGTGAAATTCCTGCAGATGCGGATATCGTCATTACACAGAATCAATTAACTGAACGCGCCAGAATTGCCAAGCCGGATGCCGAGCATATCTCCATCGATAACTTCCTGAAGAGTCCGAAGTACGATGAGCTCGTTGACCGTTTGAAAGGCTAACAGCATTCGTGATATCATCACTGCGTTCCCTAAAAACGCTGGAGCACCCCTCCAGCGTTTATCTTAGTTTTATGCGGGAGGGATGAAATGAGGAGATTTTCCGCAAGACAAAGGCAAATTCTCATGTTTCTCCTGAACCGGAAAAACGGGGTGACAGCCGCCGAAATCGCAGAGACAATCTCCGTGAGTGTACGCACAGTGCACCGGGAGATGGATGATTTGGCCTTAAGACTAAGCCCTTACGGTCTCGAGCTGTACCGTAAATCAGGAACCGGCATATCGATTCGCCTGCTGGGCGGAGAAGTTCCAGGAGAAGAGACGCTTAAGGCGTTCCGTGAAACGGTTCTGTCCGTCAAGCCGACAGACTTCTCCGGCGAGGAACGGCTGATTCTGTTAATGTGCGAGCTGCTGGAGGCTGTGGAGCCGGTTAAAATGTTTGCTCTCGCCCACACGATGAACGTAACCTCGGCAACGATCAGCAATGATCTCGATGTACTGGAGTCTGAGCTGTCCAAACTCAAGCTAAACTTGATTCGGCGCAGGGGCTACGGTGTAGAGATTGAAGGGGAAGAAGAGAATATTCGCGCAGCGATTGCCCAAATTGCTTCCGATGAGCTGGAATATTCAGATCTGATCGGGAATTCCCCCTCTAAGGAAGGCTTGGTTACCCGCCGACTCCTGCAGCTTGCAGGCAAAGCGAACTTGCTGCAATTGGAGAACAGTCTTTGGGATATGAACTGGGATTGGACCGAGAGGCTGAGTGAGCAGCATTATACCTCGCTACTGATCGCTCTATCCGTGATGCTAACCAGGGTTGCCTCCGGTCGGGTCATTGAGATTCAAGAGGCAGATCCGCAGGCAGAGGGCGGAGAACAACAGGTCATCGACCAGGCCAGACAAATTGCAGGCGCGCTGGAGCGGGAGTTCGACATTCAACTGCCTCCGGGGGAAATTCATCATATCGCAAGACTATTTCTGGCGGCCCGGGAGGATTCGCCGGAATTAGCCCGTGTCGATCTGGAAATCATGGATATTGCCGAGCGTCTGATTGAAGAGGTGGTCAAGCGAACAGGACTGCCCTTTCATGAAGATCGATCGCTTCGTGTCGGGCTTCAAGAGCATTTGAATCCGGCACTGAAACGGATCAAGGAAGGAGCAAGAATCCGCAACCCGCTGCTCAGTGCGATTCGCAAGGATTACGAAGAATTGTTCAAGGTGATGCGCTCTTCTGTCAATGAAATTAAAGGCGGCTTCGAAGTGCCTGACGAGGAGATCGGTTTTCTGGTCATGCACTTTGGCGCCTCGGCTGAACGGTTAAGCCAGCTGGGCAGAAATGTGAAGGCGATTCTGGTCTGCTCCAGCGGCCTTAGCTCATCCAAGCTGTTGGCTACAAGGCTGGCCAAGGAGATGCCTCAGATTGAAGTGCTTCGTAATGCTTCCTGGTATGAAGCAGCAAGGCTTCCGGAGGAGGATTATGATCTTATTATTTCAACGATTAATCTGCCGATTCCTGAGGATCGCTACATCCGCTTGAGCCCGCTGCTAAGCCAGGAGGATGTGGAACGGCTGCTTAACCATATCCAGAGCATCACACTGCGGGAGCGCTCGGCTCCCAGGCAGGCGGACTTCCAGGAGGAGAGGGCGATTCACCGGCTTGTAAAGCTGGGGAACATGCTTCATGAAATCGTCTCCCTGCTAAAAGGCTTCCGGCTGTATGAATTGGATAATACCGATTGGTCCTTGGAAGGAATCTTGGGGGAAGCGCTGGAGCTAATGAATGCCTCGGGGGCCGGAAGCGAAGATGGAATGATTGCAGATGTTCCGGCGGTCGTGCAAAGGTTGACAGATCGGGAACGTATGGCGACCCAGATTATTCCGGGCACTTCACTAGCATTGTTTCATACGAGAAGCAGGTTCATCCACAACAGGGCTGTTTCCTTATTCAGATTGACTCAACCGATGCTATTAGGTCAAGGAGAGCCCGTCCAGGTCATTCTATTAATGCTCGCTAATCGCGAATTATCAAGAGAGAGCCTTGAGGTATTAAGCGAGATCAGTTCCTTGCTGCTGAAGGCTGAAGTGGTTCAGTTGCTGGAAGTCGGCTCCGAGGAGCAGATTCGTAATGAATTGGCTGAAGAGCTGCTGTCTTTTTTTGAGAATAACTAATAATATTAGCTTCATAACAAAATTTGACTGAAGGAGAGAGAATTGATGAGCATACTGTCTACAGAGAAAATTGTATTGGATGCGAAAGCAAGTCATAAAAATGAAGCCATCCGCCTGGCTGGTGAATTGTTGGTAAAAGCGGGCCATGTTACTGAGGATTACGTGGATAAGATGCTGGAACGCGAAGAAATTGTATCCACCTATATGGGGGGCGGACTGGCAATACCCCATGGCACCAAAGAAGCCAAGTCCCTGGTTAAATCGACGGGGATGTCGATTGTACGCTTTCCGGAAGGGATTGATTTTGGCGGGGATGAGCCTGCGTTTGTCGTGATCGGCATTGCTGGAGCAGGCGGCGAGCACATGGAGATTTTGACGCAGGTTGCCATGATTTTCTCGGATGATGACAGCATTGAGAAGGTCATGGATGCCCGGACGAAGGAAGAAATTCTAGCCATCTTCCAAGGAGGAGATTTCGCATGAAGGCAGTCCATTTTGGAGCGGGGAATATCGGACGGGGATTCATCGGGCTGCTTTTGGCCCGTTCCGGATATGAGGTATGCTTTGCCGACGTCAACGAGCGTCTTGTCGAAGCCTTGAAGGAGCGTAAAGAATATCCTGTAACCCTGGCGGATGAGAAACAGGAGACAACGATTGTTACCGGGGTAACTGCGGTGAACAGCAATACAGAAACGGCTGAGCTGGTTGAAGCCATCGCTGAAGCGGATCTGGTCACGACTGCTGTCGGTGTCTCCATCTTGAAGCATATTGCCGGAGCTATTGCTAATGGCATCATCCAGCGCGCAGAACGCGGATCGGCACCCCTACATATTATTGCCTGCGAGAATGCCATCGGCGCAAGCTCTCAATTGAAGCAGCTGGTCTATGAACAGCTGGATGCTGAAGGAAGAAAGTACGCGGATGAGCATATTGCCTTCCCGGATGCCGCGGTGGATCGTATCGTGCCGCTGCAGCAGCATGAGGATATTCTGAAGGTTGTAGTGGAACCCTTTTTCGAATGGGTTGTGGATAAATCCCAACTGCTCCCGGAGCATCGCGTGATTGAAGGAGTCAAGTATGTAGAGCATCTTGAGCCTTATATCGAGCGAAAGCTGTTTACGGTGAATACGGGCCATTGCTCGGCTGCCTACATTGGAAACCTGCATGAATATGATACGATTCAGACAGCGATGAATGATGCCGAGGTCGTCAACCATGTGGCATCTGTTCTGAAAGAAACAGGAGCGATGCTGGTTGCTAAGCACGGCTTCGATTCAAAAGAGCATGAAGTCTATATTGCAACCACGCTGGAGCGCTTCCGGAATCCGGCTCTCAAGGATGAGGTAGCCCGGGTAGGGCGTTCTCCTATCCGCAAGCTGTCCCCGCTTGATCGTCTGACTTTGCCGGCATTGCGCGGACATGAGCTTGGCACCGGGTATTTGTACTTGGCGAGAACGATGGCCGCAGCTCTGTTCTTTAACGCAGCAGATGATCCTGAAGCGAACGAAGTACAGACAACGCTTAAGGAGCATGGTCCGGCTTATACCATCAGTAAATATTCGCAAATTCCTGATTCCCATCCGGTACATCAGGAAGTGATGAAGCAATATGAAATTCTTCAATCCCGTATCTAGTTAACACAAAGAATGATCGGTATCGTCGCCGTGCTGCCTCTCCGTGAAATTCGGATTTGCGGACGGCGATTATTTTTTTCCAGAAGGGCATATACTTTCATCATAGCTGGTCCGACTCCGAGTTCCGGAAGGGGGACACAAGGATGGAGCAATTGATGAAGAGTAAAGCTTTTCGTTACGGGGTATGGCTGCTTCTTGGTTTGGTCATCTTGTATTTCATTTGGCTGCTGCGTCCCTTGTTTGCAGTGGTCTACCGGTTTCTCAGCACGATCTTCGCCCCATTTATTGTTGCGATGATCATCTCATATGTCTTGAATCCTATTGTTCGTATGCTAGGCAGCCGGAAGGTTCCACGGACAGCGGCGGTGCTGCTGATCTATGCGGTATTCCTGACCAGTCTGGCCGTGATTCTAATGAATGTCATTCCGATGTTCGTTGAGCAGGTGGAGGAGCTGGGCGAGCATTTGCCCCAGATTACCTTTCAGACGCAGCAGCTTATGAATCGCTGGGATGAGGGGATTTTTCCGGGCAGTATTCGGATGGGCATGAATAATTGGTTTTTTCAGCTGGAGCATCGGCTTGCGGCTTCTATCTCGGGCTTTCTGGATAATCTGGGAACCACGCTTGGCGTTGTATTTAACGCGTTTATCGTACCGTTCTTGATTTTTTACATGCTAAAGGATTTCGAATCGATAGAGCGCATGATATTGCGTGTCCTTCCGAAATCGCGCAGAAAGTCCATTGTAACTTTGCTCAAGGATATCGATGAGGCGCTGGGCAATTACATTCGCGGTCAATTGCTGGTCTGCGTGATCATTGGCGTGCTTGCCTATATTGGTTATATGATCATCGGAATGCCCTTTGCCCTGCTGCTCGCAGGCATTGTTGCCGTGTGCAACATCATTCCCTATGTGGGACCGTTCCTGGGAGCGGCGCCTGCCATGCTGATGGCAACCACGATTTCGTGGAAAATGGTCCTGCTGGTGCTGCTCGTCAATATGATCTGCCAGACGGTGGAGAGCAATATTATTTCACCTCAAGTCGTAGGCAGAACCTTGCATTTGCACCCGATGTTTATTATTTTCGCTCTGCTTGTCGGAGGGGAGATCGGCGGGATCATCGGCCTGGTATTGGCAGTCCCTTTCTTCGCCGTATGCAAAGTGGTGATCCAGCATTTCTACGCCTACTACATTCGCAGGAAAACAGCTTAGCTGCGCCAAATTTAAAGCGCTGTGAAGCAGATTGACAGCAGAGAGGTCCGCTTATATACTAAATTTATATGTCTGCATGTTGATAAAAACGTTGACGAAAAAAAGTATGTCCGCCCGATTTTCCCAGAGAAGGTGTTCCTTCCCCGCTGCGATACGTAGTTTACTGACGTAATACTCGGGGAATGGCTGAAAGAACCCGAATCTCGCCGGACAGAAACGCTGTTTTCCGAGTGTGAGTTAAAAATTCACCGGCTGGTGCCCGTTATCGGACCATACAAGGCGATCGACTTCTGTGATGTCTATTTCAGAAGCGATAACCAGGGTGGTACCGCGAGATAATCGTCCCTGATATTCAGGGGCGTTTTTTCTGTTTGGCACCATTTTGCTTCACATTTCATGGTACAGGAGGATGTTATAGATGAAAGCAAGTGAAATTCGCTCTAAATGGCTGCAATTTTTTGAAGGAAAGGGACATAAGGTGGAGCCCAGCGCCTCGCTCGTTCCCCATAATGATCCGTCCCTGCTCTGGATTAGTGCCGGCATGGCGCCGCTTAAGCCGTATTTTGACGGACGGGTCAAGCCTGACAATCCGCGTCTGACCAACTCGCAAAAATGCATTCGTACCACCGATATTGAGAATGTCGGCAAGACGCGTCGTCACCACACCTTTTTTGAAATGCTGGGGAACTTCTCGTTCGGGGATTACTTCAAGGTGGAGGCCATTACCTGGGCATGGGAATTTTTGACCGGCAAAGAGTGGATTGGGCTTGATCCGGAACGGCTGTCTGTAACCGTGTATCCCGAGGATGAGGAAGCGTTCAAGCTCTGGAACGAGGTCGTCGGCATTCCGGCTGAACGGATTGTTAAGCTGCAGGACAACTTCTGGGATATTGGCGAGGGACCGTGCGGGCCATGTACCGAGATTTTCTACGACCGTGGAGAGGCTTACGGGGATCTTAGCGATCCGGAATGCTATCCGGGCGGAGAGAATGAACGATTCCTGGAGGTATGGAATCTGGTGTTCTCCCAATTTAATCACAATAAAGACGGCAGTTATACGCCGTTGCCGAATAAAAATATTGATACCGGTGCAGGTCTCGAACGCTTTGCTTCTCTTCTGCAAGATGTGGATTCCAACTTTGACACCGATTTGTTCCAGCCGATTATTCAGAAGAGCGCCAGTCTCGCCAAGGTGACTTACGGGGAAAAGGAAGACGTCGATGTGGCTCTGAAGGTTATCGCCGACCATATCCGTACCGTAACCTTTGCTGTTGCTGACGGTGTTCTTCCGTCGAATGAGGGCAGAGGCTATGTTATCCGGCGTTTGCTGCGCCGCGCGGTGCGTTACGGCAAGCTGATCGGATTGGATAAACCGTTCATGTACCAGCTGGTGGAGACTGTTGGCGATATTATGGGCGGATACTATCCTGATGTCGTTACTAAGCGCGAGTTCATTGAGAAGGTTATTTCCTCAGAGGAGGAGCGCTTCCATGAGACGCTAAGCGATGGTCTCGCTATTCTCGCCGAGATGAGTGCCGAAGCTAAAGCGGCAGGGAAAACTTGGATCGGTGGGGCAGATGCCTTTAAGCTGTACGATACTTATGGTTTTCCGCTTGATCTAACAGAAGATTTCGCGGCTGAACATGGGCTCGGTGTTGACCGGGAAGGGTTCGAAGCGGCAATGGAGGAACAGCGCGAGCGCGCTCGTGCGGCCCGGCATGAAAGCGGCAGTATGAAGGTGCAGGGAGGGGTTCTGTCCGACTTTACGACTAAAACAGAATTCATTGGATATAATGAGCTTGAAGTTAGCTCCGAAATTATAGCCTTGATCGCAGACGATCAGTTCGTAGATGTTCTGACTGCCGGCCAGAGCGGCCAGGTGATCCTGTCGAAAACTCCGTTCTATGCAGAAAGTGGCGGTCAGGTCAGCGATAGAGGAATGCTTCAAGGCGAAACGGGAGCGGCTGAGGTTCAAGGCTTGTTCAAGGCTCCGCATGGTCAGCATGTGCATCAGGTTACGGTTACGGCCGGCGAGCTTCGCAGCGGTTCCAGCGTGAAGGCCGAGGTGAACCGGGAGCTTCGCGGCGGTGTGGTGAAGAATCATACAGCGACCCACCTTCTGCATAAGGCGCTTAAGGAGACGTTGGGCGAGCATGTCAATCAGGCGGGCTCCTTGGTGGAGGCTGATCGCCTGCGCTTCGACTTCTCGCATTTGGGCAGCATCAGTGCTGAGGAACTGGCGACGATTGAGCACCGAGTGAATGAACAGATTTGGAAGGCGCTTGATGTCAAGATTGAGCTGAAGCCGATTGATGAAGCGAAGGCGATGGGAGCCATGGCTCTGTTCGGTGAAAAATACGGTGATATCGTTCGTGTTGTACAAGTCGGCTCTTATAGCCTGGAGCTTTGCGGTGGCTGCCATGTGAGCAATACAGCCGAAATCGGCCTGTTCAAGCTGGTAAGCGAGAGCGGTATCGGCTCCGGTGTTCGCCGGATTGAAGCGGTAACGGGCCGAGGCGCTTATCTGTTTATGGATGGCCAGCTTGAGCTGTTGAAGCAATCGGCGGCATTGCTTAAGTCCAATGTTTCCGATGTGCCAAAGCGTATTGAAGCATTGCATTCGCAGCTTAAAGACCTTGCCCGTGAAAATGAGTCTTTGCAAAGCAAGCTGAGCGCAATCGAGGCCGGCGAATTGACAGACCGCGTGATTGAGGTTGGAAATACCAAGCTGCTGTCGGTTCAGGTTCAGGCGAGCAGTATGGACGCGCTGCGCGGACTGGCTGACGAGCTGAAGGTCAAGCTTCCGGATACAGTTCTTGTACTTGGTGCAAGCGTAGAAGACAAAGTGAGCTTTGTCGTTGTTGTACCGCAAGAGGAAGTGAAGCGCGGGCTGCATGCCGGCAAGCTGGTGAAGGAAGTTGCGGCTGTCTGCGGCGGCGGCGGCGGCGGCCGGCCTGATATGGCTCAGGCCGGAGGAAAGGATATCTCCAAGCTGGAGGAAGCCTTGAAGCTGCCGGCTAAGCTGATTGCTAAGTAATCAATTGCTATGTGAATATATCCAATATTAGTTGGACTGATAATACGGATATTAGGCATAAGTGTGAAGTGTGGTGATAGAAGCGGTAGCGTTCGCCTTTGTGAGCGGATTTCTTCCTTATGGTGGCTGAGTTCAATCAAAGAAATCCGCGAACAACAGTGAACGTAGCCACACTTCATACGTTGCCAGCAGAACGTGGTATTAGTAATCCAACTTATAAAACCGGATATTTCCTTATGAGGCCCATGATGTGATATAGTAAAGGTAGAATTAGACTCAACTAGGCAAACGTGCAGGCCGCAGTTTGAAGAAACGAGGTGTTATCGTGGACTCCATGGATAAAACCGTCAAGTTTAATGTCACTGGCGACGAGCAGGAGGCTTCCTCGGAGGAAATCCTGCTTGCGGTATACGAAGCGCTCAAGCAGAAGGACTACAACCCGATTAATCAAATCGTTGGTTATCTGTTGTCCGGAGATCCGGCCTACATTCCCCGGCATAACAATGCCCGGAGCTTGGTTCGGAAGAAGGAGCGCGACGAACTGATCGAGGAATTGGTCAGATATTATCTTGCCGGACATCGTTAGGAGATTTCATGAAAATTTTAGGATTGGATTACGGGGATCGGCGAATCGGAGCAGCTGTCAGCGATGCTTTCGGCTGGACTGCTCAAGGCCTGGAGGTTATTGAACGCCGCAAAGAGGGAACCGAGCTTGATCGGATCGCAGCCCTGGTGCAGGAGCATCATATCGAGGAGGTTGTGGTTGGACTTCCGAAGAATATGAACGGCACCATCGGCCCCCGTGGTGAATTATGCATAGCCTTTGCCGAGGAACTGAGAGCATTGCTCCAGCTTCCCGTTCATTTATGGGATGAGCGTTTAACTACGGTATCTGCCCATCGCACGTTGATCGAGGCGGATGTCAGCAGGAAAAAACGCAAAGGGGTCGTTGATAAAATGGCCGCAAGTCTGATTTTGCAAAATTATTTGGACTCTAAGAGTCAAAGGTGAGGGTGATCGCACATGTCTAAAGATCGTATCGGCAATGAAGAAGAACCGGAAATTATTTACATCCCTGATGATGAGGGGAATGAAGAAGAATTCGAAGTGATTATGAAATTCGAAGTCGACGGTTCGGATGCCAAGTATATGATGGTCGTTCCTTTGGATTCAACTGAACAGGAAGATGAAGAGAGCGAAGAAGTATACGCATTCCGTTACGAAGAAGACGGAGATGACCTGAAGCTGTATACGATAGAGAGCGATGAGGAGTGGGAAATCGTTGAAGAGACGTTCAACACCCTCATTGATGAGTTTGACGGAAGCGAGGACGACCATGACTGAGTATCGGGCGGATCAGGTGATATGGACTACCCGTGTCATGGATGCCTTCGGTGAGATTGTTGAATTGCAGGATGAGACAGGTAAGGTTTCCTACTATTCCGTGGAAAAGGAATTCGACGTTGCAGGTAATTCTTATGCCGTTCTGCGGAATGATGAAGGCCGTGATGAAGATGAGCCTGAGCTTCTGAAGATCGTTGTACTACCGGATGGAGGACTCGAACTCGTTACGATTGATGACGATGAAGAATGGGAAAATGTAGCAGAGCTGTATGATGAATTAACGTTCCCGGAATAGACCGGGTCTGGAATGTGTGATATCATAGATCGGACTGGGAAGGGCGGGACAACCGCCCTTTTTGGCTGTAAAGGGGTTGATCTGTTGAGGAAGGTATTGAAAGGGCTCGGGATTCTGGTTCTGATCCTGATTCTTGGCGCCGCCGCAGGCGGGTGGTATGTATATTCCGGCATGCAGCCGGTGGACTCTGCTGAACAGGATGTGCGAATTACGATTGAGCCGGGAATCGGAACGAGCGCCATTGCAGATCTGTTGGAAGAGAACGGCCTTATCAAAAATTCATTCTTCTTTGTATCTTATCTGAAATGGAAATCCGAAGGGAGCCGATTTCAGGCGGGTATCTATGATTTGAAGCCAGGCGTAACTTATGACGAGATTATCGCCAAACTCAATTCAGGCGATGTGGTAAAGGCGGAGATGATTCGCTTTACAATTCCGGAAGGCTATACTGTTATGCAGATGGCGGATAAGCTTGCAGAACAAGGGATTGCGGATAAAGAGATATTTTTAGAGCTGGTGCAGCAAGGAGATGGGTTGACCTCTTCATTGTCAGGTGATTTGCCTAGCGGAGATGCTCTGAAATATCGTCTGGAGGGATACCTCTTTCCAGAGACGTATGAGCTGAAGAAGGGGAGTACAGAAGCCGATATTATCAATCGGATGCTGGAAGAGACAACCAAGCGGCTTAACGGAATAGCTGATTTTGATGCCAAATTGTCCAAGACCGGTCTTTCTCTGAACGAGCTTATGACGATTGCCTCGCTCATCGAGCGTGAAGTGGTTGCGGACGCTGAACGGAGGCTTGTGGCCGGCGTAATCTATAATCGGTTGGAGAAGGACATGAAGCTGGAAATTGATGCAACGGTTCAGTATCTGCTTGACAAGCCCAAGGAGCGGTTGCTTAACTCGGATCTGCGCAGTGTAGACAGTCCCTATAATACTTATCTGTATGCCGGACTGCCGCCCGGTCCAATTGCTGCGCCAAGCTTGAAGTCCGTTGAAGCTGCGCTGGAGCCGGAGGCCTCCGAGTACTTGTTCTATGTAACCAAGAAGGATGGAAGCGGAGAGCATCTGTTTGCCAAGACATATAAAGAGCATTTGAAGAATATCGAGACTAGCAAGAATTAGGCTAATTAATTGAGGTGAACAAGCAATGTGCAAGAAACCTGAGCTTCTGGTACCTGCAGGGTCGCTGGAAGAGATCGGCGAATACCTGGGCGCGGGTGCGAACGCTGTATTGATTGGCAATGTAAAATACGGGATGCGTTTGCCCGGTGATTTTTCGATCGAAGACATTCGGAAGGCTGTTGCCTATGGGCATCAGCACAATGCGAAAATATACGTAAGTATAAGCAAGCTTTTTCATAATGAGCAATTGGAGGAACTGAGGACTTATATTCTTCAACTGGCAGACGCTAAGGTAGACGGGATTCAATTTGGTGATCCTGCCGTACTTAGACTTGTCAAAGAGATTGCTCCCCAGCTGACGCTCCATTGGAATGCCGAGATGACCTCGACCAATTATTCGACCGCCAATTATTGGGGAGACCGAGGAGCGAGCAGGGTAGTGCTTGCCCGTGAGCTGAATATGGATGAAATAACAGAAATGCAGCCGTCTCTTCGCATCGAGTCAGAGGTGCAGGTTCATGGCATGACCAATATCTATCACTCGAAGCGCCGTCTGGTCAACAGCTATATGACCCATCAGGGGCGTCCTGTCTCCGGAACAGACCTGGGTCCAAAGCGCGGGTTGTTCCTGATCGAAGCCGAACGACCGAATGAAAAGTATCCGATTTATGAAGATGAGAATGGCACGCATATCATGAGCTCAGATGATTTGTGCATTCTTGAGGATTTGCATGTATTGCTGGCAGCTGGACTTGACAGCTTTAAGATCGAAACCATGATGAAGCCGGTGAGCTACAACAAGACAGTTATTCAGGTGTATCGTCAAGCTATTGATACTTATATGGAAAGTCCTGAAGACTATGAATTTAATGAGGAGTGGATGGATGAGATTCGCCGGGTTCAGGATCCCGAGCGGGAGCTCTCCTTTGGCTTCTTCTATAAAGAGCAGGTTTATTAATCCAGCAGAGAGGTGAACGAAGATGCAGACAACAACCAAGACACATGTGCGTAAATATTCAGGCAGACGAAATCGCCTCAGCAAACCGGAATTGCTCGCACCTGCCGGAAATTTGGAAAAACTGAAGTTCGCGATTCATTATGGAGCAGATGCTGTATATATTGGAGGACAAAAATACGGCCTTCGTTCGAATGCGGATAACTTCAGCTTTGAGGAAATGCGCGAAGGCGTTGAATTTGCCAAAAAATACGGGGCAAAGGTATTCGTTGCCACGAATATTTACGCCCACAATGAGGATCTCGGCGGAATTGAGGAATATTTGCGCAACTTGTACAACGCCGGGATTTCAGCAGTTATCGTGGCGGATCCGGTTATTGTTCAGACGGCGCAAAAAGCAGTGCCTGGCCTCGAGGTTCATTTAAGTACCCAACAGTCCACTGTGAACTGGCAGGCTGTTCAGTTCTGGAAGGAAGAAGGTCTCCCGCGGGTGGTGCTGGGCCGAGAGACAAGCATGGAAGAGATAGAAGAGATCAAACGGCATGTAGATGTAGAAATTGAAGCCTTTATCCATGGCGCGATGTGCTCCTCCTATTCCGGACGATGCGTATTATCGAACCATTTTACGGATCGCGACTCGAATCGCGGCGGGTGCTGCCAATCCTGCCGCTGGAAATATGATCTGTTTGAGGATGCGCGTCCTGAGGCTGAGACATGGATCTCGGAGGAAGAAGCGCTTAGTGATCCGGTTCTGCAAAAATTCCAGCTGGGAGTTAGCCAGTTGCCGCAATTTACGGAGGACGACAATGCCTTTACGATGGGCTCCAAGGATCTGTGCATGATTGAGCATGTTCCGGACCTGATCGATGTCGGTGTTGACAGCTTTAAGATTGAAGGACGGATGAAGTCTATTCACTACGTTGCAACGGTAGTCAATGTTTATCGTCAAGCGATTGATTCGTACATGGCGGATCCGGACAACTATGTCCTGAAGCCGGAATGGATCGAAGAGATCAATAAAGCAGCGAATCGTCCGCTGAACACCGGCTTCTTCTACGACACGCCGGATCATGAGGACCATATCTATGAGCCTGAAGAAAAGGCAGCTCCTTATGATTTTGCCGGTCTTGTGATGGAATATGATTCCGAGACAGGCATGGCAACGGTGCAACAGCGCAATCACTTCAAGCCCGGGCAAGAAGTGGAGTTCTTCGGTCCGGGCGGCACCTTCTTCAAGCAAACGGTCGGAACGATCTGGGATGAAGAAGGCAATGAGCTGGATGCAGCACGCCACCCTCTGCAAAGAGTGAAATTCAAGGTAGACCGGCCGGTATCCTATTTTGATATGATGAGAAAAAAGAAGTAATAAAATGAAATTATCAGAAGAGGGTGTCCCAGAAGTCATCATAAGATGAACTGAGGGCACCCTCTTTCATTTCGTCAAGCAAAAAGAAACCGCTCTCTGGGAAAATGGAGGTACCACCTAACCATAAACCAAAGGAGACGGTTTCTTTGCTCACTTTCGATATAGCAGGGATAACTCTGTTTTCAATATAAGCAATGCGGTCATTTGGTCTAAGGAAGCAAGCACTTGGTCTAGTTCAACGGACATTATGTCTCCTTACGGTCCGCCTTTGGATGAACCAGAATTGTAACGGACATTTTGGCTGCTTAGAGAGTAGAATCGCGTGAACCAGAGTCGTTTGAGCGTCCTAAGCGCCCGAAATGTCCGTTAGCCCTTCCAATCATAAGAAAAAGTCTGCTAAGAGGCTAGAATGAGACTGTCTATTTTCTGTGTAAAAATGTACTACCCTGTCCTTTAGTTCTGCAAACAAACCGCAATTCGGGTACTTCAAAGGTGATTTTGGGGAGCAATTGCCCAGTCATT
>NZ_BORS01000023.1:0-61606 GCF_018333295.1 Paenibacillus apis
GATTGCTCCGCCTTTCATTACCTCCCCATGCGGCAAGGTAAATTATCCGGTATTAGCTACCGTTTCCGGTAGTTATCCCAGTCTTACGGGCAGGTTGCCTACGTGTTACTCACCCGTCCGCCGCTAAGCATCAGAGGTGCAAGCACCTCATCAGCTCCGCTCGACTTGCATGTATTAGGCACGCCGCCAGCGTTCGTCCTGAGCCAGGATCAAACTCTCCATTAAAGTGTTTGACTTGCTCATTTTGAAACTGACGAGAAAATTAATTCTCTTAAAGATGGAATCCCAAACGACACAGGGTCGATTGCAACTCATCTATTTAATACTCACTCGTTGTTCAGTTTTCAAAGATCAACTCGCGATGTTTAATCGCTTCATTTCATCACCGCGCTGTCTCAGCGGCGACTTTTATAATATACCATACTTCATTCGGTTTTTGCAAGAGTTTTTTTAGAAGTTTTTTCTCTTCTGTGATCATCCTGCAAGAACCGCATGTTCTGCAAAAAAAGCGGAACGTTTGATAATTTACCACATGCCCGCCTATGAAGTCAAATCCAATTATATCCTATTGTTTATTTAATGTGAACTACCCTCTTCGGGCATATTTAGACAATTCCTTGGAAGGCGCAAAGCGGGCGTACATCCGAAAGACGGTTTTATAACGATTAGCAATAGCGCGGCGGATATCTTGGTCTAGCCGCTGATCGCTCAGATCCATCAGCATCTCATCCAATTCCTTACGAAGAACATAATCGAGTTCCTTGCATTCTTTATCATTAAACATCATTCCCAGCATAACCACACAGCTCCTCTTTCGACGAAATAGCGATTGTAACAGGATATAGGCAGCATCAATTAGCGCTCGTATGCACTCGCATGTATGTACTCTTGGGTAATGATTAACCCGTTACCTTTCCCAATAAACCTGTTTCCATAGAACCGCTTTACTGTTATGCTCACTTTCTGGAAATTTTATGACTCCCTATTTCATTAAATTGTAAGTAATCACACTTTCGATCCCCGCCGCAAGCAAGAGAAGAATCACAATCCAGAACGCCCCTCGTACCGCTGAAGCAAGAAAGCCGCGCCATACCACACTTTTCTCCCTCTCTTCTCTTGCACCTCCTAATTCCCCCAGCCATTTCAGAACCATATAACCAAACTGCATTCCGAATCCGGCCGCAATGATAATTGCAGGAATCTCGATAATCCCATGCGGCAGCAGGCCATAAAATATTAAATGAAACACATCCTCACCCTGGCGCCCTAGCTCTGATACCAGGTAACCGATCACCATTCCGTTCATGACCAGGAACAGTACCGGATACACGCCGAACAACGCACCCAGAAAGATAACGGCGACCGACTTTATGGCATTGTTGAGGAAAATAAATTTAAAGAAGCCCTGCTCCGGAGAGGGTGACTCCGACAGTCTCTGGCTATGCTCCTGCATTTGCTGTATCGCCGGATTGACCCACCGTCCAATGGTCTCGGCACCTACAGTGCCAATGATGACACCTGCCGCGAACAGTATTAACGCAGTCAGCATCATTTTCCGATACCGATGCAAATCCTTCATAAAGTAGCCAAACGAAAGCTTCATAAATAAATCCTCCAATTCATTCTTCAGGGTCATATTTCAAATTAGTACGAGCATAAAGTAGTACAAGCGGATCCATCAAATCCACCAATTCAATCTTAATGAATGAGGGGGCAACCATCCATGAACAATTTCTTCTACGTCCTTAACGGGAAGAAGATCAAACGGTATTTCTTCGTTTTTGCTGCGGCCCTATTTGCGGCCGGAATTATCTATGTGGAGAAGAATCACGTCACCGTATTCTCCGAGGAGAGCAGCGGTGCAGCGATCTACAGTATTTCCACCGAGAAAAAAGTTATCGCCCTCACCTTCGATATCAGTTGGGGAGATAAACGAGCCGAGCCGATCCTTAAGGTATTAAAAGACAAGAATATTAACAAGGCGACCTTCTTCTTATCTTCTCCTTGGAGCAAGAGTCACCCGGAGCTGGTCAAGGCGATTCAGGCCCAAGGCTATGAGATTGGGAGCCACGGTCATAAACATACAAATTACAGCGAACTGAGCGATGAAGAGATTAAGAAGCAATTAACCGCCGCTCATACTATTTTAACCGATGTAACCGGAAAAGCACCTATGCTCCTGCGACTCCCGAACGGGGATTTCGATAAGCGCGTGCTGAAGACTGCCGACGAGCTGGGCTATACAGTCATCCAATGGGATACTGATTCGCAGGACTGGATGAATAAAGGCGTAGATACGATTGTCAAAAGGGTTGTGAGCAAGGCGCATCCCGGCGATATTGTCCTGATGCACGCCAGTGATTCCGTGGAGCAAACCCACGAAGCATTGCCCCTCATTATTGATCAGCTTCGGGAAAAGGGCTATGAGTTCGTCACCGTCAGCGATCTTCTTCAAGAGGCCGGTGTAAGCGGTTCTCAGGTGCGTGACCAGGCCTGGCTTCAGCAGCAGCTGGATATTGCCTCAGGTATGTAAAGGCAAAAAAAGAGCCGGCTTCATGGAGGTTACCCCTCATTTGCCGGCTCAAATGCATTTCATTCATTTACCAACCCCTGCTGTTGCGGGGGTTTATATGTATTTTGCGGCTTAAGCACACGATGGAGAATCAAGATTTGGTAAGCATTGCAGGCAATAAGCGGTGCGGCGATCCATAATGTAGCCTGGTCAACGCCAATCTTCAGTACACCGACAATTTCAAGTATTGTAAAGGCGGTCATGAAGAACAGTGTTGGAATCCATGCGGAGCTATGGGTCATCTTCACCTTGAAATAAGCAACCCCAACAGCAATAACAAGCAGGATCACCCCAAAGATGATATCTGACGTCCCCTTTCCCTCCCGGCCGACAAACAGTCGAAAAAACATCAATTCAAGCCACGCCAGCACAGCAAGCCCCAGCTGTATATATTGCCAGGTTCTGCGGGAGAATACACCATTGCCCATGTAATTAAGCATCAGATAAGCAAAAAAACCCATCTGGGAATACACGCTTACCATAGCGCCAACCCCAAGCAGCACGGCGATATTCACGAGAATGTCTGTCGCTCCGTTCATATCCAAAGTGTCCGTCCATTGCATAAGCAGGCCAACAATCAGCGATCCCGCCGCCCCTACCGCTAACGTCGTCCAGAATAAGTACATCCAATTTTTCAAGTTCAAATGTCACACCCCCACTAAAGAAATATTTTACCAATGATCCCGTTAAAAAACCATGGGGGCGAAAGGATAAATCTTTTTCTGCAGCCGCATAATAACCACAGTGACGATGAGCGAAAGGAGGATTGAACCATGAAAAGACTGCGCTTAAGCAGGTTCTGGTTCATTTGCATACTTGTATTATCTATCATGCTGACAGCCTGCGGCTCTGACCAAGGAGGCTCTTCTTCTTCCCAAGGTGGACTTGGCTATAAGGATACAAAATCCATGGTTATCGATATTTTAAAGACGGAAGATGGCAAGCGGGCCATTTATGAAGCGTTAAGCGGGAGCAACAGCGTGTCCGGTTCAGCCAATCACGATCAGAATAATTCGGAATCCGGCAATTCAGAGGACAGCTCCAAGTCAGGTGAATCCTCAGGAGGCTCGGAATCCGGCAGCGGGCAACAAGGCGGGTCAACGCTTGGGGTACGCATGATTCTGCCCGGACAGTCCTCCGATCAGATCCGTATGGCTGTCAAGGAGACCATAACTTCCCCGGAGTATAAGGCCGAGCTGGAGAAGATTATGACGGATCCGCAATTCGCGGGTGATTTTGCCAAGGCCGTTAATTCCCAGAGCAAGCAGCTTCATATGGAACTGATAAAGGACCCGACCTATCAAAAGTCCATTGGAGAGATCATGAAATCACCGGAGGTCATGAAGATGTTTCTTGACTTGACGAAAACTTCGGACTACCGTAAGCAAACTATGACAGTTATGCAGGAAGCCATGCAGAGTCCTCTGTTCAAGATGGAGGTCATGGAGCTTCTAAAGACGGTCGTGCAGCAACAGTTGCTGCCGAATGTTGAGAAGCAGCCGAAGTCCGGTGAGAAGGAGGGAGGACAAGAGGAAGATCAGGGGCAGTCCGGCGGAGGCAGCGGCGGAGAAAACGAACAGGATCAAGGTTCTTGATTTAGTTAAAGTTAAAAAGAAGACTGCTCCGTTAAGGATCAGTCTTCTTCACATTTGGCGATGACTTTGAGTGCTGCCTCAGTATACATCTGCCCCGCACCTGAATCCGCCTTATAGACAGAGGGAGAAAAATCAGGCTCGGAAGGATGATTATCCGGCGCCCCCAATGGCACTTGAGCGAGCAGCTCCGTCTGCAGTGTCTCCGCCAGACGAGCCCCGCCGCCTCTGCCGAACACATAGTCCCGCTTGCCGCAGCCTTCGCACTCATAGTAAGCCATATTTTCAACTACACCAAGCACCTCATGATCGGTCTTGAGAGCCATCGCCCCTGCTCTTGCGGCTACAAAGGCTGCAGTAGCATGAGGAGTGGTGACGATAATCTCCTTGCTATGCGGAAGCATCTGATGGACATCAAGAGCAACATCCCCTGTTCCGGGCGGCAAATCGAGAAGCATATAATCCAGCTCCCCCCAAGCAACATCTGCGAAGAATTGATTGAGCATTTTGCCCAGCATGGGTCCCCGCCAGATCACAGGATTATTGTCCTGAATAAAAAATCCCATGGACATCACCTTCACCCCGAAACGCTCCACCGGAATAATTGCGCCATCCTCGACCTGAGGTACGGTCTCGATTCCCATCATGTCAGGTACGCTGAATCCATAAATATCCGCATCGATCAAGCCAACCCGCTTCCCCATACGCGCCAGCGCCACTGCAAGGTTAACGGAGACTGTGGATTTTCCCACGCCCCCCTTGCCACTGGCGATTGCGATAAACTTCACTCCGGAGTCAGGGTCAAGAATTGACACGTTCTCTAACCCGGCCGCATGTCCCTTGGGCTGTGTTTGCGCCTGCTCCCTAGCAGCAGTGGCAGTCGCGTTCAGATCTTGTCCAGCCTGTTCGCGTTCCAAATCAGAGGCCTCCCGGAAACGAAGATGAATATCCTTAATCCCGGCATCCGCAAGTCTTGCGCGAATCTGCTCCTCTACAAGCCGCCGGCTATTGCCTTCTTTATCCAGACATACGACAGTAAGCGATATCCGCTCCTCCTTGATCATGATATCCCGAATCCATTGCATCTCAACCAGGCTACGCTGCAAAGAAGGCTCAGCGACTGGACGAAGTATGGCCTCAAGTTGCTCCCTTGTCATCAATAACAGCACCTCGACTTTATCGTTATCCTCATAAGGACTCTATGATGAGTTATTATATCATTTCTTGTCAGACTGTGCCGAGGTTCCGCTGCGTTCTCCGGAAGTATATCTCAGGATTCCTTGGTATATCGAGGCAGCCACCTTCTGCTGATAAGATTCATTGCCCAACAGCGATGCCTCCTCCGGATTGGATAGGAAGCCGACTTCGACAAGCGCAGCTGGGATCGTCACGGCTTCCAGAATGTAGACCGACTTATCGGACTGCTTGGCTACCCGGTCCGTATTCTCGAGATTACGTCTCAACTCTTCCTGAATCAGGTCGGCCAGCGTAGGGCTGTCGCCATGATTGGGGTAATAGAAGGTTTGAGCTCCCCGCCAGCGCGGCGAAGGGATGCTGTTCATATGAATACTGATAAATAGCCGAGCCTGCTGCTCTTCAATGAACCTCACCCGCCGCTTGAGATCCTCCGTCTTTCGATTCTTATAGCCCTTTGTACCCGAATCAGCCAAATCTCGATCCTCTTCCCGGGTCATCACCACAATAGCGCCTGCCTGTTGCAGATAATCCCGTAAATATAAAGACACCGCGAGATTAATGTCCTTCTCGATCACCCCCTGCTCACTGACAGCCCCGCCATCCGCTCCTCCATGACCGGCATCCAGCACAATCGTCTGACCGGCAAGCGGCAGACTCCAATATTGGGATACACGTTGCGCAGGCACCTCATAGAGGGCCAGGCCAATTAATAAGCCGATAAGGCCAAGCGCGATAAATCCCTTCTGAATATGTCCAAAATGAATCCACAGTTCCGGCTTGTGTTTGGAGCCCATAAAAAAGCCACCTCCGTCCCATAATGACATTAATCATCATATGGGACGAGGTGGACAAATATACCGGGTTCACCGGACTTAGATAACGACTTGATGACTCATGCCCTCGATCAGTACCCGAGCCACTTCCGGACGGGTAAACTCAGGCGGCGGGCAGATGCCCTCCCGAAGCAGCCCTCTTACCTTAGTTCCGGACAAGGTCATATGATCCTCCTTCGGATGCGGGCAAGTTTTGCTGGAGGCCATGCTCCCGCATTTCGCGCAGAAGAAACTGTGTTCAAAAAATAATGGCGAGATTCCCAGCTCCTCCGGTGTAAAGTTCGAGAAGATTTCCTGCGCTTCATAAGTGCCATAATAATCGCCGACTCCGGCGTGATCCCGTCCGACGATAAAGTGAGTACAGCCGTAGTTTTTACGAACCATAGCATGGAATATGGCCTCTCTAGGCCCCGCATAGCGCATGGCTGCCGGAAAGACGCCCAGAAAAGTACGTTCTGCAGGATAGTAATGATCCAGCAACACAAGATAACTCTTCATACGCACATCAGCTGGAACATCATCCGATTTCGTCTCTCCCACAAGCGGATTCAGGAACAGTCCGTCCACAATCTCCAAAGCGCTCTTTTGGATATATTCATGAGCCCGGTGAACCGGGTTGCGGGTCTGGAAACCGACAACCTTGTTCCAACCCTTCTCGGCAAAAATCTTCCGCGTCTCTGCCGGGTCATAATAGAACTCGCCAAAGCGATCAGGCTTCGGACGGTTCAGTACAGTTACCTCCCCGCCAACATAGATCGGCGAGCGTTCCAGCAATTTCTTCACTCCGGGATGCTCATTGTCATCCGTCTTAAACACATGCACCGCCTCTTCAAGCGGATCGACACGATAAACATCGGCAACCTCCAGTAAACCGTAAATAACTCCGTCCTGCTCGCCGGTTAAGGCCACTTTCTTGCCCGGAGTTAGCGAAGCGGACTGCTCCTCACTAACCGATAAAGTAATCGGAATGCTCCATACGGTTCCATTAGCCAGACGCATGTTCTTGACTACAGATCGATAATCCTGTTCTGTCATAAATCCGGTCAATGGCGAGAAAGCGCCGACACCGATGAGATCTAGATCGGAAATAGCCCATGGCGTAATCGCAATGGCTTCCAGCTCCGCAGCTTCCCTAAGCAGTCGTTCACGTTCATCCCCGGAGGCCAGTCTGTTAATCAGCTTGCCTCCGTGTGGTAAGATTGCCGTCATGGTTGTCTCTCCTTTATTTATGAAGTCCGCATTCTGTCTTGTCAGAGCCTGACCAGCGTCCTGCTCTTGGATCCTCGCCAGGCATGACCTGACGTGTGCAGTATTCGCAGCCAATGCTTGGATAATTGCGGTCATGCAGCGGGTTATAGATGACATTATTATCGCGAATATATTGCCAAACATCCTCGCTGGTCCAGCCTGCGATCGGATTGAATTTTACCAGCCCGAACTTGGTGTCATATTCAATCTTTTTCGCATTTGCCCGGGTTGGCGCCTGATCTCTGCGAATCCCTGTAATCCATGCATCATATTGAGACAAGATCCGGGTTAAAGGTTCAACCTTGCGAATGTTGCAGCAGGCATTAGGGTCTGACTTCCATAGCTCATCGCCGAATTGCTGTGCCTGCTCCTCCGGGGTAATCTTCGGGGATACGCGCACAAAGTCTAATTCATAGCGATCGACGAGGGCATCCCGAGTATCATAGGTCTCTTTAAAGTGAAAGTCCGTGTCCAGATAGAATATATCTGTCTTGGGGCTAATCTTCTGCAGCATATCTACAAGTACCACATCCTCAGCGCCAAAGCTGCATGCAAAGGTAATGTTCGGAAATGTCCGAATCGCCCATGCAATGATTTCCTCCGGGGATGCCGATTCCAGTTCTTCCGCCTTTGTACGAATAAGGTCTTCCTTTTCAAGCAAATTCATTATCGACCCTCCATCTTCTTAAAAAGCATGATAGCATATAAAACCGACTAAACAGATTAGAATTATAGTTTATAGTATAGTGATTTACCGCTGTAAGTCAATAAAAAAGACCCGACATTTAAAATGTCAGGTCTTATCATTTTGTTGCAAATGATTATTCTGCAATCGTTATAGCCTTCGTAGATGCATCACCGATCTCAGCCATATCGTCCAAGGCCGCTTCTACAAGGGCATGGAAATTATTCGAAGAGGTTGTAGCGCCAGTAATGACATCTACGTCACCGATCAATTGCTTATCGATCAGTTGTTGTTCAAGCTCGGCTGTATATTTCTCAGGATAGGTTCCGGATTGCGGCTCCATCGCTGCTTTATATTCTGCATTTTCTGTTTTCATCGCGCCTTCTTCATTCACATAATCAAAATTTACAGAATCAATCTTATGGTCCTTGATTACCAATTCGATGAATGGCTTCCAGCCATGTGCGTCGAATGCATCAGCCTCTACCTTGTAGGTACCATCTTCATACAGGTTCACCACTGCATCGCTTGTATCGCCGGTCTTTGCTTTTTCAAGCGCTGCGGCCGCAAGCTCGTTGAAGTTTCTGGAGGAATGCGTTGCACCGGATACTACATCCACTTTATCAGCAGACTGCACACTTACCAGATTTTCTCCGAGCTTATCAAATGCTTCACGAGGAGTCATTTTATTGACATTCTCAAACGCCTTTGAATAGTTCTCGTCATTGGTTCTCAAGTCACCGTTTTCGTTCGTGTAATCGTAGTAGGCCTTCTCCACCTTACCGTCTTTCACAGTAATTTCTACGTAAGCTATCCAGTTGCGAACATCCTTACGATCGTAGATGCCCTTGTAAGTACCGTCTACATACGTGCCTGCGCTTGTCTCTGTCGTGGCAGGTGGATTGGCACCGTTATCCGCGCCATCAGCAGCATTGTTAGTTGCTTTATTGCCGCCGCAGGCTGTCAGTGCAGCCATAAGCAATACTACCGTGCTAATCAAGATCGCTTTCTTCATGTTTTATCCCCCATTGAATAAAATTGTTGATATTGGAAGTTTATCACCAGTTATTCGAATCGTATGTGAAAATAATCACCTATAATGTGAAAAAATGCTCATTGTAAGCATAAAAAACCTCCGTGCCAAAGTTGGCCGGAGGCTCTGCATTCCTGTGGTCCAGGAATATTAACGTTTCGAGAATTGTGGTGCGCGACGAGCGGCTTTGAGGCCGTATTTCTTACGTTCCTTCATACGTGGATCACGAGTCAGGAAGCCCGCTTTCTTCAAAGCAGGACGGAATTCAGGGTCAGCCTTCAGCAATGCACGGGAAATACCGTGACGGATTGCGCCTGCTTGACCAGAGATACCGCCGCCATGAGCGATTACGATTACATCGTAGTTGCCCAATGTTTCAGTCAGGTTCAAAGGTTGTTTAACGATCAGTTTGAGAGTTTCCAAACCGAAATATTCGTTGATATCGCGTTTATTGATGACAATGCGTCCTTCACCCGGTACAAGGCGAACACGAGCTACCGAATGTTTACGACGACCTGTCCCATAGTATTGTACTTGTGCCATGAAACTGTCCTCCCTTTTAATTATCCGCGAAGTTCGTAAACTTCAGGTTTTTGTGCTGCATGTGGATGCTCTGTGCCGGCATAAACTTTCAGTCTGAGCTTCATCTTCTCGCCTTGACGAGTCTTAGGCAGCATACCGAATACAGCAGATTCAAGTACACGCTCAGGTTTTGTATTCAAAAGATCCTTGGCTACAGTAACTTTCAAGCCGCCTGGATGCAGGGAGTGACGATAGTACTTCTTGTTCTCCAGCTTCTTGCCAGTCAAAGTAATCTTCTCAGCATTGATGATGATAACGAAGTCACCGCCATCAACGTGTGGAGTAAATTGTGGTTTGTGCTTGCCGCGGATCAGAGCAGCGGCTTCACTTGCCAAACGGCCAAGTGTCTTGCCTTCGGCATCAATAATGTGCCAATTGCGCTCAACTTCGTTTGGCTTCGCCATATAGGTGGTACGCATGTAAAGATCCTCCTTCATTCTCGTCCGAAATGGTTCATGGATGCGAGTCTCAAGCCGATTTAACAGCTGGATTGCCCGCGTTCACACTTTATCTTCGATCGTTGTCATATTCGTAGTTAGGGTATTTCTCAGTTCTTGCAATGCGGTCTTCTCAACTGGGGGCCGTGGGATAGCCGTCAAGAAAACACAACTTATATTTTACAGTAACGAACGCACTTCCGCAAGTATTTTTAATCAAAAAGATCCCCAAACACGTCTAGCACATTTTTCTTCTTTTTATGCTTAGGATAGCCTTTATAATTCTCCTTATAGTTGCGATCCTGAGGGTATCCCTGATTCTGCGGATAGCCTTGGTTTGGCGGATAGTTTGGATGCTGCTGATGATGTCTAGGGTCCATCTGTTGACCATATCCGTCATATCCCCGGCTTTCTTCCCATTCTCGATAAGACGGTCGAATATCATTGATCTCCTTGAGCAACTTCTCCAGTTCCCCGCGGTCCAGCCAGACTCCTTTACAATCAGGGCATACATCAATCAATACTCCGTCCTTCTCAACCTCGCGCATCCGGACATCATTGCATACTGGACATTTCATGATCTCGTCCTCCGTTAATTAGAATAATTTTGTTCTTGTACTAATTACGAAGAAACTCGGCTGCGGTTGCAGCATTTTACTCATCGTCTTCGTGATCTTCTGTATCGGTCCATTCGGATTGCTCAGATGCCGGCGAGCTGAAATCATATTCCACATTCCATAGCATAAGACCCTTGCTCTCTGCCGTCGGTCCAGCGGCTGCGCGATCTTTCGCCGCAAGGATGCTTTTCATATCCTGCGGGGTCCGTTTGCCTTCTCCCACCTGAAGCAGCGTACCTACAATAATACGTACCATATGCTGCAGGAACCCATTCCCTGTCACATATAGGTGAATGACTCCCTGCTCATGACTTCCTGCCGCAAGCTCGCTCTGCTCGACCTCAAGGCGCGCCTCAAGGATAGTCCGAACATGGCTCGTCTTCGTGGAGTGTCTGGAGGCAAAGGAGGTGAAGTCATAGGTTCCAACGAGGTGCTCCAATCCCTGACGCATCGCCTCCACATCAAGCTTGCCGGGATGGTGCAGCTGATATCTCCTGACAAAAATATCAGGGACACGGTTCCCGTTGATCGAATAACGATAAGTCTTCCGCTTCGCTGAACGTCTGGCGTGGAACTCCAGCGGCACCTCGATGATTTCGGTTATTCTTATGTCTTCCGGAAGACGGCCATTCAGGGCAAGGCGCCATCTCTCCAGCGGAATAATAGAATTCGTATGAAAGTGAAACACCTGTGCCCTGGCATGAACGCCGGCATCCGTACGCCCCGAGCCATGGATCTTGATCGCTTCTCCCGTCAATTGAAGCAAAGCATGTTCAATCGCATCCTGTACCGTATTGCCTCCTGGCTGCGTCTGAAATCCGTAATAGACCGTGCCGTCATAGCTGACTGTTGCCAATAAATTGCGCAAGCAAATTCACCCCCGTATTCCTATATAGGTTGAACTAATACCTTTTACGTTTAGAGGGCAACGTGTAGAGTGTTCTTACGATCGCTGTTGTTCGCGGATTTCTCTGATTGAACTAAGATATGATACGGTAGAAATCCACTCGCAAAGGCGAACGCTTCCGAGCTTATGCTCCCGAAGCAGCTTTCTTGCAGAAAGCTTTCACTTCAGCACACTCCACACTTTTGCCCCTTTCTACGTAGTTTTTAGTTCAACCTATATAGTTAACTATTCATACAATAAAATAACAAAAAACTCTCTACGGCCAAGCCTTTAGCGGCAAGCCGTCAGAGAGTTTAACGTTGCTTAGGGATCCTCCCCTAATTAAGCACGGTCTACCAATTCCAAGTAAACCATAGGGGCGGAGTCGCCGCGGCGTGGTCCAAGCTTCAGGATACGAGTGTATCCGCCTGGACGCTCGGAGTAGCGAGGTGCAATTTCCGAGAACAGCTTCTGGATTGCATCCTGCTGACCGTCGATCGATTCGCGGCGCACATATGCAGCCACTTGACGACGAGCATGCAGATCTCCACGCTTAGCCTTGGTGATCAGCTTTTCAGCGATCGAGCGAATTTCCTTCGCTTTCGCTTCCGTTGTTTGGATGCGTTCGTATAAGAACAGGTCGGTTACCAGATCACGGAACAAAGCTTTACGCGCACTGGAATCGCGGCCCAACTTTTGATATGCCATGAGTTTTCCCTCCTTCGCTAGAACGATTCAAGCAGGATTATTCTTCCGTACGAAGACCCAAACCAAGCTCTTCAAGCTTCTCTTGAACTTCCTCCAAAGACTTGCGACCAAGGTTGCGCACCTTCATCATATCTTCTTCCGTCTTCGTGGTCAGTTCTTGTACCGTGTTAATTCCGGCACGCTTGAGGCAGTTATAGGAACGAACGGAGAGATCGAGCTCTTCAATCGTCATTTCAAGAACTTTTTCTTTCTTGTCTTCTTCTTTTTCGACCATGATTTCCGCGTCCTTCGCTTCGTCCGTTAACCCGACGAACAGGAAGAGATGCTCGGTCAAAATCTTGGCACCGAGACTTACCGCTTCTTCAGGTCTGATGCTGCCATCGGTCCATACTTCAAGCGTCAGCTTGTCGTAGTTGGTCACTTGGCCAACACGTGTATTTTCTACTACGTAATTGACGCGAGCAATCGGGGTATAGATCGAATCGACAGGAATGACACCAATCGGTTGATCATCCCGTTTATTCCGATCTGCCTGAACATAACCACGACCGCGGCCGGCATAAATGCGCATGTGAAGTCTAGAGCCCGGCTCCAAGGTTGCAATGTGAAGATCCGGGTTCAAAATTTCGACATCGCTGTCCGCACGGATATCTCCCGCCGTAATGACGCCTTCGCCTTCCGCATCGATTTCGAGAATCTTCTCTTCATCGGAGTGGATTTTGAGCGAAAGTGCCTTCAGGTTCAGAATGATTTCCGTGACGTCTTCCATTACACCTGGAATGGTCGCGAATTCATGCAGAACACCATCGATTTGGACCGAGGTTACCGCAGCACCCGGTAGAGAAGAGAGCAAAATCCGGCGAAGCGAGTTGCCCAGTGTCGTGCCATATCCACGCTCAAGTGGTTCTACTACAAATTTCCCATAGGTGCCGTTATCGCTAACTTCTACGGTCTCGATTTTCGGCTTTTCGATTTCTATCACGAAAGTACCCCTCCTTCAAACGTCGTTCCTTACAAACGGTCATGTGATTCTTGAAGTCTATCATGTAGTATGCCTAAACAACCATTGTTACCAATTATGATGTTGTTATACCACACTAGAGGCGGCTTCAATTATACACGACGGCGTTTTGGAGGACGGCAACCGTTATGAGGAATTGGAGTCACGTCTTTAATCATGTTTACTTCAAGGCCCGCAGCTTGCAAGGAGCGGATAGCGGCTTCACGGCCGGCTCCAGGACCTTTAACCATAACTTCGACGCTCTTCATGCCATGTTCCATAGCGGCTTTTGCAGCCGATTCCGCAGCCATTTGAGCGGCGAACGGAGTCGATTTACGGGAACCCTTAAATCCAAGACCGCCGGAGCTTGCCCAGGAAATTGCGTTACCGTGCGGATCCGTAATGGTGACGATCGTGTTATTGAAGGTGGAGCGGATATGTGCCACACCGGATTCAATATTTTTACGGTCACGACGTTTTGTACGTACGACCTTTTTTGGTTTAGCCATTGTCTGTTATCCCTCCTTCTTATTTCTTCTTGTTCGCTACTGTACGACGAGGACCCTTACGAGTACGAGCATTCGTCTTAGTACGTTGTCCGCGAACAGGCAAGCCGCGACGATGACGAACACCGCGGTAGCAGCCAATTTCAATCAGACGCTTAATATTTAAGGAAATTTCACGACGCAGGTCACCTTCAACCTTAACCGTTTTGTCGATCGTTTCGCGTAGTTTGCTAACCTCATCTTCCGTCAAATCACGAACACGAGTGTTCGGACTGATGCCTGTCTCGGACAGGATTTTCTGGGAAGTCGTTTTACCGATTCCGAAAATGTAAGTCAAGGCGATCTCAACGCGCTTATCACGTGGCAAATCCACACCAGCTATACGTGCCATTTTACGCTACACCCCCTTCTTTAACCTTGTTTTTGTTTGTGTTTCGGATTTTCGCAAATCACCATAACATTGCCTTTGCGACGAATGACTTTGCATTTTTCGCAGATAGGCTTCACAGAAGGTCTTACCTTCATGTTGATTACCTCCTAAAAGTTTTACGAATGTAAAACTAGCTTCGAAAGCCTTTGCTTAGTTTAGCGGAGCAAATTCTCTTCGTAAGGATCAGCTCTGCTTTACGAATGTAAAACCCGTATTGGGAGCACATTTAGATGTTCTAAATTACTCAACCTGAATATCATAACACATATTTATTCCAAATGGTATTGGAATCTATTTACGATACGTAATACGACCTTTAGTCAGGTCATAAGGCGACAATTGAACAACAACTTTGTCTCCTGTCAGAATCCGGATAAAGTGCATACGCAGCTTGCCGGATACATGAGCAAGAATTTGATGTCCGTTTTCCAGTTCTACTTTAAAGGTAGCATTCGGCAACGGCTCAATAACCGTACCTTCGACTTCAATTACATCTTCCTTGGCCACTGTCATTCCCCTTTCTCTTCGGCATTGGAGCCCTCAGTCTGACGGAATGCTTGAACCGCGTAACGCAGCTTGGCATTTGTCACTCTGCCGCTCTCTTGCAAACTATGAACAACTTCGCTGCTGATCATCGGCTGGAGGTTAAGGTGCTGAATGTTTTTACGTTTAGGTTGATCGAATTTGCGTTTGTCTCCGTCTGCAATGAGGACGAATTTCTCATCCACAATTCCGACAATCACATAAACCGCTTCAGCATCTCTGCCCTTTAAAGCTTTCACCAATTGACCGATCTGCGCCTCTGTGCTGTGCTTCAAGCTCATCACCTACGCATCCAGTTTAGTGAAAATCTCAAGACCATCCGGCGTAACTGCTACTGTATGCTCAAAATGAGCGCACAGTGATCCGTCAACCGTTACCACAGTCCAATTATCTTCCAACGTTCTTACGTACCGTTTACCGGCGTTAACCATCGGCTCGATTGCCAGTACCATGCCAGGCTTAAGCCGTGGCCCCCGATCCGGACTTCCGTAGTTCGGAATTTGCGGCTCCTCATGCAGATCCTTGCCGATCCCGTGACCGACATATTCCCGCACGACGGAGAATCCCGCATCCTCAATGAACTGCTGGATCGCATGCGAAATAGTGTACAAGCGTACATCAGGTTTGACCAGTGCCAGACCGGCATAGAGGGAGCCTTCCGTCACATCCAGAAGCCGCTGGGCTTCTTCGGATATTTGACCTACCGGATATGTCCAAGCCGAGTCTCCATGGAAACCACGGAATTCCGCACCGATATCAAGCGTGATGATGTCGCCTTCGTTCAATTTGCGTTTGCCGGGAAAACCGTGTACCAATTCTTCATTGACTGAAGCACAGATGCTAGAAGGAAAACCGTTATATCCCTTGAAAGAAGGCACCGCATGTTGACTGCGAATGAATTTATCGGCGATCTGATCGAGTTCCCCCGTCGTAATTCCCGGCTCAATCGACTTAGCAATCAGTCTGTGCGTTTCCGCTACAATTCGTCCCGCTTCGCGCATAAAGCCCAGTTCCGTTTCGGATTTACAAATGATCATTACACCTAACCTCGCAGTATGGACACGATTTCTTCTGAAACCGCTCCGATTTCCTGTTCTCCATCTACTTGACGCAACAGGCCCTTATCTTCATAAAACTTGAGGAGAGGTGCCGTTTTGTTGATATATTCGTCCAGCCGTGTTCCTACGCTCTCTTCGTTATCATCGGAACGTTGGTACAACTCACCGCCGCACTTATCACAAACACCTTCCTGAACAGGAGGATTGAAGATCACATGATAAGTAGCTCCGCAAGCTTTGCAAAGGCGGCGCCCGGTCAGACGAGCCAGCAGCTTGTTACGGTCTACCTTCAGGTTGATGACATGATCCAGCTTCTTTCCTAATCCGCCAAGCAGCTCCTCCAGCGATTCCGCTTGCGAAAGGGTTCTTGGAAAACCGTCCAATAAGAAACCTTTTTCGCAATCGGACTGCTGCAGACGTTCGCGAACAATACCGACTGTTACATCATCAGGCACCAGAAGTCCTTGATCCATGTATTCCTTCGCCTTGAGCCCTACAGGGGTCCCCTGCTTGATGGCCAGACGAAACGCATCCCCGGTAGAGATGTGCGGAATACCGAACTGGTTCACAATGACTTCTGCTTGTGTCCCTTTCCCTGCTCCAGGAGGCCCCATGAATAGAATGTTCATGTCTATCACTCCCTCCAGATTACAATCAATTTCAAGAAACATAACAATAGGCGCCAGGAGCGATCTCTTGCGAGTTCAGACCTGGTACCTATCGCTTACTTATTAATAAAGCCTTTGTAGTGACGCTTGATCAACTGGCTTTCAATCGTCTTCATCGTATCAAGTGCAACCCCGATCACGATCAGAATCGAAGTACCGCCGATCTGTACACTTTGAGGCAGGTTAGCCAAAGCTCCCAAGCCTACAGGAAGTACGGAGATCACTGCAAGGAACAACGCGCCTGTCATGGTCAAACGAGTCAATACCTTGGTCAGGTATACCTCGGTTGTTTTGCCAGGACGAATTCCCGGAATATATCCGCCGTTCTTCTTCATGTTCTCAGCCATCTGCTGCGGATTCATCTGTACGAAGGTATAGAAGAATGTGAAGCCGATGATCATGACAACGTAGAGCACCATGCCTAAAGGCTGGTTGGTGGACAGATGCTGGGTAATCCATTGTGCCCAGTTCATATGCGCCCAGAAGCTGGCGAGGACAACCGGGAACTGCAGCAGCGATACAGCGAAGATTACCGGAATAACGCCGGCTGCATTGATTTTCAATGGAATATGCGTATTTTGTCCGCCATACATTTTGTTGCCCACAACACGTTTGGCATATTGCACCGGAATTTTCCGGATCGCCTGTTGAATGTAGATTACGCCGATGACAATCAACACACACACAAGAAGAATTCCGATCGATTTGACTACATTCATGAAGGTTTGGCCTTCAATAATGAATTCTGACATCGCAATCGTCTCAATATGGCCTGGAATACCGGCCACGATTCCGGCGAAGATAATCAGCGAGATTCCGTTGCCGATTCCCTTTTCCGTAATCTGTTCACCGAGCCACATCAGGAACGAAGTACCTGCTGTCAATACGATAGCAATCACCAGATAATCGGCAAAGGTAGCATTTGGTACCATTTCGATGTTGTACATGCGGTTAAAGCCGATCGAAGTTGCAAAAGCTTGAATCAACGCAAGCACAACTGTACCATAACGGGTAACCTGAGCCATTTTCTTCTTGCCGTGTTCTCCTTGCTTCGCCCATTCCGCAAACTTCGGAATGACGTCCATGGAGAGGAGCTGAACAATGATGGAAGCCGTGATGTATGGCATAATCCCGAGGGCAAAAATCGAGAAGTTCTTCAGTGCGCCGCCCGAGAAAGTATTCAGAAGCCCGAACAAGTTTTCAGCACCAGCGTTGCTGGAATTCTGAAATACGGAAGCATCCACACCAGGAACCGGAACGAAAGAACCGATCCGGAAAATAATGAATACGAACAGGGTGAATAGGATCCGGTTACGGAGATCCTGAACGTGCCAAATGTTCTTCAACGTTTTAAACATTAGATCACCTCGGTTTTACCGCCGGCAGCCTCGATTTTCTCTACCGCAGATTGAGAGAACTTATTCGCTTTAACTGTCAGCTTGACAGTTACTTCGCCATTGCCAAGGATCTTGATTCCGCTCAGCGCGTTCTTCACGATTCCTTGTTCAAACAACAGTTCAGGAGTTACTTCCGTACCCGCAGCAAAGTTGTTAAGTTCTTCGATGTTCACAATCGCGTACTCTTTCCGCGTAGGATTGTTAAATCCGCGTTTTGGCAAGCGACGATACAACGGGTTTTGTCCGCCTTCGAAGCCCGGACGTACACCACCGCCGGAACGAGCATTTTGACCTTTATGGCCACGTGTAGATGTTTTACCCATGCCGCTACCAGTACCGCGTCCAACACGCTTACGCTCATGACGGGAGCCTGCAGCTGGGGAGAGCTCATGTAACTTCATCGTTCGTTGCACCTCCTTATTAGATGTTGATTCACTGAGTAGTACAAAGACTATTCAGTGATTTCTTGAACAGAAACCAGGTGGCTTACTTGATTAACCATGCCACGGATGGCTGGGTTATCGTTGTGAACCACAGACTGATTGATTTTGCGAAGTCCCAAAGTTTTTACGGTAGTACGTTGGTTCTCCGGACGACCGATCAAACTACGCACGAGGGTAATTTGCAGTTTAGCCATGAGATTCCCTCCTTAACCGAGAAGTTCTTCGACGGTTTTACCGCGCAATTTCGCAACATCCTCAGCACGCTTCAGACGGGACAAGCCCTCCAAAGTCGCATTGACCATGTTGATGGAATTCGAAGAACCCAGTGATTTAGTCAAAATGTCGCCTACGCCTGCCAGCTCGAGCACCGCACGAACAGGACCGCCTGCGATAACTCCGGTACCTTCGGAAGCCGGCTTCAACAGCACGCGGCCTGCACCGAAATGTCCGGTAACAAGGTGAGGAATAGTTGTTCCTACAAGCGGAACATGCACAAGATTCTTCTTGGCATCTTCAATTCCTTTACGGATCGCATCAGGAACTTCGCCAGCTTTACCGATACCAGCGCCAACCCAGCCTTTGCCGTCACCGACAACAACAAGTGCGCTGAAGCTGAAACGACGTCCGCCTTTTACTACTTTAGCTACGCGGTTAATATTTACAACTCTTTCTGTCAGTTCTAAAGTGTTAGGATCTACACGCAAGTCGTTAACCTCCTTTTTAAAATAATATTAGAATTCAAGACCTGCTTCGCGAGCTGCATCAGCCAATGCTTGAATCCGTCCATGGTACAAGTATCCTCCGCGGTCAAAAACAACAACCTTCACGCCTTTTTCCGTAGCGCGCTTAGCAACCAGTTCTCCCACTTTACGTGCGGATTCGACATTGCCGCCATTGTTGATTTCGCTGCTGATTTCCTTGTCAACTGTCGACGCGGATACCAGGGTTACACCCGCTACATCATCGATCAATTGAGCATAGATATGTTTGGAAGAACGGAATACGTTCAATCTAGGACGTTCAGCCGTTCCTTGGATTTTCTTACGTACACGCAAATGTCTTTTCAGACGTGCTTTGTTCTTATCGCCTTTTGTAATCATGACTTCCATTTCACTCCCTTCGGTTTACCTTCACGCCATGCGCGGCCGTACAAGTCAAGAAGCAAGAAGAAGCAGCCTTCGATGATCAGGCTTATTTCTTCTTACCAGCTTTACCTTCTTTACGGATGATACGTTCGCCTTCGTACTTAATCCCTTTGCCCTTGTAAGGTTCAGGTGCACGAACCGCACGAATATTCGCAGCGTACTCGCCTACGCGCTCTTTATTGATTCCGCTCACGATGATTTTCGTGTTGGATGGAACTTCAAACGTAATCCCAGCTTCCGGCGTGATTTCAACCGGATGAGAGTAGCCTACGTTCAGAACCAGTTTCTCACCGGATTTGCTGGCACGGTAACCGACACCAACAAGCTCGAGAGTCTTGGTGAAGCCTTCGGTTACTCCGCTCACCATGTTGTTCACTACGCTACGGGTTGTACCGTGCAGGGAACGGTGTAATTTATTGTCGGAAGGACGCTCGACAAGGATTTGGTTGTCTTCAACCGAAACCTTCATGTCCTTGTGAAGCTCACGGGTCAAAGTGCCTTTAGGGCCTTTTACCGTAATGACACTATTATTAAGTGTGATATCCACACCACTTGGTACTGTAATTGGTTTGCGACCAATACGAGACATTTGCTGCACCTCCTTGTTTTGTGACGTTAATTACCAAACGTAGCAGACAACTTCGCCGCCGGCTTTCGCCTGACGAGCTTCCTTGTCCGTCATAACTCCCTTGGACGTGGAGACAATCGCGATTCCCAAACCGCCGAGTACACGAGGAACTTCATTGCTCTTCGTATACACGCGAAGGCCAGGCTTACTGATTCTCTTAAGTCCAGTAATAACGCGCTCATTGTTCGGGCCGTATTTCAGGAAAATACGAATCAACCCTTGTTTGTTGTCATCGATATATTCTGCGTCACGAATGAAACCTTCACGCTTCAGGATTTCAGCGATTTGCTTCTTAATCGTGGATGCAGGCAGTTCTACTGTTTCGTGGCGAACCGTGTTCGCGTTACGAATACGAGTAAGCATATCTGCAATAGGATCAGACATAGTCATTAGTGTAAACCTCCTTCCCGTTGTTGATGGATTACCAGCTTGCTTTTTTCACGCCAGGAATCTGGCCTTTATAAGCTAATTCACGGAAACAAATTCTGCAAATTTTGTACTTTTGCAATACCGAATGTGGACGACCGCAACGCTCGCAACGGGTGTAAGCCCGTACTTTGAATTTCGGAGTGCGTTGCTGTTTAACTTTCATCGAAGTTTTTGCCACTTAGCCTGACACCTCCTAAATAGTATCGGAGAAAAAATGATTCTTATTTCGCAAAAGGCATTCCGAGTCCGCCCAGCAATTCGCGGGATTCTTCGTCGGTCTTAGCCGTAGTTACGATAACGATATCCATACCGCGCACTTTATCAACCTTGTCATACTCGATTTCCGGGAAGATCAATTGTTCCTTCAAACCGAGTGTATAGTTGCCGCGGCCGTCAAATGCTTTCGTCGATACGCCTTGGAAGTCACGAACGCGTGGAAGCGTTACGTTGAACAACTTGTCGAGGAAGTAATACATACGCTCACCGCGCAATGTTACTTTCACGCCGATCGGCATATTCTCACGAAGCTTGAAGCCTGCGATCGACTTCTTCGCACGAGTGATAACCGGCTTTTGACCAGAAATCAGCTGCATGTCGTTCACAGCGGAATCAAGTACCTTCGAGTTGGCAACAGCGTCGCCTACACCCATGTTGATAACAACCTTCTCGACTTTAGGCACTTGCATTACAGTTGTATAGTTGAATTTTTGAATCAAAGCAGGTGTAACTTCGTTCAAAAAACGTTCTTTCAATCTTGCCATGAATCATGGACCTCCTTTCTTCTCGTTCCTGGATTAATCGATCACTTCTCCGGATCTCTTCGCAACGCGAACCTTCTTGCCGTTGTCCAATACCTTGTAACCGATACGGGTTACTTTTCCGCTCTTAGGATCAACGTGCATAACGTTCGATACGTGAATCGGAGCTTCCTTTTCGATGATGCCGCCTTGCGGGTTGAGTTGGTTCGGCTTCTGGTGTTTCTTCACCATGTTCACACCTTCAACCAGCACGCGGTTTTCACGTGGATAAGCAGCGATAACGCGGCCCTTCTTGCCTTTGTCCTTACCGGAGATCACGATAACGTTATCGTCCTTCTTGACATGCAGCTTGTTGTTGTGGGATTCCAGAACTTTTTTCAATCTTGGCATTTCACTTACACCTCCTGTTTCGTCGGCTTATTAAACAATCCCCTTACGCCGGGGCGTATTAGATAACTTCCGGAGCCAAGGAAACGATTTTCATGAAATCTCTGTCGCGCAGTTCACGAGCAACAGGTCCGAAAATACGAGTACCGCGTGGGCTCTTGTCTTCTTTCACTACCACCGCTGCGTTCTCATCAAATGCGATGTAAGAACCGTCTTTACGGCGAACTGAACGCTTTGTGCGAACAACAACCGCTTTGACTACATCACCTTTTTTGACAACGCCCCCTGGTGTTGCTTGTTTCACAGAGCATACGATCAGGTCACCGATTTGAGCCGTGCGACGACCCGTACCGCCCAGAACACGAATACACATCAATTCCTTCGCGCCGGAGTTGTCTGCAACTTGCAAACGTGTAAATGGTTGAATCATGGAAAGTTCCTCCTTTCAGTCTAAGCTATCCTGCTATTAGATGATTACTGCTTTCTCAACGATTTCAACGAGTCTCCAACGCTTGTCTTTAGACAAAGGACGAGTCTCAGCAATCTTCACAGTATCACCGATTTGCGCAGTGTTGTTCTCATCATGCGCTTTGAATTTCTTCGTATACTTAATGCGTTTGTGGTACAGATCATGCTTCTTATAGGTTTCAACAGCAACGACGATTGTCTTATCCATCTTGTCGCTGACGACTTTACCAATTTGCACTTTACGGCTGTTGCGCTCTTCGCTCATGGTTAGCCTCCTTCCTGGACTTAGGCGCTTTGCTTCACGCTGCGCGTTAATTAACTGATGATCCCAAGTTCTCTTTCACGTAATACGGTTTTAGCACGAGCTATTTCCTTACGCACATCGCGGATCCGAGTCGGGTTGTCAAGTTGGCCCGTAGCCAATTGAAAACGAAGGTTAAAGAGTTCCTCTTTAAAGCCTGCGACTTTTTGTTCAATCTCAGCAGTGGTTAAGTTGCGAAGTTCATTAGCTTTCATTTGCTTCACCACCCAATTCTTCACGTTTCACAAACTTCGTTTTGATCGGCAGTTTGTGGGCGGCAAGACGCATAGCTTCACGCGCGATTTCCTCCGGTACACCGGCAAGCTCGAACATGATCTTACCAGGCTTCACAACTGCGACCCATTTTTCTACGTTACCTTTACCGCTACCCATCCGGACTTCAAGAGGCTTTTGAGTAATCGGCTTGTCAGGGAAAATCTTAATCCATACTTTACCGCCACGCTTGATGTAACGAGTCATCGCGATACGCGCTGCTTCGATTTGACGGTTCGTAATCCAAGTAGGCTCCAAAGCTTGCAAGCCGTATTCACCGAAGTTCAATTCAGTGCCGCCTTTAGCTTGGCCTCTCATATTACCGCGTTGTTGCTTGCGGTGTTTAACACGTTTAGGTACCAACATGATTAGTTGCCTCCTTCCTGAACAGCTTGTTGTTTCTTAGCCGTAGGAAGAACCTCTCCACGATAGATCCATACTTTTACGCCGATACGTCCATAAGTCGTATGAGCTTCTGCCGTACCGTAATCAATGTCGGCGCGGAGCGTATGAAGTGGAACAGTTCCTTCACTGTAGCCTTCTGTACGAGCAATTTCAGCACCGCCAAGACGACCGCTGACTGCTGTCTTAATCCCTTTTGCTCCCGAACGCATTGTTCTTTGAATCGCTTGTTTCAGTGCACGACGGAAAGAAACACGACGTTCCAGTTGTTGTGCAATGCTTTCTGCGACAAGAATCGCGTCAAGATCAGGGTGTTTGATTTCGGAAATGTTGATGTGAACTTTTTTGCCGCCAGCGATCTTAGTGATCTCATTGCGGAGGTTTTCAACTTCCGAACCGCCTTTACCGATTACCATACCCGGCTTTGCAGTGTGGATAGTCACGTTCACGCGACTTGCCGCTCTCTCGATCTCAATACGAGATACAGCGGAGTCTTTCAATTTATTTTTCAAGTATTCACGGATTTTCACGTCTTCAAGCAGAAGATCACCAAAATCTTTGCCTGCGTACCATTTCGATTCCCAATCACGGATAATACCTACCCGCAATCCGACCGGATTTACCTTTTGGCCCACACGTTTTCCCTCCTTATTTTTCGGATACCACCAAAGTAATGTGGCTGGTGCGTTTGTTGATCCGGCTTGCACGTCCCATTGCACGAGGGCGGAAACGCTTCATTGTCGGACCTTGGTTTACGTAAGCCTGTGTAACAACCAATTTATTTACATCCATAGAATAGTTATGTTCAGCATTGGCAATCGCCGAGTTCAAAAGCTTCTCCACAATCGGGGAAGCCGCCTTTGGCGTGTGGCGGAGAATCGCGATCGCGTCGCCAACTTGCTTACCGCGGATCAAATCGACAACGAGTTGAGCCTTACGCGGGGCGATGCGCACTTGATTTGCAGATGCTTTAGCTTCCATGTGTGTTACCTCCTCTCAAACGAAGAACTTATCGTTATTAGCGTCTCGTTTTCTTATCGTCGTCCGTATGACCTTTGTAGGTACGCGTTGGAGCGAACTCACCCAACTTGTGTCCAACCATATCCTCAGTCACATAAACCGGAACATGCTTGCGGCCGTCATATACACCGAACGTATGGCCAATGAATTGCGGGAAGATGGTGGAACGACGGGACCAGGTCTTGATCACGACCTTCTTGTTCGAAGCGTTCACTTCTTCCACTTTCTTGAGCAGGTATCCATCGATAAATGGACCTTTTTTAAGACTGCGACTCATTTATTTATCCTCCCTTCGTTACGCTGCTTGAATCCTTAGTTCATCCCCTGCCGCGAAGCGATCCGCTAAGCGCGGATTACTTCGTGCGGCGGCGAACGATATATTTATCGGATGCTTTACCTTTTTTACGAGTCTTGTAACCAAGGGTCGGTTTGCCCCAAGGAGACAATGGAGATTTACGTCCGATCGGAGCGCGGCCTTCACCACCACCGTGAGGGTGATCGTTAGGGTTCATGACGACACCGCGAACTTCAGGACGTTGTCCGAGCCAACGGCTGCGTCCGGCTTTACCAATCTTGATGAGCTCGTGGTCACCGTTGCCTACAGCACCGATAGTAGCGCGGCAAACCTTCAGAACCTTACGAACTTCGCCAGAGGAAAGGCGGATCGTTACATATTTCTCTTCTTTACCCAGCAATTGAGCTTCTGTGCCGGCAGCACGGACCAATTGTCCGCCTTTACCAGGCTTCAACTCAATGTTGTGGATCACTGTACCTACAGGAATATTTTCAAGCGGCAATGCGTTGCCGATTTTGATGTCGGAACCCACGCCTGACTCGATTACGTCGCCAACCTTCAAGCCTTTAGGAGCCAGGATGTAACGTTTTTCACCGTCTGCATAATGGATCAAAGCGATGTTGGAAGTCCGGTTCGGGTCATACTCGATTGTAGCAACGCGGCCTGGAATTCCATCTTTGTTCCGTTTGAAGTCGATGATGCGGTATTTACGCTTATGTCCGCCGCCATGGTGACGAACCGTAATTTTACCTTGGTTGTTGCGGCCAGCTGTTTTGCTCAGCGGAGCCAGCAAAGATTTCTCCGGTTGATCCGTGGTGATCTCTTCGAATGTCGATACGGACATACCGCGTCTCGCCGGAGATGTCGGTTTAAACTTTTTGATAGGCACTAGATTTCCCTCCTTACTTTAACGATTTTTATACCGATTCAAAGAACTCAAGCGGCTTGCTGCCTTCCGCCAAAGTAACGAACGCTTTCTTCCATTCCGGAGTATATCCGAAGTGACGTCCGTAACGTTTAGGCTTGGCAGGTACACGCAAGGTATTTACATTGCTCACTTTTACATTAAAGATCGCTTCTACAGCTTTCTTGATTTCGGTCTTGTTAGCTTTAATGTCTACTTCGAACACATATTTCAGTTCGTTCATGTAGTCAGCCGTACGTTCCGTAATCACCGGACGCTTGATAATATCACGAGGATCTTTCATTACGCGAGCACCTCCTCTACCTTCTGAACTGCTTCCTTCGTAATGATCAGCTTATCGTGCGAGAGCACATCAAGAACATTAATGCCGTCAGCCGCTACGAATTTCACACCCGGAATGTTACGAGCGGAAAGCGCCACGTTATCATCATAAGAAGGAGCTACAACGAGAGCTTTACGATCAACCTTCAGGTTGTTCAAAATCGCTGCGAATTCTTTCGTCTTAGGAGCGTTCAGAGCCAATGCATCCAATACGATGATGTCCTGATCGATCACTTTTGCGGAAAGAGCCGATTTGATCGCCAAACGACGTACTTTCTTCGGCAATTTGTAAGAATAGCTGCGTGGAGTTGGTCCGAATACCACACCACCGCCTACCCATTGTGGAGAGCGGATAGAGCCTTGACGAGCACGACCCGTACCTTTTTGCTTCCAAGGTTTACGGCCGCCGCCGCGAACTTCAGAGCGTCCTTTTACTTTATGGGTACCAAAACGCAGGGAAGCGCGCTGCATAACGACTGCTTCATGAAGAACATGAGTATTAGGTTCGATACCGAATACCGCGTCGTTCAGCTCAACTTCGCCAACTTGGCTACCACTAACATTAAATAGTGCTACTTTTGGCATTTGTTGTTCCTCCTTTCTTTCGTCAATTATTTCTTAATGGTTTGTTTTACTTTTACAAAGCTATTTTTAGGACCCGGGATCGAGCCTTTTACAAGCAGAACATTACGTTCTACATCGACCTTCACCACTTCAAGGCGTTGAATCGTAACCGTCTCGCTGCCCATGTGTCCTGGAAGGTGCTTGCCCTTCGGAACGCGGTTCGCTTGAATCGAACCCATGGAGCCCGGTCTGCGATGATAACGGGAGCCGTGCGACATAGGACCGCGGCTTTGTCCCCAACGCTTGATGTTACCTTGGAATCCTTTACCTTTGGAAATACCCGTTACGTCAACAAATTCGCCCTCTGCAAAAATATCGACCTTGACCTCTTGGCCAACCTCGAATCCTCCCAGATCAACACCGCGAATTTCGCGAACGTAGCGCTTAGGAGCAGCACCAGCCTTTTTAGCATGGCCTACTTCAGGTTTGTTAGCTCTCGCTTCCTTCTTATCGGAGTAGCCGAGCTGGATCGCTTCGTAGCCATCGTTCTCCAGGTCTTTCTTTTGAAGAACTACGTTGCCACTAGCTTCGATAACCGTTACAGGAACTACGTTCCCTTCCGGAGTAAATACTTGAGTCATTCCAAGCTTTTTCCCTAAGATACCTTTCATGTTGACACCTCTTTTCCTTTCCTATTCCATTACATAATGGGATTACAATTTGATTTCGATATCTACACCGGACGGCAGGTCCAAGCGCATCAAGGCATCCACAGTTTGTGGAGTCGGATTAACAATGTCGATCAGACGCTTATGAGTGCGTTGCTCGAATTGCTCCCGGGAATCCTTGTACTTGTGTACCGCGCGGAGAATAGTAATCACTTGCTTCTCGGTTGGCAGCGGAATCGGTCCGGAAACACCTGCACCCGAACGTTTTGCTGTTTCAACGATTTTCTCTGCGGATTGATCAAGAATTCTGTGGTCGTAAGCTTTCAAACGAATACGAATTTTTTGCTTTGCCATTTTAGTCCCTCCTTCTATCGCCCAATTTAGTATCGGACATACTCCGTGAAAATTTTCTGACCACTCTCCCATGGCAAAGGGGCCGGGTGTGTCAGTAACCTCTCACATCATCGCACAGTCACAGAACAACATTCATTATTATATAGAAAAGCCCTGCCCATTGCAAGTGATTTTTTAAATTGTTTGCAGCAGGGATTTGCTGAGATAAATGTGTTCCTGGAGAGGATGTGACGACTACCTTCTATATAATAAGGGCCGTCTCAATAGATCCTGGATCTAGCGAGACGGCCTCTTTCTATATGAATGTGACAGCAATCGATATAAAGCAAACTAATGATGCTGCGTGCCGAGGGTAACATGTGAATTCTTAGATTTAACTTAGTTCTACCAAGGGAGAAATCCGCTCACAAAGGCGACCGCTCCGCTTCTGCAGCAACCTTCACACTTATACCCTTATTACGCAGGTTATTGAACTCGACTTTGCATGTGCCGGATGGCACTGCCCCCTCTTTATGACGCTAATGCATTTACAAACAGAATACGGACAATACCCTATCTCCATCGGATAGGTGCCTGTATTTACAACTAAACTTACATAGCAAGAACTATCCCAGGCAGATTCTGCAAAATCCGCCAAGTTATCAATCCCCCATCGCACCGTGCGCAAATCTCAGCGCGGGGTGTTTCGCAACATGATGTGGTCGTTCGACCACATGCAATACGTATCACACGCATGCAGTGAAAAAGCTTACCTTAAAATCAGTGGAAATGGCAGAAATACGGATATAGTGAAATTTTTGAGCTTAAAGTTGAGTAAACCATGGATTTTTCAAGTTACTGGAGATCTAAGGCAAGTTTTTTCACTACAGGTAGGTTCGAGCGCCGAACGGAGAATGTAAGGGAAGAAATTTCACTAAATTCGCGCCATTGCGACCGAATCGTAAGAACATTACTCTTCGCAGTTATTATTTATCTTTATCTTCAATAAGAAGGCAGATTGTTATCTAGCGAGACAGCCTTTTCACTATTGAGAAATACTGCTGTAACGGAGTAGAGTAATGTGCTGAAGAAGCGTCAGCGTTGGCCTTTGTGAGCGGATTGCTGCCTCTTAGCGATCTTATTCAATCAAAGCAATCCGATGACAACAGCGATCGTAAGAACATTACTCTACGTAGTTCCCTTAAAAGTATCTCTTCTATATAAAACTGCTGTCTCAACAGATCATAACTGGCTCGATATCCGGTTAAGCCGCTCAGCCGATTCAGCTACCGTTGCCGTTGAAATTCCGATTCCTTCTATTGTATAGATCAAATCCTGTATTTGAGCCTCTAGCATACTTACCTCGTGGACACTGTTCTGAGTGGAAGCCAGGATATGCCTGAACATCTCGCCGCTTTCGCCTGAATGACTCATTCCCTGATCTGCCAAATGCCGCACCTCTTCTATTTCATCCACTACTTGTCCCGTCATATCCACGGACTGACGAATAAGGGCTGCAATCTGTACAACCGTCAGCTTCGCTTCTTCGGAGAGCTTATTGACCTCTTTAGCCACAACAGCAAACCCTCTGCCTTGTTCACCTGCTCTTGCCGCTTCAATAGAAGCATTTAATGACAGCAGCTTGATCTGACTGGCGATCTCTTCTACAGCGAGAACAACATTCCGAATCTTGCCGGACGACAGATTCAGCTCCTTAACGGCTGCTTCCATAGCTTCCATCCTGAAATGAATTTCCTGAATATGCTCTTGCAATCGGGACAAAATTTGTCCGCCTTGCTCGGCTTGCTCCTGAGTAAGCTGAGAGGCTTCCGAGGATTTCCGGATCGCTTGATTCACTTCATTCCCGCTTGAGACGAGTTCTTCCACTGCTGCATTCGTGGAAAGACTTAAATCCTCAAGCTCCTCGCTGAAGGTGCTGATTTTATTTTTAAGCTCGCTTTTCACTAGCTCGTATTGCTGCTCTTTTTCCTTGATATTTTCTCTTTCATAGGCTTCCAGCACAAGCTGCTGCTCCACGCTGAATAGCTTGGAGATGGTTTTGATCATGTCCAGCAGCTGCGCCTCATCCTTCACCTCATTATGCAGCATTTGCAGAAATGCATTTTGCAAGTTCTGAAATGCAGATAGATACCACTTGGGCTCCAGCCCGATACGCTTATGCACCTTTGCAATCTGCAGCCGCTTTTCCACAAACTCATCATCTATATCGGAGGAGAACATCTCCAGCAGATGCCGCTTCAAAGTGAGCTTAAGCCGCTCAATCGTACTATGACTGCGGATCATTTCCTCCAATTTGGATACCTCGAGGATAGATTGATAGAACACATCCACAATCCCGTCAATGCGTCGTTCCACCAAGGGCTGCATCAATCGCAGAATTAGAACGTCCTTTTCCCCGAAATGAATCATTCTTAATTGCTCCCCAATTTCAGACTGACTGTCGGGCATTATAAGAGTATTATTATGCACAAGAGAATTTGGACTATCTGAAATCGCAGGCTGTGAATCCGCAGACTTACTTTCAGAAGATGATGAGTGTAGCATTGAAAACGGCCATTTCATTGCGATCAACCTTCTCTCGAATAGTTAAATTTTTAAATACTCTTTCGAGAGGATTATACAAATGAAAATTACCATTGTAAAGAAATTTTCAGCATGATTCGACATTATTCCGCAATACTATCTGCGGCACAAAAAAGCCCGCTCGAATGAGCGGGCTTTCGAATAAGACAAGTCTTATTTGCTGATGGTAACAACGGCGCCAGATCCAACTGTACGTCCGCCTTCACGAATGGAGAAGCGAGTTCCTTCTTCGATCGCGATTGGGCTGATCAGTTGTACTGTAACCTCAATGTTGTCGCCAGGCATAACCATTTCAGTACCTTCAGGCAGGTTGATAACACCTGTTACGTCAGTTGTACGGAAATAGAATTGTGGACGGTAGCCAGTGAAGAAAGGCTTATGACGTCCGCCTTCTTCTTTAGTCAATACGTATACTTGAGCGGAGAACTCAGTATGCGGATTAACGGAAGCTGGCTTAGCCAATACTTGACCGCGTTCGATTTGGTTACGGTCTACACCGCGGAGCAATGCGCCGATGTTGTCGCCCGCTTGAGCGGAATCGAGCAATTTACGGAACATTTCAACGCCTGTAACGACGGATTTCTTAGTTTCTTCCTTGATACCAACGATTTCGATTTCATCGCCGACTTTAACAGTACCGCGTTCTACACGACCTGTAGCAACTGTACCACGGCCAGTGATGGAGAACACGTCTTCGACAGGCATCAGGAACGGTTTGTCCACTGGACGCTCTGGAAGAGGGATGTACTCGTCGATGATTTCGAACATTTCAACGATTTTCTTAGCCCAATCGCCATCAGGGTTTTGAAGAGCTTCACGAGCGGAACCTTGGATGATTGGAGTATCATCACCAGGGAATTCATATTCGTTAAGCAGGTCACGAACTTCCATTTCAACGAGTTCGATCAGTTCAGCGTCTTCAACCATGTCGCATTTGTTCAAGAATACAACGATGTAAGGAACGCCTACGTTACGGGACAACAGGATGTGCTCGCGAGTTTGCGGCATTGGGCCGTCAGCTGCGGATACAACCAGGATTGCTCCGTCCATTTGAGCAGCGCCGGTGATCATGTTTTTAACATAGTCGGCGTGCCCTGGGCAGTCAACGTGTGCATAGTGGCGGTTAGCGGATTCGTATTCTACGTGGGAAGTAGAAATTGTGATACCGCGTTCGCGCTCTTCTGGAGCTTTGTCGATTTGGTCGAATGCGATAGCAGCACCGCCGTAAGTTTTAGACAATACAGTCGTAATGGCTGCAGTCAGAGTAGTTTTACCATGGTCAACGTGACCGATTGTACCGATGTTAACATGCGGTTTTGTACGTTCGTATTTAGCCTTTGCCATTTTAAACATTTCCTCCTTAAAATATGGATTGTTATGTTGGACTAACCGGGGAGCCGGTACTCCTTAGTAAGACCATGCACCCGGTCAGCAGATACTAATCTTATTCTCCGCCCTTATTCTTGGACACAATTTCCTCGGCGATCGTTCTAGGAACCTCTTCATAGTGAGACAGCTCCATCGAGAATACGCCGCGTCCTTGTGTACCGGAGCGCAGAGTCGTCGAGTAACCGAACATTTCGGAGAGAGGCACCTTCGCACGGATAATTTGAGCGCCACCACGGGAATCCATACCTTCGATCCGTCCGCGGCGGGAGTTCAGCATACCCATAACGTCACCCATGTACTCCTCAGGAACCGTTACTTCAACCTTCATGATTGGCTCAAGCAATACAGCTTGGCACTTTTCCTTAGCGGCCTTAAGCGCCATGGAACCGGCGATCTTAAATGCCATTTCACTGGAGTCAACGTCATGGTAGGAACCATCAACGATGGTCGCCTTAACGTCTACCAATGGGAAGCCTGCAAGGACACCGTTCTTCATGGCTTCTTCGATACCTTGTTGCGCAGGAGCGATATATTCTCTCGGTACGGAACCGCCGACAATCTTACTTTCGAACTGGTTACCGCTTCCTGGCTCCAATGGTTCAAATTCAACCCACACGTGACCGTATTGACCACGACCACCGGATTGACGCACGAATTTACCTTCGACGCGAGCAGGAGCCTTGAACGTTTCACGATAAGCAACCTGAGGTTTACCTACGTTTGTCTCAACCTTGAATTCGCGGCGCATACGGTCGATGATGATATCCAGGTGAAGCTCACCCATACCTGCAAGGATCGTTTGGCCAGTCTCTTCATCAGTATGAGCACGAAGCGTAGGATCTTCTTCAGTCAGCTTGCCGAGGGCAACGCCCATTTTATCCTGGTCAGCTTTTGTCTTAGGTTCAACGGCGATTTCGATAACCGGATCAGGGAAGTTCATGGATTCGAGAATAACCGGAGCCTTCTCATCACACAGTGTATCACCTGTTCCCGTATCTTTCAAACCTACAGCTGCTGCGATATCACCCGAATAAACTTCGGTGATTTCTTTACGGCTGTTGGCGTGCATTTGCAGAATACGTCCGATCCGCTCACGCTTGCCTTTTGTTGCATTCAGCACATACGAACCGGATTGCAGAATACCGGAGTACACGCGGAAGAACGTCAGCTTACCCACGTAAGGGTCAGTCATAATCTTAAATGCCAACGCGGAGAATGGCTCTTCGTCAGAGGAGTGACGCTCAACTTCAGAACCGTCTTCCAAATGACCCTTGATGCTTGGGATGTCGATCGGAGCCGGCAGATAATCTACAACAGCGTCCAATACTAGCTGAATCCCTTTATTACGGTAAGAAGAACCGCAGACTACAGGGAAGATCTTAACATCTACTACACCTTTACGAAGAGCTGCTTTCAGTTCTCCAACAGTGATTTCTTCACCTTCAAGGTATTTCATTGTCAATTCTTCGTCAAGCTCTGCAACCTTTTCTACCAACTCCGCACGAAGTTCTTCAACCTTCGCTTGGTACTCGGCAGGAATTTCGGTTTCTTCGATGTTTTGACCCAGGTCGTCTTTGTACATATATGCTTTTTGCTCAACAATGTCGATAATACCGACAAAGTCGCTTTCTGCACCGATCGGCAGTTGGATTGCAACTGCGTTCGCTTGCAGACGCTCGCGCATATCATTGACAACGTTCAGGTAGTCCGCACCGATGATATCCATTTTATTAACATAAGCGATCCGAGGAACGCTATACTTGTCAGCCTGTCTCCAAACAGTTTCTGACTGAGGCTCAACGCCTTCTTTCGCACTGAAAACGCCTACTGCCCCGTCCAATACACGTAGGGAACGTTCAACTTCAACAGTGAAGTCAACGTGCCCCGGGGTATCGATGATATTTACGCGGTGACCCTTCCAGGAAGCGGTAGTAGCAGCGGATGTAATCGTAATCCCGCGCTCCTGCTCTTGCTCCATCCAGTCCATTGTTGCAGCACCCTCGTGAACTTCCCCGATTTTGTGCGTAATGCCTGTATAGAACAAAATACGTTCCGTTGTAGTTGTCTTACCGGCGTCAATATGCGCCATGATCCCGATGTTACGTGTATTTTTCAAGGAGAACTCTCTTGCCATGGATTTGTCTCCCTTCAAAATATAAATTTAGAATGTAAAACCGAATCCTACCAGCGGTAGTGTGCGAACGCTTTGTTCGCTTCGGCCATCTTGTGCGTATCTTCGCGTTTCTTAACAGAAGCGCCTGTGTTGTTGGATGCATCGATGATCTCAGCAGCCAAACGCTCTTCCATCGTCTTCTCACCGCGGTTGCGGGAGTAGTTCACGAGCCAACGTAATCCCAAGGATGTACGTCTTTCCGGTTTTACTTCGATAGGCACTTGGTAGTTGGCACCGCCCACACGACGAGCCTTAACTTCCAATACAGGCATGATATTTTTCAAAGCTGCTTCAAATACTTCCATAGGGTCATTCCCGGTACGTTCTTGAATCAGGTTGAACGCATTATACAGAATGCTTTGAGCAACTCCACGTTTACCGTCGAGCATGATGCGGTTGATCAAGCGAGTAACAAGCTTGCTGTTATACACCGGATCCGGCAACACATCTCTCTTCGTAACTGGACCTTTGCGTGGCATAGTTATCCCCCTTTCAGTAATAATCCAAACCTTGTTCGGTTCAATAAACTAATGTTGGCATTAGCTTAGGATTTTATTTCTTGGCTTTAGGACGCTTAGCACCGTATTTCGAACGAGCTTGCATACGGTTGTTAACGCCTGCTGTATCAAGTGCTCCACGTACGATGTGATAACGTACCCCTGGAAGGTCCTTGACCCGGCCACCGCGAATCAATACAACGCTGTGCTCTTGCAGGTTGTGACCGATACCTGGAATGTAAGCCGTCACCTCTACACGGTTCGTCAAGCGAACACGGGCATATTTACGAAGTGCGGAGTTCGGTTTCTTAGGAGTCATTGTACCTACACGTGTGCACACACCGCGTTTTTGCGGGGAGCTCAGATCAGTAGCCTCACGCTTCAAGGCGTTAAAACCTCTTTGCAATGCTGGCGACTTGGACTTGTACACTTTGTCTTGACGTCCTTTACGGACGAGCTGGTTAATTGTTGGCATGTTGTTGCCACCCCCTTCCTCAATATTCATGTTTCCTTATAAACCACTTTTTTAAGCCCACAGACCCAGGCGGTTCATAAAAGAACAAATGAAAAGTTTTTGCCAGAGGGATAGACCCCTTGCTGCAAAAACAGTTCTTTCAGCTATGGTTTTACGATTGCCGCCATTGCCGCCCCGACCTCAATCCCGCAAGCCTTGCCGAGATTGTGCATCGTATCCACCAGCGTCAGCTTGACGCCGCGCTGATTACAAAGCGCAATGATCTTCGATGTCAGGCGCGGATCTGCATCTTCTGCCACATATACTTCTTCAGCGAGACCAAGCTCGACCATTCGCATCGTCTGCTTGGTGCCGATCTTGATATGGGCATCCTGTAGTCCTTTATCATTAGACATACGCATTGTCCTCCAAAGCACAGGGTGTACACGAACTCACGCACTTTGATATATTATCACTCCGGATAGGCGATGTCAAGCAGATTATTGAAAGAGAATCGTCATTCATATCTTATTAGAATAGCTCTCATTTCTCTCGAAATTTTGATTTTTCATAATTAAAAGGAATGCTTGTCCCAACGACCACATCTTCGATCTTATCGATTATCAGCTAATCGTCCATATTGCCTTGATGGTCAAAGGCGAGAGGCGGATCGATTCTCTGCACGTCTTCGAATTCAACAAGGCATAAACACTTTTTGTGCCAAATGCTTTCCCCTTCATGCACTCGGCTATGCGGAATTTTACGGCCAGCCGCACCTCTTACAATCATTGTTTTTGTTCCGGACAGAATTTTATCCAGTACACGCTCACCCAACTTCCCCGCATTATCACAGTACACTAAATGTACCATACTTTTCATTCCTCACTTTCATAGCCTAAATGTTCTGATTTTGCATTTTCTTCACGACTGGAAGCCATACTTCGGATCGGTAATCCGCAGCTTGTTGATCCCCGTTGGTGTATATCTCAACGTCCGGGGCATCGGCATATTCATAGCCGGAGGTGGGAAGCCACTCGGTAATAATCCGTCTTTGCATATCCTGCATAGTATGAGGCAGCGGTCCAACGCACTCAAAGATCGCCCAAATCCCTGCCGGAACGATCGTCTCACACATGCCCTCCGGTGCAGGTGAATTGGTAGCTGCAGCAATGTAGTAGTCCATCTTTTCTCCGTTCATACAAGTACTGACGCCCAGGATACTGAAAGGAGGCTGATCCATCATTTCCACGAGCCTCATAAGACTTCCATCCTGCGCTACCTGTTGCCAGAGTTGAGGGATCTTGGCAAAATTCTCCTCCAGGTTTACATCCATGCTTTCTTTTACGCCTACGATACGAAATGCCTCTTTCTTCTCAATCCTGTATTCCATTTCCGTCTCTCCCTTAATTGAAACTGAGATGCGAATTCTTGGAAACGCCTTGAGTGGCGTGCCCTCGGTACGTGCAGTGGAGGGGGCAGTGCCATGCAGAGTCTGAAATGCCCGATTAAAAGAGGTTGGAGAGTCGTAGCCATATTTCAGCGCCAGATCAATAATCTTGATGTCGCTAGTCTGCAAATCAAAGGCGGCGGCTGTCATCCTTCTCCTGCGAATATATTCGGATAAGGGAATGCCTGCTATGTAAGAGAACATTCGTTGAAAATGAAAGAATGAGCAACAGGCAATTTGCGCTATTTTCTCAAAATCAATCTCCCCATCCAGATTGTCTTCGATATAATCGAGTGCTTGATTCAAACGTCCAATCCATTCCATTCTTTTCGCTCCTACTCTCAATTTTAATGCTCCCTCTTTCGCACTGCCTCTCATTCTCTGTTCGAAAATGCGAGTTCAACCGTATTAAAGGAGGAATAAAACCACAAGACTAATTGCAGTCATCGCGGAATAAATGAACTTGTTCATTTGATACACTCTCAAAGAACCGAAGCCTTCGAATGGATATACAGGAAGCAGTTTATAGATCAATAAGATACTGCCTAGCCGATACAGATATGACGTGAACTCCAGATCCGTCCACACCCATTTGGACAGGGCAACGGTCAGAAGTAGATAGATCCAGCCCATGACGGCACCGCCGCCCCCGATCCACCGAAATCTGGAAGTATTCTCGTATTTCTCGGGAATCCAGTTGCCTAGCATAGGAAAGACTCCGCCGAGAAGCGGCACTAGCAAGGGAATTATAAATCCGCAGTTTGTCAGACGAAAGTTCCATCGGTGCTCCGAGATCAACCCAATCCGGGTAAAAAGAAGCTCCCCTATCAGCAATGTCCCATAAGCGAGCAAGAACCAACCCAGGTGAAGCTGCCTGTTCAGCAATAATGCTGTGCAAACCATGATCAGATTTAAAAGTATGTAAGCGGCGATCTGCAATAAACTAGAGTCTGCCCTTTTCTTGACCGGTACCGTCCTTGCAGCCAAATATAAATCCATGCCATAAGCAAACGCAGTCGGCGTTGATTTTAACACGGACACTAGCCCTCTTATTCCTAACAATCTTCGTAGTTCCATATAAGTGACTCTTGCAAACCCGCTTTTCTCAAGCGCTCGCCAGGACCCGGCATTCTCATCCTTCACTTGTGCCGTGATAAAGGTACAACCTAGCTCCCAGAATCGTTTTGTTGCTGCTTTGTACAATTGCCTTGCTATTCCTCTTCCTCGACAGGCAGGATCAACAAATCCGGCGCTGAAGTCTCCAATCAGCACTCCTTGCTCCCCTTTTAGAAGCTTCAAGATCACAGCACCAACAATCTTTTCTCCTTCGATTGCAACTATAGCTTCTTTGGGCAGCGATATGAACAGGCTCTCTAAGCTGCTGAAGGCTCGTCTGCCTAATTGCTGAACAGTCTTGGCTTCATCCTCCCTCATGATTCGGATCTGCGTTGCTGATTTATTCTCTGAAAGGGTTATTGCCACTGTCATGACCTCACTCCTCCTTGATCAATAATTCACATGATCCTATCTATTAATTCTGCTTAGAGAAGCATATTCCTTTTTGAGCCTGGCCATTCCAGATTACTGTGCTCCCTATTACTGAAATCGCATATAAAAAAACCGGCATAGCACTGACTCAAGTCAGGCTATGCCGGCCGGCTATATTCTATTACCTACTCCACGGACACCGGTTCCAGATTCTCTTCGTTTGTCTCCTGATCCTCTGGACCTTCGAATTGAACGCTGCGGTAACGGTTCATCCCCGTACCCGCAGGGATCAGCTTACCGATAATGACGTTCTCTTTCAGGCCGAGCAGTTTATCCACTTTGCCTTTGATCGCGGCATCGGTAAGCACGCGTGTCGTTTCCTGGAAGGAAGCGGCGGAGAGGAAGGAATCTGTCTCGAGCGATGCTTTGGTAATCCCGAGCAATACCGGTTTGGCCACAGCAGGCTCTTGACCGGACAGAATCGCATTCTTGTTAGCAACTTCATATTCATACAGATCGACGAAGGATCCCGGCAGAAGCGGCGTATCCCCAGCATCAACGATGCGGATTTTACGCAGCATTTGCCGTACCATAACTTCGATATGCTTGTCGTTGATTTCTACGCCCTGGTTCCGGTATACGCGCTGAACTTCCTGAAGGATATAGTTCTGCACGCCGCGGATGCCCTTGATGCGCAAAATTTCTTTCGGGTCAATGGAACCGTCAGTGAGCTCGTCGCCCGCTTCGATCTCCTGCCCTTCGCTTACGCGCAGGCGGGAACCATAGGTAACGGAGTACACCTTCGTCTCCGCTTCGCCTTGAACCTCGATTTCGCGACGGTCCTTCGCTTCGCGGATTTCCTTAATGACGCCGTCAATTTCACTGATTGTGGCTTGACCTTTCGGGTTCCGGGCTTCAAAGAGCTCCTGAATCCGCGGCAAACCTTGAGTGATATCGTCTCCGGCAACACCACCGGTATGGAACGTACGCATGGTGAGCTGAGTTCCCGGCTCCCCGATGGATTGCGCTGCGATGATGCCGACAGCTTCACCAATCTCAACGTGCTTGCCGGTAGCCAGATTGCGGCCGTAGCACTTCTTACATACCCCGTGACGAGCACGGCAGCTAAGCACAGAACGGATTTGCAGTTTTGCGACACCAGCATCGACAATTTCATGCGCCTTGTCGGAGTCGATCAGCTCATTGCGGTGAATAATGATTTCACCTGTTTGCGGATGCTTGATCGTTTCAAAGGAATAACGTCCTTCGATACGGTCGTACAGATCCTCGATAACTTCCTTGCCGTCTTGGATAACGCTGACGGTGAAGCCTTTATCCGTTCCGCAATCCTCTTCACGAACGATCACGTCTTGCGCTACGTCAACGAGACGGCGAGTCAGGTAACCCGAGTCCGCAGTACGGAGCGCCGTATCGGCAAGACCCTTCCGGGCACCGTGCGTCGAGAGGAAGTACTCGAGGACGGTAAGTCCTTCACGGAAGTTCGATTTGATCGGGAGCTCGATGATCCGGCCAGACGGGTTCGCCATCAGACCGCGCATACCGCCCAGCTGGGTGATCTGCGATTTGTTACCCCGTGCCTTGGAGTCCACCATGAGCATGATGGAGTTGTACCGATCCATCGATTTCATGAGCACATCGGTAATTTGATCCTTCGCTTTAGACCAGATATCGATAACACGGTCATAACGTTCTTCATTCGTGATCAGACCGCGACGGTATTGCGTCGTAATAACCTGAACCTTCTCATCAGACTGGCGCAGAATCTCTTGCTTCTCGTCAGGAACGATAACGTCGGATACGGCGATACTAACGCCGGCGCGTGTCGAATACGTGAAGCCGGTTTGCTTGATTCTGTCAAGAATAACGGAAGTTTCGGTGGTATGGTAGATCTCGAAGCAACGCCCGATGATCTCACCGAGGTACTCTTTACCCACGCCGCCAGCTTGCGGAGCTTCCATAATGCGCTCGACAACATTAGCGCCTTTGCCATGAATAAAGTATTTATCCGGAGTGCCCTGGAACAGGTTAACCCGGGTAGGTTCATTGATGTACGGGAAGCTTGCCGGGAAGATTTCGTTGAAGATAATTTTCCCTACCGTTGTAATCAAGAGTGCTTCCTGTTGTTCCGGAGTAAAGCCCGTCTTGTTAAGCGCCTTGGCCGGAATAGCCACCCGAGCATGCAGCGATGCCGTTCCGCGTTGGTATGCGGAGAAGGCTTCGTTCACAGAGCCCAGGATCATGCCTGCGCCAAGAGCGTCCTTGTTATCCATCGTCAGGTAGTAGGATCCAAGAACCATATCCTGTGAAGGAGTAACGACCGGCTTGCCGTCCTTCGGATTCAAAATGTTGCCCGACGCCAGCATCAGAATACGTGCCTCAGCTTGAGCCTCAGCGGACAACGGTACGTGCACGGCCATCTGGTCACCGTCGAAGTCGGCGTTATAAGCCGTACATACGAGCGGATGCAGACGGATAGCGCGGCCTTCAACCAGAATCGGTTCGAATGCCTGAATACCAAGTCTATGCAGCGTAGGGGCACGGTTCAGAAGCACCGGATGCTCCTTGATGACTTCCTCGAGCACATCCCATACCTCTGGGCTGACGCGTTCTACTTTGCGCTTCGCGCTCTTAATGTTATGGGCAAGGCCTTTGTTGACCAATTCTTTCATAACGAATGGCTTGAACAATTCAAGCGCCATTTCCTTAGGCAGACCGCATTGATACATTTTCAGGTAAGGACCTACGACGATAACGGAACGACCGGAATAGTCAACCCGTTTACCGAGCAGGTTCTGCCGGAAGCGGCCTTGCTTACCCTTCAGCATATGGCTGAGGGATTTCAGCGGACGGTTGCCTGGGCCCGTTACCGGACGACCGCGACGGCCGTTATCGATCAGGGCATCCACAGCTTCCTGAAGCATCCGCTTTTCATTCTGTACGATAATGTCTGGCGCGCCAAGATCCAGCAGGCGCTTCAAACGGTTGTTCCGGTTGATGACGCGGCGATACAGGTCGTTCAGGTCAGATGTCGCAAAACGTCCGCCATCCAGCTGTACCATCGGACGCAATTCCGGTGGAATAACAGGCAATACGTCAAGGATCATCCACTCTGGCTCATTGCCGGAGCTCTTGAAGGCTTCGATTACCTCAAGACGTTTAATCGCACGGTTACGGCGTTGGCCTTGCGCCGTGCGCAGCTCTTCCTTCAGGAAGTCCAGTTCCTTGTCGATATCGAGATCCTGAAGCAGCTTCTTCACAGCTTCAGCACCCATACCGGCCTGGAACCCGTATCCGTACTTTTCACGATAGCTGCGATATTCCTTCTCGGACAGAAGCTGTTTTTTCTCCAGCGGAGTCTCGCCTGGATCAGTTACTACATAAGATGCAAAGTAAATGATCTCTTCCAGGGAGCGCGGAGACATATCCAGCGCCAAGCCCATCCGGCTCGGAATACCTTTGAAATACCAAATATGAGATACCGGAGCAGCCAGTTCGATATGGCCCATGCGCTCACGGCGCACCTTTGCTCTGGTTACTTCGACGCCGCAGCGGTCGCAGACAACGCCTTTATAACGGACACGCTTATATTTACCGCAATGACATTCCCAGTCCTTTGTCGGGCCAAAAATCTTTTCACAGAACAGGCCTTCTTTTTCTGGCTTCAATGTACGGTAGTTGATCGTTTCCGGTTTCTTCACTTCTCCGCGGGACCACGAACGAATTTTGTCTGGGGAAGCAAGCCCAATTTTCATAAACTCGAAGTTGTTGACGTCCAACAAGGAGCACCCCTCCTTAACCAAGTCCTGATATTGACACTATCCGGCAATATTCGTTGTTCGGGCAGTGCCTTTCGGGCACCACCCGCCACAACTATTTATTCTACTCCGACTTCAGCACCTTCCAGATTCAAGCTCAGCTTGTCTCCGGATGCATCGTCTTCATCGTCGATCTCTTTCATCTCGATCTCTTCTTCGTTCTCGGTCAGGATCTTCACATCCATACCCAAGCTTTGAAGCTCCTTGATCAAGACTTTAAACGACTCCGGCACACCAGGTTCTGGCACATTCTCGCCCTTGACGATCGATTCGTAGGTTTTCACCCGACCAACCACGTCATCGGACTTGACGGTCAAAATCTCTTGCAGCGTGTAGGCCGCGCCATAGGCTTCCAGCGCCCATACTTCCATCTCCCCGAAACGCTGTCCGCCGAACTGGGCTTTACCACCCAGCGGCTGTTGCGTAACGAGCGAGTAAGGACCTGTGGAACGGGCATGGATCTTATCATCAACCATGTGCGCCAGTTTGATCATGTGCATGACGCCAACCGTCACTTCACGCTCAAATGGTTCGCCAGTCCGGCCATCATACAGGACGGTCTTACCGTTACGCTGCATGCCGGCTTCTTCCATGGTATCGAATACGTCATATTCATTAGCTCCGTCAAATACCGGCGTTGCCACGTGAATACCGAGCTTGAGTGCAGCCATACCCAGATGGATCTCGAGCACCTGGCCAATGTTCATCCGCGACGGTACCCCGAGCGGGTTAAGAACGACTTGCACAGGCGTGCCATCCGGCATGAACGGCATATCCTCTTCTGGAAGGATACGGGCTACAACCCCTTTATTACCATGACGTCCGGCCATCTTATCACCCTCGGAAATCTTACGTTTTTGGGCAATATATACACGAACCAGTTGATTCACGCCTGGAGGCAGCTCGTCACCGTTCTCCCGGGTAAATACCTTCACGTCGACGACAATGCCATCTGTACCGTGCGGTACGCGAAGCGAAGTATCGCGAACCTCGCGAGCCTTCTCTCCGAAGATCGCATGCAAGAGGCGCTCTTCTGCTGTAAGCTCGGTTACGCCCTTCGGCGTTACCTTGCCCACAAGAATATCACCGGCTGCAATCTCGGCCCCGACGCGGATAATACCGCGCTCATCCAGGTTGCGGAGCGCTTCTTCACCGACGTTAGGAATATCGCGGGTAATCTCCTCCGGTCCAAGCTTAGTATCGCGGGCTTCGGATTCATATTCCTCAATGTGAATGGAGGTATATACATCTTCCTTCACCAGCTTCTCGCTGAGCAGGATCGCATCCTCGTAGTTGTAGCCTTCCCAAGTCATGAAGGCAACGACAACGTTGCGTCCAAGCGCCAATTCGCCCATTTCGGTCGAAGGCCCGTCCGCGAGGATGTCCCCCTTCTTGATGACGTCGCCGCGTTTAACGATCGGACGCTGGTTGATGCAAGTACCTTGGTTCGAACGCATAAATTTGTGTAATTTATGTTTAACGATATCGCCCTTGACTTCCTTGCCGTCAATCTTCTCTACACGGCGAAGCCAAATCTCGTTCGCAGCGGAGCGTTCAATGATTCCGTCGTATTTGGAGACAATACATACGCCCGAATCCTTGGCCGACTTATGCTCCATCCCCGTACCTACGAGAGGCGCCTTAGGAATAAGCAACGGTACAGCCTGACGCTGCATGTTCGATCCCATGAGCGCACGGTTGGAGTCGTCATTTTCAAGGAACGGAATCAGCGCAGTAGCGACAGACACCACTTGCTTCGGCGATACGTCCATGTAGTCTACACGGTCGCTCGGCATCGTCAAGATGTTGTCGGACTGCTTGTTGTACCGGACGATGACATTCTCGTCACGGAACGTATCATCTTCATTAAGCACCGCGTTGGCCTGTGCAATAATGTAATTATCTTCTTCATCCGCTGTCAGATAAGCGATTTGATCAGTAACCTTGCTCGTATTCGGATCAACCCAACGATATGGAGCTTCTATGAAGCCATATTCGTTGATGCGTGCGAATGTCGAGAGGGAGTTGATCAGACCGATGTTCGGACCTTCCGGCGTCTCGATCGGACACATCCGGCCATAGTGAGAGTGGTGAACGTCACGCACTTCAAAGCCTGCGCGCTCCCGGGTCAGACCGCCAGGTCCAAGTGCAGACAGACGGCGCTTATGCGTCAATTCCGCAAGCGGGTTCGTCTGGTCCATAAACTGCGACAACTGGGAGCTTCCGAAGAACTCCTTAATCGAAGCAATTACAGGACGAATATTAATCAAGGCTTGAGGCGTGATCACATTCGCATCCTGAATGGACATTCTCTCACGGACTACACGCTCCATCCGGGACAGACCAATACGGAACTGGTTCTGCAGAAGTTCGCCTACAGAGCGCAGTCTGCGGTTGCCCAGGTGGTCGATATCATCCGTGCTGCCAATGCCATGCAAGAGGTTCAGGAAATAACTGATCGAGGAAATAATATCAGCAGGTGTAATATGCTTCACCGACTTATCGATATTACGGTTGGCAATAACCTTAACGACCTTGCCATCCTCAATCGGAGAGAACACGTCGATGGTTTGCAGCGGAACTTCATTCGCATCGAGCACTCCGCCGGCTACGTGATAATCCTTGAAGCCAACCGAAGTATCAAGCTGCGTCAAAATCTGATCCAGCAGACGCCGATCGACCATTTGACCGGCCTCGGCGATAATTTCGCCAGTAGTCGTATCGATCAAGCTTTCAGCCAGACGTTGGTTGAACAGACGGTTCTTGATATGAAGCTTTTTGTTGATTTTATAGCGGCCAACATTAGCCAGATCATAACGTTTAGGATCAAAGAAACGCGCGACAAGCAAGCTCTTGGCGTTGTCCAGTGTCGGCGGTTCACCCGGACGCAGGCGCTCATAGATTTCAATCAACGCCTTCTCCGTTGAATCGGTGTTGTCTTTGTCCAGCGTATTGCGAATATATTCATCATTACCGAGGAGATCCAGAATCTCCGCATCGGTTCCGAATCCAAGCGCACGAAGCAGAACGGTGACCGGAATTTTACGGGTACGATCGATCCGGACATAAATAATATCCTTCGCGTCCGTCTCCAGCTCCAGCCAAGCGCCGCGGTTAGGAATTACGGTTGCTGTATAGGTCTTCTTGCCGTTCTTATCTACTTTAGTGCTGAAATAGACGCTAGGAGAGCGAACCAACTGGCTGACAATAACCCGTTCAGCACCATTAATAATGAACGTGCCTGTTTCCGTCATCAGCGGGAAATCTCCCATGAAAACTTCCTGCTCTTTGACTTCGCCCGTTTCCTTATTAATGAGCCGGACCTTAACTCGAAGCGGCGCCGCATAGGTAACATCGCGTTCTTTCGCATCATCTACCGTATACTTTGGCTCTCCAAGACTGTAATCGATAAACTCCAGCACCAGATTCCCAGTGAAATCCTGAATTGGCGAGATATCTTGGAACATTTCCCGAAGGCCTTCTTCCAAGAACCACTCATACGATTTCTGCTGGATTTCGATCAGGTTCGGAACTTCGAGTACCTCGTTAATTCGTGCATAACTTCGCCGAGTGCGTCGACCATATTGAACAAGATGTCCTGCCAACTTATACTCACCCCTCATGTCTACTCACTTTAAAAATACATTGCGAACCTCTGTTTGTGACCTTATAATAGACCATACAGAAGATTCGTCCCACAAATAAAGAAAAGCCCTTATCGAATGCTTTCGAAAAAAGAGCACCATTATCTGTGTCATTTCCAGTCTGATGTCTCCCGGCATTCAGTAGATTTACACGAAATGTACATATTATACGTCAATTGATGTCTATTTATACATCCTGAGAATAATAACTCTTGACATTTCAGTCTGCTAAAGCCACCGAGAGTATCCTAATACTGACATTTTATAATAATACCACAACCGCAAGGCCGGGTCAAATCTTTTTTTCAGCTCTAAAAATCCGGTAGCCTTTATCCTTGGTAACCTCTTCTACATCACCGAACAAAGACTCCAGCTTCTCCTTGGCAGATGGAGCGCCCTGCTTCTTCTGAATAACAATCCACAGCGTTCCTCCCGGCAGAAGTCTTTCATAAGCCCCTTCAAAAATAGCATGCACCGTACTCTTTCCTGCGCGGATAGGCGGATTTGTAAGCACCATATGAAACCGCTCTTGACCTAATCCCTCAAACAGATCACTCTGTAGAATTGTAACGTTGGTTATTCCATTAACCGAAGCATTCTCACGCGCCAACTCCACTGCCCGGCTGTTCACATCAATCATGGTCACATGGCCGCTCTCTCCGGCAAGCCGCGCCGCCGTCAGGCCGATCGGACCGTAGCCGCAGCCGACATCAAGCACGCTCGCTCCCGAAGGAACATCGATTGCTTCAATCAATACCCTGCTGCCGTAATCAACGCCATTCTTGGAAAAGACTCCGGCATCGCTGACGAATCGATAGGTTTGTCCCCGAAGCACCGTGTCCCATAGTTTGCGGTCATGAGAGGCAGAAGGATTATTGGAATAGTAATGGTCAGCCATCGATAATGAACCCTCCATCTTGTCATTATTCAGAACCTTCTCGGTGCTGAATAGTTGACTTTTTGAACACGCACTTATAAACAAACCCCTTGAATAAATTCAAGGGGTTTGCCTTCATATAGAAGAATTATTTTACTTCTACGCTTGCGCCAGCTTCTTCCAATTTTGCTTTCACAGCTTCTGCTTCTTCTTTGCCTACTTTTTCTTTCAGTGGCTTTGGAGCGTTGTCAACCAGGTCTTTTGCTTCTTTCAAGCCCAGGCCGGTGATTTCGCGAACTACTTTGATAACATTGATCTTGGACGCGCCTGCGTTAGTCAGGACTACGTCGAATTCGGATTGCTCAGCAGCTGCTTCTCCGCCGCCGCCGCCACCTGCTACAACTACTGGAGCTGCTGCAGTTACGCCGAATTCTTCTTCGATTGCTTTTACGAGATCGTTCAGTTCAAGAACGCTCATCGCTTTAATGGCTTCCAAAATGCTCTCTTTACTCATGATAGAACCTCCGTTATTTTGAATTTGATTAATAGTTTAGACTGCTGTCAGCGAGGCAAGCTTATGCGCTTGCGCTGCCTTCTTCTTTCTCTGCAACGGCTTTGACTGCCAGTGCCAAGTTGCGGACTGGAGCTTGAAGCACGCTGAGGAGCATCGAAAGGAGACCTTCGCGGGAAGGAAGATCCGCCAGTGCTTTAATTTGGTCAACACCGACTACACGGCCTTCAACCACGCCACCTTTAATTTCCAAAGCTTCATTCTTCTTCGCGAAATCGCTCAGAATTTTAGCCGGAGCTACTGCGTCTGTCGCGCTGAATGCGATGGCCGTAGGACCTGCAAGCACTTCGTCCAGCTCGGTAAGTTCCGCAGCTGCAGTTGCGCGGCGAACGAGCGTGTTCTTCAGCACTTGGAATTCCACGCCAGCTTCACGAAGCTGCTTACGCAGTTCGGTCACTTGGGAAACATTCAGACCGCGGTAGTCTGCCACTACAGTCGTTGCGCTCTCGCGCAGCTTAGCAGTTACAACGTCAACGGCTTCTTGTTTTGCTTGAATCACTTTAGCGTTTGCCAACCTGTACACCTCCTGATAGATTTCCCGGCTTTCTTCATGTCATGAAAAAAGCCTCCGCAGAATCACGAAGGCCTGAAGAATCATTAATTGCAACGACTGCAATCAACAGATATTCTATCACAACACCTCGGTAGGAAATTAAGCCATCGGCACCTACTGTCTACGGTTATCATATTCAAATGAATTTGTCGCATTAAACAACTTGTTCAGTTTACAGGGATTCCAAAACTTTGTCAATCCCCTAACCCGCTCTTTCAAGCGGTATTATTTGTAAACTGCAGTGTTAACACGAGCGCTAGGACCCATTGTCGAAGAAATCGCAATGTTCTTCAAGTATACGCCCTTCGCAGCAGCTGGTTTTGCACGATTCAATGCATCGATGAGAGACTTGAGGTTCTCATTCAATTGCTCGGCAGTAAAGGATACTTTACCGATTGGTGCATGAATTTGTCCAGCCTTATCCAGACGGTACTCGATTTTACCTGCTTTGATTTCTTGAACAGCCTTAGCTACGTCAAACGTAACTGTACCTGCTTTAGGGTTAGGCATGAGGCCCTTACCACCGAGCAGACGGCCCAGTTTACCAACTTCGCTCATCATGTCCGGTGTTGCTACGCAGACATCGAACTCGAACCAGCCTTGTTGGATTTTGTTGATCATGTCTTGATCGCCTACGTAATCAGCGCCGGCCGCTTCCGCTTCCTTCACTTTTTCACCTTTGGCGAATACCAGAACGCGTTGTGTTTTACCTGTGCCATGCGGCAGTACAACAACACCACGAACGGCTTGGTCTTGCTTACGAGGGTCTACGCCCAAACGAACTGCCGCTTCAACGGTTTCGTCGAATTTTGCAGTTGCTGCCTTTTTCACCAGTTCAACGGCTTCGGCAGGCTCATAAGTAGCTTCGCTGTCGATCAGCTTGGCTGCTTCAAGATATTTCTTACCGTGTTTAGCCATGTAATTCGTCCTCCTTTGTGGTATTAGCGGAATATCCTCCCACCAGAGCAACTTCAGTTGCAAGTTCTTGATGTTCTTCTAAGTTGCTTGTACGCCAAGAATTAGTCTTGGATCGTGATGCCCATGCTGCGAGCAGTACCTTCAACCATGCGCATAGCCGATTCAACGGATGCTGCGTTCAGGTCAGGCATTTTTTGCTCCGCGATTTGACGAACAACGTCGCGTTTCACGGTAGCCACTTTTTTCTTGTTCGGTTCACCGGAACCCTTCTCGATCTTCGCTGCAACACGAAGCAGAACGGCTGCCGGAGGAGTTTTGGTGATGAACGTAAAGGAACGGTCTTCAAACACCGAAATTTCAACCGGAATGATCAAACCTGCTTGATCGGCTGTACGAGCATTGAACTCTTTACAGAATGCCATGATGTTGACACCTGCTTGACCCAGTGCCGGACCTACCGGAGGCGCAGGATTCGCTTTCCCTGCAGGAATTTGCAGTTTAACAACTTTGATTACCTTTTTTGCCATGTGAGACACCTCCTTGCCCTAGTAGTGGTAGACGGAGCCTGGGCTCCTCCCACGTAAAAACCCTAAGAAACCTTTAGAAGCAGCTCAAACAATCATCTGACTTTTGAGCAATTACTTATATTTTTTCCACCTGAGTGTAGTCCAGCTCAAGCGGGGTTTCTCGTCCAAACATGTTGACGTGAACCTTGAGCTTGCTTTTGTCGACCAGAATTTCCTCGATCGATCCGACAAAATTGGCAAACGGGCCAACTTTGATGCGCACGGATTCTTTCAAATCGAACTCGATGACAGGCTTTGGCTCTTCCATGCCCATATGCTGCAAAATCTGTTCTACTTCTTCAGGAAGCAGAGGTGTGGGCTTGGAGCCAGAACCTGTAGAGCCGACGAATCCCGTAACCCCAGGTGTATTGCGAACAACATACCAGGAATCGTCCGTCTGGATCATTTCAACCAAGACATATCCGGGGTAAACCTTACGCATGACGGTCTTTTTCTTACCGTCCTTGTTTACCACCTCTTCTTCCATAGGAACAAGAACGCGGAAAATCTTGTCTTCCATGCCCATTGACTCGACACGCTTTTCCAAATTGGCTTTGACTTTGTTTTCATACCCGGAATAGGTATGAACTACGTACCATCTTTTTTCCATCTCAAGCCACCTGTGGACCCTTCTTAAATAATCGCATTGATCACAGCGGAGATGCCGATATCAAGTACCCAAAAATAAATCGCGACAACAGTAATTGTACCAAGCACAATCAGCGTGTAATTGGTCAGCTCTTTACGATTAGGCCAGCGAACCTTTTTAAGCTCAGCCCAGCTTTCAGAGAAAAAAGAGATCAACTTCTTGAAACTTTTTTTCATGCGCGACTACACCTCCAAAGACTATCTGGTTTCGCGATGAGGAACTTGCTCGTTGCAAAACTTGCAAAATTTCTTCATCTCCATGCGGTCGGGGTGGTTACGCTTGTTTTTCGTTGTCGTGTAGTTTCTTTGTTTGCAGTTCGTACAAGCCAACGTAATTATTACCCGCATGATGTGCACCTCCCGAAGACATTCCTGATTAAGAAAGTCTCATTGTCTAAACCTAAAAATGAAAAGCACAAATTTAGGCCTACCTAAAACACTTTATCACATGCCCTAACCCGTGTCAACGAGCCACAGCAAGCTTTCCGTTTCGTTAAATAGAGGTGTTTCTGGAATCTTCTCCGGGATGACTCTCCCCCGACCTGCAAGGCCTGCCCGCTGTCAATGCGTACTTGTTCTATTATAGCACAGCTAAGCCGGGGCTAAACCTATTGCGATACCTTCATACCGGCTGCTATTCTTCCGATAATACGCTGTAAGATTAAAACATAACCTACTACGCAAAAGGAGCTCTAACATGAAGAAAAGGTTCTTGCTTATCCTTCTGGCACTGATGTGCCTCGTTCCATCTGTTACCCTAGCAGCGGAAAGACCCTCCGCCAATGTGAAAAACAAGGTTCTTCTGGAAGCGCAAAGCGGTGTCTCTTACATACCTGCACGAGCTTTAAACGGCTTTTCAGGAATCGAGGTTATCTGGTCTGCTTCGTCCAAAAGGGTTGAGTTCATCCAGGGAGCTGCCCGCCTCTCCCTCACTGTCGGTGAAAAAACTGCTCTTATTAACGAATCCCCGCTCTCGATTTCGAATGCAGCCTTTGTAGAGGAAGGTACCGTATACGTTCCGCTCAAGCTTGTATTGGACAAGCTTGAGCTCTCGGCAGCATGGAGTACAGCACCTCTATCTGTCACCCTCACCAGCGGAGAAGAAAAGCTTGTACTGCCGGCTGTCACACGGACTCCAAGCTCGGCTGCCAAGAAGGCCGTCAAGCAGGAGCAGAAGACCTTTAAGGTATCCAAGAAATCATTTACAGTCCAAATTGTAACTGTGGATCTCATGCATCCGGATGTTCGGCTAAATGTCGTTCTTGCCGGCGATGAGATCGGAAAGGTTGAGGATCTGAGCAGCATGGCGAAGCGAAGCAAGGCTGCGGTCGCCATCAACGGAACCTTCTTTGATGCCTACACGGAGAGCGCACATAAGGCACCCTATGGCTACATCGTAACCGGCGAAGAATTAAAAATGAAGGCGGGCGGAGACCGGCGGACTATTCTCACTTATGACACCAACATGCTGGCGGGCATGATCCCCGGGCCGGACTTCACCGACGCTTTTGAGCAAGGCTCTATCGAAGGCGCCATTCAAGCCGGTCCGCGGCTTGTGAAGGACGGAGCGGTTGCTGTGGATGTTGTGGAGGAAGGGTTCCGGGATCCGAAGATTCTAACGGGCGGAGGCGCAAGAAGCGCGCTTGGCATCACCAAGAATCACGAGCTGTTATTCGTCACCTCCAGCGGAGCAACAATCCCGCAGCTCGCGGAAATTATGAAGCAGGCCGGTGCTGTACAGGCCATGAATTTGGATGGAGGAGCCTCAAGCGGACTCTATTATAACGGAAAGTACCTCACAACACCCGGGAGAAAGATCAGCAATGCGCTCATCGTTACACTTCAATAAGAATCAAAAAGAGACGGTAGGGGAGTCCCCGCCGTCTCTGTGCTTTCTTTTTTACATAACCAATAAGTTCAAATACCCATATCACGATCTTCCAGATAACGTTCAAGCTTCCGCTTGACTCTCTGGAGGGCGTTATCGATTGATTTCACATGGCGCTTAAGATCTACGGCAATTTCCTGGTAGGACCTGCCATCAAGATAGAGCATCAGCACCCTGCGCTCAAGGTCACTAAGAATCTCGGACATCTTGTCTTCAAGCCCGATGAATTCTTCCTGGTTAATAATAAGTTCTTCCGGATCACATACGCGCGAGCCGCAAATTACATCCAGCAATGTGCGGTCGGACTCTTCATCGTAAATCGGCTTGTCCAGCGAAACATAAGAATTTAGCGGAATGTGCTTCTGGCGCGTTGCCGTCTTGATCGCGGTAATGATCTGACGGGTGATGCAAATCTCTGCAAACGCTTTAAACGAGGCCAGCTTGTCCCCCCGAAAATCCCGAATCGCCTTATATAGGCCTATCATCCCTTCCTGGACGATATCCTCCCGATCAGCACCGATGAGAAAGTATGACCTGGCCTTAGCTCGCACAAAGCTACGATACTTGTTAATCAAGTATTCCAATGCTTCACTATCACCATTACGTACAGCTTCTACAATGTCCTCATCGCTCAGGACTTCATAGTCGAACCTAACCCACGTCTCGAGGTTGACACTCACCACTTAATCCCTCCGGCTGCAACGCACGGTGCCCCGTCACTCAGTCAAGTAATACGAACAGTATATATGATGGTCCATACCAGCGTCAACCAAAAAAGTACCAAAAGATGTAAAGTCGAAACTTGTCAAGAGGAAATGGGCATAATTGGGCAAGGGTCTTATTCCCTGCGCCATCGCTCAAACATGGTTCTCATATCGGGACTAAGCTTCGAATCGATGGTGTTCCGTCCCGAGTTGCTGCGCCGTTCATTCAGCTTGATTTGGACGTCCCTCTCGCTTTGCTCTACCTGAGTCAACAGCTCCTTGGCCGAAACTCGCAGCGCCCCCTGGCCGAAGATAACATGCTGCTCGACCATATCACTCGTGGCAACATAGATTTGCCGGCGGCGGTGGGACAGCTCACCTACCAGCCGTTCAATGCATTCGTCTGCAGTCTCTTTTTCCTTGGTGAAATAGATGTCGACCTTGTATTGGGCAAAGGACTTGCCGAGACCAGGCACCCGATAGGCGTCAAATACAACAATAACCTTCCTGCCCGAAAAGGCCTGATAGTCGGCCAGCCGCTCCAGCAGACGGTCCCGTGCCGCCTCCAGATCGTACTTGGATATGGAGGACAGCTCCGGCCAGCCACCGATCATATTATATCCATCGACCAGCAGACAATCGCGCAGATCGCGCATATAGCGTTAACCTTCGCCGCGTCGTCTGCGCAGCACTTCATACATCACTACCCCTGCTGCAACCGAAGCATTCAGGGAGTTCAGTTGACCGCTCATCGGCAGCTTCAGCAGCACATCACAGGTCTCGCGCACCAGACGCCCCATTCCTTTATTCTCATTCCCGATCACGATTGCCGCAGGACCTGTGAAAATCTTCCCTCCGCCGTAGATCTCTTCTTTGGCTGCAACATCGGTCCCGACGATCCATACTCCGGCTTCCTTCAACTGCTCCATCGTCTGCACAAGGTTCGTTACCCTGGCCACAGGCACATATTCCACAGCCCCGGCTGATGTCTTGGATACGGTAGCGGTAACTGCTGCCGAGCGGCGCTTCGGAATGATTACGCCATGCACGCCAGTGCACTCTGCTGTACGAAGAATCGAACCCAGATTGTGCGGGTCTTCAATTTCATCAAGAATAAGCAAAAAAGGAGCTTCTCCCCGTTCGGAGGCCCGGGCCAGCAGGTCCTCAACTTCAGCGTAGGCATAAGGAGCCGCTTGAGCGACAACGCCCTGATGCTGGAGGCCCGGGGCCATCTGATCCAGCTTGCGCTTGTCCACGAACTGAACGATGATCCCCCGGTTCTTTGCTTCCGAAATAATCGGCTGGGTCAGATGCTTCTGCGCACCCTCGGCGATCCAAATTTTATTGATGGTGCGGCCTGCTCTCAATGCCTCCAGCAACGAGTGCTTGCCTGCAATCCACTCTTGATCCTCCATATAAATCCTCCTGATCGATATTCATGTTCATGTTCATTTATTCGTTATCCGTGCTTAATACCGTTTCATGCATCACTTTTGTCCTGATGCCTCATAGCGCTCGAAGCCCAAAGCGATTAACGAGCGAAGCCGGTCATGATCTCCCGAATAATATAAAAATCCGATTAACGCTTCAAATGCCGTTGCATGGCGATAATCGAGTACATTCGCATTTTTGGGGACAGTGCCGGATTTGGCGTTGCGTCCCTGGCGGACGATGTCCTGCTCCGTCTCGGTCAGCTCCGGCTCCAACAGGGACAGGATGGTCGCCTGCGCCTTGGCGGAGACGTAGCTCGTGGAGCGCAGATGCAGTTGGTGCGGCCGGAGATTAGGCCGCGCTATCACATGCTGGCGGACGGCGACCTCATAGACGGCGTCCCCGATATAGGCCAGCGCGAGCGGCGGCAGCAGCCGCGCTGGCTTGGACGGCGGCTCCGGGAACCAGAGCGCCGCATCGGCGCCGTTCATACCGCTGGCGCCGCTTTCTGCACCCGGGCCCGTCATTTGCGCCGCCATCTCATGCCCTGCGGAGTATCCTCCAGCAGGATGCCCTGCTCCTGCAGGAGATCGCGGATCTCGTCGGCCCGGGCCCAGTTCTTCTGCTTCCGCGCTTCCACCCGCTCCGCAATCAGCGCTTCGATCTCTTCGTCAAGCAGCTCCGGCTCTGCCTCGCCGGCAGCGACCCGCAGCACGCCGTTCATCTCCGCGAACAGCTCTGCCGCAGCCTTGAGATCGGCCGCCTTCACTTCAGCCTGCGCCAGCAGGCCATTGACCTCGCTAACCCAATCGAACAATGCTGTAATTGCATCCGGCGTGTTGAAATCATCCTGCATTTTGGCATGGAACATGCTGCGGATCGCTTCCAGCTTCTGTGTCCATTCCGGGGTTGCGGCTGCGGCATCATTCGTTGCCTCCGCCTCTCGCAGCCGGTAATGCAGGTTGCTGGCCGCATTGGAAATCCGCTCCGACCCGCGCACCGCTTGAAGCATCGTTTCTTCCGTAAAGTTAAGCGGGTTCCGGTAATGCGTCGACAGCATGAAGAAGCGTATCGCTTCCTTCGCATACTGACTGCGCAAGTCCTTTACAAGTACACCGTTGCCCAGCGATTTCGACATTTTTTCCTCGCCGATCTTAATATACCCGTTATGCATCCAATAGTTCGCAAGCGGCTTGCCGGTGACAGCCTCGGATTGGGCCGCCTCACATTCATGGTGCGGAAATTGCAAATCCTGACCGCCGCCGTGAATGTCCAGCGTATCGCCGAGCAAATGACGCGACATCGCCGAGCACTCGATATGCCAGCCGGGACGTCCTGGCCCCCATGGACTTTCCCAGAAAATCTCGCCCGGCTTGGCAGCCTTCCACAGCACAAAATCCTCCGGGCTCTCCTTGCGATCATCCACATCAATCCGAATGCCGAATTGAAGCTCTTCAATATTCTGGCCGGAGATCTTGCCGTAATCCGCGAATTTCTTCGTCCGGAAGAAGACGTCGCCTCCATTAGGGTAAGCGTAGCCCTTGTTCTCCAGATCACGGATAAATTCGATGATCAGCTCCATGCTCTCGGTTACGCGCGGGTTCGCCGTCGCACGGGGAATACCCAAGCCTTCCAAATCCTCGTAGTACGCTCCGATGAAGGTCTCCGCGACCTCCGGCACCGACGCCCCCATCTCTTCCGCTTTGCGGATCAGCTTATCATCCACGTCTGTAAAATTGACGACGTAATTTACCTTGTAGCCCTGATTCTCCAGGTAACTGCGCACCACATCAAAAAAGATCATTGGTCTCGCATTCCCAATATGAACATAACCGTATACGGTCGGTCCGCATACATACATTGATACTTGTCCCGGTACCTGACTTTGAAATGTCTCTTTGCTCCGGGTTACGGTGTTGAATATTTGCAGGCCCATGTTCTCTTCCCTTTCTATTATCGATTCCTGTGCTCTGTATTTATATGGTCGAACCTCAATCCGGCAGTGTCTTCGCGGCTTGTTCCGATGAGCGTTGTTCCTTCAAGCTTCTAAGCTCTTCCTGAAGCGCTGCAATCTGCTCCTGAAGCTCGCGCATCGTATCGACAACCGGATCGGGGAGCTGATGGCTCAGGCGGTCCAGACGCTTGCCACCCTGACGAACAATCTTGCCCGGGATACCGACCACCGTGCTGCCGGCAGGAACCTCCTTCAGCACAACCGAGTTGGCTCCAATATTGGACTGGTCTCCGACAGTGAACGACCCGAGAATCTTGGCGCCGGAGCCGATGACGACATTATTGCCGATCGTCGGATGACGCTTCCCTTTCTCCTTGCCGCTCCCGCCCAGGGTTACTCCCTGATAGATAACCACATCATCTCCGATTTCGCAAGTTTCGCCAATGACGACCCCCATGCCATGATCAATGAACAGCCGTTCCCCGATCACTGCGCCGGGATGAATCTCGATCCCCGTAAAAAATCTGCTGACCTGAGACACGATACGCGCAAGTGTATACCAACGCCGGTGATAGAGGAAATGCGCAATCCGGTGGCTCCAAATGGCGTGCAGACCGGAGTAAGTAAATATAACCTCAAATCTGCTTCTGGCAGCCGGATCATTCTCAAAGACCGCCCGAATATCCGATTTCATTCTCTTGAACATAGGCTCCCCCTCTTTCTGCCTCGTCTCTCAGTACACGCTCTCCCAAAGTCTTTTCGAACAATTTGTGCAGTAATATAAACCGAACTAACTGACGATGTGTGCCGGGGCAACGTGTGAAGCGTACCTTTTTACATAGGCTTTTGGTTCGGTTATCGTTGCCAAATCATATTCTGATTGATCCGCGTAGGCAGCAATGCAGGATACAAGCTGCTGAATGGATCATCACGTATATGGCGCCTGTTGCTTGCTTCATCTTATTTAAGCCTATTTGTAGCTGATTGCTGGACAACCTTGATGATTAATTGCAGAAAGTACAACTAAAATCCTCGCCATTTCTTAACTTCATAGGTTTAATTGTAAAAACCACAGCTAAAAACCCGTTTTTTTCAGAATGGCTGAGTTTTTGCGAATCTAACTGTACTCCATACAGTTACTTTTAGATTCGGAGCCAAAGTTCAGAAATTAAGTGTACCTGTTACAATTAAACCCTCATCATAGGTTAAATATAAACTGGAGCAATGATCCTGTTGATTCAATCCTCGTTCTCTTAGCCTTATAAAAGGTTTTTTTGTTTCTCACAGTTCGCAAGCTCAACTGGCTAAAACCGTAAAAAGGCGCCCCTGCAGCCTTCGCTGCAGAGACGCCGGTTTGCGTGGTCCCACTCTGCTTTGGATGAAATCCTTCCGTACATCAATGACTTCATGCCGTTAAATATCGGCACAAGCATTGGAGTCAGAGGACCTCTCCCTTGTTCATCCTTAACGCGGACAATCGTCAGAAATTATAGGGTGTCCGAAGAAAGATACCGCTAAATCTGCAGCTCCCGGGTGCATTTCCACTGTTCGCAAGGAGATAACTCTCAGCTGTGGGTACAGGCTGTTCTCCTGTATCCACCGTTATCCTCTCTGGGCCATGCGGTTCATTCAGTGTACTTCTCCCGTTCAACGCCTTTATTTGCTTATAGAGGTTGTTCGAAAAGTCATCTATTGATCACGAAGTCGGTGCTGAAAAGCTGACTTTTTGAACGCACACTTATATACCTAATTATATCCTAACTTTCTATACCTGTTACTGTATCTGTATCTTACCCGATCATCTGTCAGATTGACAACAGCCGATTTATCTCAGCTATGCTGTTAAGCCCCGCGAATCTGACTCTTCAACCGGTCCATCGTGCGGTCGCGGCCCAGCAGGTAGATGCTCTTATTGAGATCCCGCCCATGGGTTTGCCCCGTCAAGGCCACACGGATCGGCATAAAGAGCCCTTTTCCCTTCACGCCGGTCTCCTTCTGAACTTCCTTGATCCAGCTGGCAATCGCTTCTGGCGAGTATTCGCTTCCGGCTTCAACCTTCCCCAGGAAAGTAGACAGCACTTGCGGAACCTGCGGCTCAGCAAGAATACCGGCAGCCTCTTCATCAAGCTCAAGGTGACTGCGGAAGAACATATCCGACAATTCGACGATATCGGAAGCCGATACCATCTGCTCCTGATAGAGCGCTACTAGCGTCTTCGCCCATGCTTCCTGCTCTGCAGTCAATTGGGCAGGAAGGCGGGACGCCGCCTGCAAATGAGGGATGGCAAGCGCAGCAATCCGATCCGGATCTGCATTCTTGATATAGTGGTTATTCAGATGTGCAAGCTTGTTCTTGTCGAACACAGCCGGGCTGCGGGACAACCGATTCGCGTCAAAGATGGAAATCAACTGCTCCTTGGAGAAGATTTCTTCTTCCCCTTCAGGCGACCAGCCTAGCAATGCGATAAAATTAAACAAGGCCTCCGGCAAATAGCCAAGCTTGTCATACTGCTCAATGAACTGAATCACACTCTCGTCGCGCTTGCTCAGCTTCTTGTGGTTATCTCCGACAATCAGCGTCATATGACCAAACACCGGAGGCTCCCAGCCGAACGCTTCGTAGATCATAAGCTGCCGCGGTGTATTTGAGACATGATCCTCGCCCCGCAGCACATGCGTAATCTTCATAAGGTGGTCATCCAAGGCTACGGCAAAGTTATAGGTAGGGATGCCGTCCTTCTTGACGATTACAAAGTCGCCGCTAACCTCGGATTCGAAGGAAATGCTTCCCTTCACCAGATCATCGAAGGTATAGGTCCGTCCTTCCGGTACGCGGAAGCGGATGCTTGCTACCCGACCTTCCGCTTCAAAGGCTGCGCACTGCTCGGGCGTCAGATCCCGATGCTTGCCGGAATACCGCGGCTGTTCCCCGCGGGCAATCTGCGCTTCCCGCTCTTGCTCCAGTTCCTCTTCCGTACAATAACACTTGTAAGCCAGACCACGGTCCAGCAGCTCCTGCCAATAGGCCTTGTAAATATCCAGACGCTCAGTCTGGCGGTAAGGTCCAACCTCTCCGCCGACATCCACGCTCTCATCCCAATCGATGCCAAGCCACTTCAAGTAGGTAAGCTGACTCTCCTCGCCACCCTCGATATTCCGCTTCACATCCGTATCCTCAATGCGGATAATGAACTTGCCGCCATGATGCCTTGCGAACAAATAGTTAAACAATGCCGTTCTGGCATTCCCGATATGTAAATGCCCTGTTGGACTTGGGGCATACCGTACACGAATCTCAGTCATTACAATCCCCTCCCGGTAATCTCGCTATTCGATGATAGCATATCGGAAACCAGGCATACAATAGCCTGCGCAGCAATCCCCTCGCCTCTTCCGGCGAAGCCAAGATGCTCCGTTGTCGTTGCCTTTACGTTCACCTGCTGTGGTGAAGACTCCAGGGCTCCAGCGATGATCTCTACCATCTGCGGGATATAAGGCGCCATCTTCGGAGCCTGTGCAATAATGGTTGCATCCAGATTGCCGAGACGGTAGCCCCGCTGCTTGGCCATTTCCCATACCCGCTGAAGCAGCACCAGACTGTCAGCATCCTTATATTCGGCATCCGTATCTGGAAAGTGCCGGCCGATATCTCCTAGCGCCAGTGCTCCCAAAACAGCATCGCTCACCGTATGAAGCAGCACATCGGCATCCGAATGTCCGAGCAGACCCTTTTCATAAGGAATATGAACACCGCCGATAATACATGGTCTGCCTTCAACCAACTGATGCACGTCGAAACCTTGTCCCACTGCGATCATGAAACGTCCTCTCCCTCTTTCGATTCATTCATCCGTCTAAGAATGGACTCGGCAATACCGAGATCCTCCGGCGTAGTAATCTTGATATTATGATATCCGCCTTCAACCACCTTGACGGCCTTGCCCATCCGCTCCACGAGCGAAGCATCGTCCGTCCCCGTGAAGCCCTCGGACTCAGCCTGCTTATGGGCAAGCAGCAGGTCAGACCGCCGGAAGGCCTGCGGCGTCTGAATCGCCCACAAGCTGCGACGGTCCGGCGTCGCCGTTACATAGCCTTCTGCATTCACCTGCTTGACGGTATCCTTGACAGGTACGGCCAGTACGGAAGCGCCATATTCGACCGCTGCCTTATAGCAGGAAGTTATCTCTCTGCTCGTGACAAAAGGGCGGACGCCGTCATGCACCAGTACCCAGGGGGCGGATAATTCCGCAAGTCCCTTGTATACGGAGTGCTGACGCTCGGCGCCGCCCGGTATAACCTTTATCTGTTTCGTGAAGCCGTACTCGGCAATCCAGGCCTTGCAGCGATCCACATCCTGCGCTCCTGTTACCAAGACGATCTCCCGAATTAGAGGATGGCGGTCAAATACCGCCAAGGTATGGACGATGATCGGCTTGTCCTCAAGCATGAGGAACTGCTTGCTCTCCTTCGTCCCCATCCTGCTGCCCCGTCCGGCAGCCACAATAACCGCACCGACGTCCGCCGCAGGAAAATATTCGTTCTCCATGATTGTTAAGCCTCACCTGTCAAAATGTCATTACCCCCATCATACCTAATTATTGGGCTTTTTCCAACAGTTTCGGCTTGGCAAAGATCATCCGTCCCGCCGAGGTTTGCAGTACACTGGTTACCAGCACTTCCGTAATGGAGCCGATATAATCTCGCCCGCCCTCCACGACAATCATGGTGCCGTCATCCAGGTATGCAACCCCCTGTCCATGCTCCTTGCCATCCTTGATGACCTGAACCATGATCTCCTCGCCCGGCAGGACCACCGGCTTCACCGCATTGGCCAGGTCGTTGATATTCAACACGGATACACCTTGGAGTTCGCATACCTTGTTCAGGTTGAAATCATTGGTAACCACCTTGCCCTGGAGCACCTTGGCCAGCTTGACTAGCTTGCTGTCTACCTCGGAGATTTCTTCGAAATCCCCTTCATAGATCATCACCTTCACATCCAGCTCCTTCTGGATCTTGTTCAGGATGTCCAGCCCTCTGCGCCCGCGATTACGCTTAAGCAAGTCCGATGAATCGGCGATATGCTGCAGCTCCTCAAGCACAAATTCGGGGATTACAATTGTTCCTTCTATAAATCCGGTCTTGCAAATATCTGCAATCCGGCCATCAATGATGACGCTTGTATCCAAAATTTTGTGCTCCTCGAACCTGTACGTTTCTTCTGTGCTTGCGCTCCCCCATTTTCCCGAAATCCATAATGAGGATAGCTCTTCCTTCTTGGCCAACCCAACACAGAGCCCTATATAACCGAGCAACATGGATACCGCGAACTGAAGAAACCCCGCTAAACTCCCCAATCCGGCTAGAATAGGGTAGACCATTAATGATAGAAGAAGTCCCGCAGTCAATCCGGCCGATCCCGCCGCCATATCCTTCATCGGAATCTGTGTCAGAGCGGATATTCCTTGCTTCACCTTTGAGGACAATATCTCAAACGATAGCGAATAAACAAACAAAAACAGGCATGCGCCTGCCGCCGCCAGCAGCAGTTGTGCTGCAATCGGATGCATCATGATGAACCAGTCTCTCAACGGACGGGGAAAAAAGCCTGCCGCCCCCTCCAGTGTATAACCGAACCATGCCCCGCACACGCCGGCCAATATTCTTGCATAACGTTTCAGCATGTTATTCCTCACCTCCTGATTCTTTTTTCATTACCAGTATGATCCAATTTTTAACATTGTAATCCGGGTCAGAGAACATTTTTTTGGACCGGCTTCTGATATAGGCATGATCAAATCACAGTCACAGCGGCATTTCTGGTTGATTACGCAGGAAAGAGTGGCATATAATGGAGGCAATTCAAATATGTTGAGGTGGATGGAAAATGAGCGCATCAAGTCTTCAAGCATTTCAGGATCAAGTATCGGAATTGTTGCTCCGTCACCGTAGTCTGCTGGATGTGATGTCCAAACTGGGACAAACTAATACAGCGGCCGTCCGTTCGGTAACCAAAGCGGTCACTGAATGCGGATGTGTCGAATTGCATGCCACCAAGCAGGAATTCGTTCCGGATATTGCTCTGGAAGAAGCCAAAGAGCATATCAAGCACCATGTTCACGGAGAGCTGTGCGAGAACTGCCGGGATGCCGTGATGAATGAGCTCGGACGAAGCCTGTTCTATATGTCCGCTCTTGGTAATTTGCTCGGATTTGAGCTAGAAGAGGTGCTGCAGCGGGAATCACAGAAATGTTCTACCTTAGGTTTTTTTAATATGTCCTAGTTCAAATATCAAAAAAAGAGGCTATCTCAAAAGTTAACGTAGCTGGCAGCTTCCTTGAACGGCGCTGCGACTTTGTGAGGTGCAGGAAAAGGCGCTAGAATGCACGAAAATTACTGGCGTGGGAGCTCATACGGTGAATTTAGTGCAGAAAAGCATTATAATTACTGGCGTGGGAGCTCATACGGCGAATTTAGTGCAGAAACGGCTAGGCCCCCTTATTTCGGAGTCCTACCCTACAATGTTTATGAATTCACAGGATTGCTCCTTATTCTGCCGTATTACACCGCTCTATGAAAGGCAGAGGTGTCTTCCAGTGTCCTCACCCATAT
>NZ_BORS01000024.1:0-61551 GCF_018333295.1 Paenibacillus apis
AAAAATCCTGTTTGGTGGCGATGGCGGAGGGGTTCCACGCGTACCCATCCCGAACACGACCGTTAAGCCCTCCAGCGCCGATGGTACTTGGACCGAAGGGTCCTGGGAGAGTAGGACGCCGCCAAGCAACACAAAGAGCACTACCGATAACCCGGTGGTGCTCTTTTTTGCTTATAAACTATTTACTTGAGCGTCCGACAGGGCTTCCCTCCACCGACAGAACAATTGCCACGGAGATTTGCCTTCGAGTAGGGATTTACTCGTATAAACACCTTCTTCTACAGAATCGAATAGCCCGGCCAAATGAAGGCGAAGCCCTGCGTTTAGAATCGTCTGATTGATGAATGCCATGTGAGCTTCCCCGGTTAACACCGTTTCCGTGACATGCAACTGCTTGGCGGCGGTCCATGTGATGTCCGGCAGAGAAGATTCCAGCCCGTACGTTTCCGGATCGATCAAATGAAGCTTGGCATTACCGTTTTCAACAAGATAAGTTCGGGTAGGGCGGTCGACATAAACATCCTCCGAGCCTTCCGCGCCCTGAACGATCAGGGCCTTGCGGTAATCTAGCCGTTGAAGTAGTTGGGCCGTCCGGTCGAACATCGTATTATGAAATACCCCATAGACAAGGTAAGGGGAGTGGCTGTAATCGGCGAGCTTTTCTACAGTATTAAGGATCGTCCGCAGCCCGAGCTCTACGCGGATTTGTCGTAACCGTCCGAGAGGCGGGCACCATGACTCTGCCGGTACGAATAGAACCCCGGTCTGCTGGGCGGCTCGAATCGTCTGCTCCCGTCCCCTCACCCCCTCATCTATGCCCATTTCCCGGAGCACGTCGGGCAGGGTGATGCCCCACTTGGGCGGGAGCGATTCGGTACCGTGCAGTGTCACTGGCAATCCGGCGGAAGCCAGAACAAAGGCTGCAGCAAAGCTGGCCATAAAGGAGGACTTCCTGCCGTCATAGGGACCGGCACAGTCGAGCGAGTCCGGGCGGGGGAAGCGGATGGCATGGCTGCGGCAGGCATTTACGAAGGCATAAAGCTCATCCACGCTCTCCATTTTGATGCGTTCCGCCAGAAAGAAAGCGCCGATTTGCGCCGGAGTTGCAGACTGGTCAAATATCATTTTCGCTGCGGCAACAGCTTCCTCGAAGCCCAAGTCGCGAGCTCCGCGCTTGCCTCGGCCCACTTCTTTTAAAACTTCCGTCATATTCATGTAGGGCTCCTCCTCGTCGATACTTCTTATAGGCTAAGTTCTTAATTGTTGATGCGCTTTAACGATCAAGGTTGCGATGTCGACAATTCTTTTACGCTCATTCATCGCCCGTTTTCGCAGCACCTCGTAAGCTTCCGCCTCTGAAATCAGGTTAATCTCGCACAAAATCCCTTTGGCGAGGTCGATCCATTTCCGTTCTTCCAGCCGGGAAACGAGCTGAGCCCGTTCATCGATCCATTGCTGACGTTCAAAAAAATGCTTGGCACCGAGATGAAGCGCCCAATGAAGCTCTTGAGCAGACATGGACGGAGTCAGGATCCCGTCAACCGGGATGTCGTCTTCACAGGATTCCAAGGATGATGCAGCCATAGCTGCACTACACCACCACATTAAAGGGACGGCCTTCGATTTGGACACCAGGCTCCCCCAGACAGAGATCCCGGAAATAGGCAGATGAAGGACAACAGCATCCGCCGTTTTGACCTTTTGGCAAATTTCTTCTTCTATATCGGAGACGAACACCTGATATCCGTTATTTTTCAGCATGCGTTCAGGCTCGGCAAGGGGAGGGGATGCATCTGGAGTGTAGATCCTCTCTCCGCTAGGGGAGCTCTGTTCGCGAATAACCAGCAGAAAACGCATCTGGAGTATGCCTCCGTTCCATTCCGTTGACGGACATATTTATTTTCGGATCAGCAAAGCCGATAAGAAACCTAACATTGGATCAACCGACAGATAATTTCTATTTTATTTTCACGCTATTTTTCTGAAAAATCAATACAATTTTCGTGAATCACACTCAAATTATATAATATTTTAAATAAAAGCAGAACAATTTTCAATTAGTTAACGATATATGTTAATTAATATAACATAATTTGAATTTTAATATAATTTTTTGTTATATATATTGACATGATAAAAATAGTTAGGTTATATTAGCCTCAACGAATCAAATTTTAAATAATTTACGGACACAATGGCGTGTTCGGCATGAAGCGGCAATGGAGCCTGTCTTCGCAAAATAGGGATCAGCATGAAGGTTGTATGTTCATGTCCATTCCCTGGCGGAGCGGGCTTTTTCTGTACCTTTTTACTGTATGAACATGGAGAGGAAAGATTGGGAGGAGAGAACCGAATATGGGAGGAAAAAAGAGATTAGTATTGGTAGGCAACGGGATGGCAGGTGTGCGTACGATTGAGCATGTGCTGAAATTGGCACCAGATATCTATGATATCACCGTATTCGGAGCGGAGCCTTATCCGAATTACAACCGAATTATGCTGTCTTCGGTGCTTGTGGGCGGTTCCAATATGAAGGATATTGTTATCAACGATTGGGATTGGTACAGGGAGAATGGGATTCGCCTCTATACAGGTGACGCAGTAACTCGAGTTGATACCGGAAATAAGAAGGTATTCTCAAAATCGGGGGTAGAAGCGGCATACGACGAACTGATTTTGGCGACAGGCTCTAATCCGTTTATCCTTCCGATCCCTGGCGCGGATAAAGAGGGAGTGATCGGATTTCGGGACATTCAGGACTGCGACCGCATGATGGAAGCCTCAAAAAAATATAAAAGGGCGGCTGTTATCGGAGGCGGACTGCTCGGATTGGAAGCGGCCAGAGGACTGCTTCATCTCGGGATGGATGTCACGGTGATCCACATTCACCCTTATTTAATGGAACGTCAGCTGGATGAGCCTGCTGCCAAGATGCTGCAGTTGGAATTGGAGGCTCAAGGTATGAAATTTATGATGCAAAAGCAAACAGCCGGTGTTCGGGGAGGGCGTCGGGCTGAGGGACTTGATTTTGCGGACGGCAGCTCTCTGATGGCCGATTTGGTCGTGATGGCTGTAGGCATTAAGCCGAATGTGGGGCTGGCGAAAGCATCGGGCCTGAAAGTGGAGCGCGGGATCGTAGTTGATGATTATCTGGAAACAAGCATGCCGGGGATATACGCAGTCGGCGAATGCGCAGAGCATCGGGGGATCGCCTACGGACTAGTCGCTCCGTTGTATGAACAGGGGCAGGTCCTTGCCAAACGGCTGGCCGGGGTGGAGACGGGAGGATATGAGGGGTCTGTCACTTCCACAAAATTAAAGGTGTCGGGGGTGGATGTGTTCTCGGCAGGGTTCTTCCAGGATGTCCCGGGGACGCGGTCGCTGCGGATTCAAGACGATCTGGACGGAACCTATAAGAAGATCGTGTTACAGGACGATAGGCTGGTTGGGGCCGTCCTGTTCGGAGATACCACAGACGGAGCTTCCTTATTCGCAAAAATTAAGAAAGGGGAGTCTGTCGCCGGAAAGGAAAAGGAGCTTCTGCTTGGATTCCCGGCGGGGAGTGCCGGAGAAAACTCCCAAGCGGCCAGATTGGCAGCCATGGCTGATGATGAAATCATTTGCGGCTGTAACGGTGTCAGCAAAGGCACAATTGTCGAAGCGGTGAAGGGCGGTTGCGGCACGGTCGGCGAAATTAAGGCCTGCACGAAGGCCTCCGGGTCCTGTGGCGGCTGTAAGCCGCTCGTAGAGGGGCTCCTCCAGCTGTACGGAGAGGGGGTATCCGGTGAACCGGTCAAGGAAGGAATCTGTGGATGTACCTCCCTCGGCCGCGAGGAAATCGTGGAGAGCATCAGAGCAATGAGCTTGAAGAGTGTCAAAGAGGTCATGAACGTACTGGAGTGGCACGAGCCTGAAGGCTGTTCCAAATGCAGGCCCGCTTTGAATTATTACTTGGGGATGCTCTGGCCAACAGAATACGTGGATGAGAAGGAGTCGCGGTTCGTAAATGAACGCTATCACGCCAATATCCAAAAAGACGGCACCTTCTCTGTAGTGCCCCGCATTTACGGTGGTGTAACTTCACCGGCCGACCTTAAAAAAATTGCGGAGGTTGCGGAGAAGTACGATGTTCCCATGGTGAAGTTCACCGGAGGACAGCGGATTGACCTGCTCGGGGTGAAGAAGGAGGATCTGCCTAAAGTATGGGCGGAGCTGGATATGCCTTCCGGCCACGCTTACGGTAAAGCATTGCGCACGGTGAAGACCTGTGTAGGCTCGACCTTCTGCAGATTCGGCACCCAGGATTCGATCGGCATGGGAATCCGGTTAGAGAAAGCCTTTGAGCGGCTCAATACGCCGGGGAAAGTGAAGCTTGCCGTTTCCGGTTGTCCGCGCAATTGCGCAGAGGCAACGATTAAGGACTTGGGCGTCGTGGCCATCGATGGCGGCTGGGAGATCTATGTCGGCGGGAACGGCGGCGTGAAAGTAAGAGCATCGGACCTGCTCTGTACGGTAAAGACGGAGGATGAAGTCATGGAGTGGACGGCTGCCTACTTACAGTATTACCGTGAGCAGGCCAGCTGGAATGAGCGTACCGCACAGTGGGTAGAGCGGGTTGGGCTAGGCACGATCAAGACAGTGCTGGAGAATCCTGAGGAACGGCAGAAGTTGGCCGACCGGATTGAGGAAACGCTAAGCCGCTCGACCGACCCTTGGAAAGAGATTATCGAAGATGAGTCTCTGCGTAAAAACTTTGAGCCTTTGGCCAGTGTTTAGCTGGTTGCCCTATAACCGGTCACGTACGGACTTATTACAGGGAAGTAGTATCCATATATTGAATAGGAGGGAACGGCGATGTTGACAAAAATGAAGGTGGCCCAATTGCAGGAGATTGATGAGCAGGGAGCGCGGACGCTTGTGGCGGGGGATAAGGAGATCGCCGTATTTCGACTCAGCGACGGGAGTATCCGGGCAATTGAAAACCGCTGTCCTCATAAAGGGGGACGGCTGTCAGAGGGAATGGTGTGCGGTTCTTCCGTTCACTGCCCGCTGCACGATTGGAAAATCGATCTGCTCACCGGCCGCGTCCAAGAGCCGGATCATGGAGTAGTCACGGTTTACGAGACCGAAGTGGACGCGGAGACCGGCTCCATCTATATCACCTTAGATTAATAGAAGGAGGATGAGACCGATGGATTATGTAAAGCCTGCCGAAGTGCTGGAATCGATGATTGAGACAGGGATGAACAAAGCCCGGTTAACTATTTTACAAATGCTGGTCAAGGGGTTTCTCGCCGGTGCGATTCTTGCCTGCGCCACGACGCTTGCGTTCACGGCGACCGCACAAACTTCGCTGGGGATTGTAGGAGCGCTGATTTTTCCCGTCGGTTTCGTCATTATCATTTTGCTTGGCCTTGAATTGGTGACTGGCAGCTTTGCGCTCATTCCGCTCGCGGTCCTGGAACGCAAGACAACCTTCTCGCGAATGCTGGCGAATTTCGGCTGGGTCATCCTCGGCCATTTGCTAGGTTGTGCTGTATATGCTATTCTGTATGGTTTGACAATTACAAAGATGGGGAGCGATATGAGTCACCCGATGGTGCAGACTCTGATTCAGGCCAGCGAGTCCAAAACGATCGGATATGCGTCGATGGGGTTGCCTGGCATGGGGCTGGTAGTCATCAAGGCAGTGCTGTGTAACTGGATGGTCACGCTGGGAGCCGTGATGGCCTTAACCTCACGATCCACAACAGGGAAAATCGTGGCGATGTGGCTGCCGATTCTAATCTTTTTCGGGCAAGGCTTTGAGCATGCAGTTGTTAATATGTTCGTCATTCCTGCGGGAATGATGCTGGGAGCGGATGTCAGCCTGTCCGACTGGTGGCTCTGGAATCAGCTCCCCGTGCTGGGCGGTAACTTTATAGGCGGTGTGCTGTTTACGGGATTGGGACTGTATATTTCCTATAAAAGGAAAGCTGCTTTCGGATCCAGTCTTGCCACTGTTCGCAGTACCCCGGAAGTACCGGATCATAGGACGACTTCCGCGGTAGCACCCGGAACGGGGGAAGGAGCATGATCCGGCCGGGGCTGGTAAGCATCGTAGGTGCAGGACCGGGCGATCCGGAACTGATTACCGTAAAGGCGATGAAAGCAATCCGCGCGGCAGAGGTGATCCTGTATGACCGCCTCGTGAACGAGGCGTTGCTCTCGTACGCCGATGCCCGGGCGCTGCGGATTTACTGCGGCAAGTCGCCCGGACAACACGCGATGACGCAGGAGATGATTCAGCGGCGCCTGATCGATTACGCGCTGGAAGGGAAACGGGTGGTCCGCCTGAAGGGCGGCGATCCGTTCGTCTTCGGGCGCGGCGGCGAAGAGGCGCTTGTGCTGGCCGCCCAGGGTATCCCGTACGAGGTGATCCCGGGTATCACCTCGGCGATTGGCGCGGCGGCCGCCAGCGGCATTCCGCTGACGCATCGCGGCGTAGCAGCGTCGTTCGCCTGCGTAACGGGCAGCCGCTGCCCGGGTGGAACGGATGGGCCGGACGGACCGCCCATTCGCTGGGATTTGCTGGCCCATGCCGTCGATACGCTTGTGATCTACATGGGAGTGGGCCAATTGCGGGAAATCCGCGCGGAACTGCTGAAGCACGGCAAGGCCGGCACCACGCCGGTGGCGCTGATCGAGAGCGGCACGACCGGCCTTCAGCGCACCTTCGTCAGTACATTGGCGGAGGTGCATCAGTTGGCTGCTGCCGTCCAGCTCAGCAACCCGGCGCTGATCGTGGTCGGCGAAGCGGCAATGATCCGGGAACAGCTGCATCAGTTGCAGCATCAAGCGTCGGCTAGGATCGGGTAATCCAAATATAGACTTAAGATGCATCTGTGAAAAAGATGCATCTTAAGTCTATGCGTGTTTCTGTGAAGCTTTATCCGTTGTGCCGGGCACTCCCCGCTTGTTTAGAATACTAGAACATATTTAGTTGCTTTGCGCCCGTACTTTATTGCCGATCGCTTGCAGCAAGCTCTTGTCCAGATTAGTCGTATCTTGGGTCAGTTCCCAAATCATCACCCCACCCAGATTATCGAGGGCATATTGCGTTTTGCGCTCGATGGTCGGAATGCCGTTATAATGGGCTTCCATTCCGTTAATCATTGAAATATCGGTGTTGTAAGCATTGGGATTGGCTTGCAGGATATCTCGATAAGGCGCCCAGGATGGCCGCCCATAGAAAGGAACACCCAGAACAACCTTCTCTGCAGGCATATTACGAGTTTCTTTCCAATACTTAGCCGATAAGACAGCAAAATCATAAGTGGAGTGGCGATCACCGTCTCCTCCGTCATAAGCCATCACGTTAAACCAATCAACGGCATTGATGACCGCATTCGTATGAGCCGCTGCGTCCCAATATATAATGCCTTCCGGCGTCACACCGCTGAGCACGGCGGAGGTAAGCAGCATATTTTCCTTCTTCAGCTCTTGACTCAAATATACCATCAAGCTTTCATATTGCTGTTTGCTAGAACCGTCGCTTCTTGGATGCTCCCAGTCCATATCGACCCCGTCAAAGCCATATTGCTTGGCCATCGCGATGATTGCATCGCCGAATTGCGTGACTTTTTGCGGTGTACTGGTGGCGGCCATGAATGTGTTCTCCAGCGGAGTTCCGTTATATGACCAGCCTCCCACGGCAAGCAGAACCTTCACGTCTTTGGCATGGGCGGTTTGAATAATTTGAGTTGCCGCAGCGGGATTCTCCAGAGGTAACAACGAACCGTCACTGGTAGGAATCGCAAAGGCATAGTTGATATGCGTCAGATTCTGATATTGGATCGTTCCGATTTTGTCAGGCTCCCAGCTTGGATAGTAACCGACGACCTTAAAATCACCTGAAATCGGCGGATCATCTGGCCCTCCTGGATTCGGATTCGGGTTGGGGTTCGGATTCGGATTCCCGGAGATCAGTTCCCAAACCGCAGCAATTCCCGGGATTTCTCCCAAGGTCCACCATTTTGCTTTGTAGAGCTGATCATTGTATGAAACAATGTCGTTGCCGACATACGCCTTGCTGCTGCTCCATACGGGATATTCCCCGTTGGATGGAGGAACCAGTTCCCACACGTCCGTTTCTCCGGGAACATCTCCCTGGGTCCACCATTTGGCTCTGTAATCGTTTCCATTATAAGTGACAACATCATTAGCTAGGTAGACGGCATTGCTATCCCAAGCAGAATAAGCGGCTATAGTTACATTTTCACTGGCATCCAGAGCAATTGCTGCCTCTGTTGCTTGCGCATCGAACGGGAGCGGGGCAAACAGGGTGATTAATAGCGCCAAAATAGCCAAGATTGAAATTTTTCCTTTACGCTTCTGCATCATCAATTCATCCTCTCTTAAATGTTAATAATAGATTTGTAGAAGGCTCGGGTAGTAGAAGTAGACAAAAAGCAGCCTTCGAAAGCCATGACACCTCCCTTTGGCAGAATGGTACAGGCGCCCGTATGAAGTTATCTTTATTTCTCTTAAATGTTAAATATAGGCACTCTATACAATGAATACTTTGATAGAGTTGTTAGATTTTGTCAATGACATTTTATGAATCTGTCGATTGATCTCACTGTTTTGCAAAATAGTGAAAAAATGCGCATATCTCCTGTGCAAATCATGTAAAATAAGAGTGTGGAATTTTCATAATTTGCATGGAAAATGATGTTGGAGGTAGCTTGCTGGAATGAAGCCAATTTTGGAAGTAGCCGGATCCTTCGGGATCGCGGAACAATATGTGGAAATGTACGGGCGTTATAAAGGTAAATTGGATTTGAGCATTAACCATGATCTGCGAAACCGTCCTGATGGAAAATTAGTGCTGGTGACGGCGATGAATCCAACACCGGCTGGGGAAGGCAAGACTTTGACGACCATCGGACTGGCCCAAGCGCTGAATGCAATCGGAGAACCGACGATAGCTGCGCTGAGAGAGCCCTCTCTCGGCCCTTGCTTTGGTATGAAGGGAGGGGCGACAGGGGACAACCGAGCTCAAATCGTGCCCGCTGATGAGATTAACCTACACTTCACCGGAGACTTGCATGCTATTACATCTGCGCATAATTTATTGGCTGCGATGATAGATAATCATATATTTCAAGGAAATTCTTTGCAGATTGACTTAAGTCGAATCGTGTGGAAGCGCGCCATGGATATGAATGACCGGAGCCTGCGGCAAATCGTAGTCGGAATTGGCGAAGGGAACGGCAATGTTCATGAGTCCGGCTTTATGATTACTACTGCCTCGGAGGTTATGGCTGTCCTCTGTCTGAGTGAGGATCGGGGTGATCTGAAGCAGAGGCTGGCACGGATGGTCGTAGCTTACACCATCTCTGGGGAGCCTGTTACAGCGGAGAGTATAGGAGCTGTTGATCCTATGCTTGTCTTGCTGAAAGAAGCGATCAAGCCTAATTTGGTTCAAACTATCGAAGGTACTCCGGTTATTGTACATGGAGGTCCTTTTGCGAATATTGCTCATGGCTGCAGCAGTGTGATCGGTACGAAAACGGCGTTGAAGCTGGCAAAAATCGTAGTTACAGAAGCTGGATTTGGCGCAGACTTGGGTGCGGAAAAGTTCTTTGATATCAAATGCCGCCAAGCAGGACTAAGCCCGGATGCTGCGGTGCTGGTAGTGACTGTCAAGGCGCTTAAATACAATGGGGGAGCGCCAAAGACAGAGCTGGATCAACCGAATCAACCCGCGCTTATATCAGGGCTGGCGAACATGCGGCGTCATCTTGAGAATCTCGTAAAATTCGGGGTTCCTGTCATGGTGGCGATTAACCATTTCAGCAATGATGATGATAATGAAGTAGCGCTTATTATTGAAGAATGCGAACGGCTGGGGATTCAGGCTACGGTATCTGATGTATGGGCAGAGGGAAGCCAGGGCGGAGTGGAAATGGCAGAAGCGTTAAGAGAAATGCTGAACAGCAAGACTGCCAGCTATGCGCCGCTATACCCCAATGATTTACCGCTGCGGGATAAAATTGAGACGATTGTACATGAGATTTATCGTGGGGCAGGGATCAAGCTTTCAGCCAAATCAGAAGCGAAGCTTAAGGAATTGGAAAGCGGCGGTTACGGGACTCTGCCGGTTTGCATGGCAAAGACACCGTATTCCTTCTCGGATCAGCCAAGTCTGCTTGGCGCGCCGGAGAATTTTACAGTGCAGGTTAAGGACGTAACCCTCTCGGCAGGAGCCGGCTTCGTAGTCATTCACACCGGTAATATTGTAACGATGCCAGGATTACCTAGGACACCTGCTGCGCACCGAATTCATCTTGATGAGCAGGGACAAGTTGCCGGTTTGTTGTAATATATATTATGGAAGGAAGCCCAGCTACGAAAAAATGCGAAGGAGGCGATATGATGAAGAACGCTCAGGAAATCCGGCAGCTCACGCCGGAAGAGTTCGACGTAAGCATGGAATTATCCCAGTACGCCTTTCAATACAAAGTGAAGCCAGAGGAGCTTGAAGAGCGGCGGACTAAATTCAAGGCAGAGCGCTTTTGGGGTGTATTTCAGGAAAACGAGCTGCTGGCCAAGCTAACCTTACTGCCTCTTAATCTTTACATTCAAGAAGAGGCCGTTCCAATGGGAGGCATCGCGGGTGTAGCAACCTGGCCCGAGAATCGGCGTGAAGGTCTGGTTGGCCGGCTGCTTACGCATATGCTTGCTCATATGAAGGAGCAGGGACAGGTGTTGTCATGTCTGCATCCGTTTCTGATCCCTTTTTACCGGAAATTTGGCTGGGAAGTGTATACCGATTATAAGAAGTACACCATTGAGGTGCCTAACCTGCCCGCCAGATCGGAGCTTCGCGGCACAGTGAAGAGAAATGTGAAGGATATAGCGTTGCTCGACTCGATCTATCATAGCTTTGCCCCAAGATATAACGGCACTCTGGTAAGAGATATCGAATGGTGGGAGCAGATGGTGTTGGGAGACGAGAGTCATACCGCAGTATGCTATTCTGACTCCGGTGTTGCTGAGGGATACATTCTATACCAGATCAAAAATCAGCAATTCCTAATTGATGAATTCGTGTATTTGAATGAAAGCGCCCGCCAAGCGCTGTGGACTTATGTTGGCAACCACGATTCCATGGTGAAGCAAGTTGTTGTCGATCATGTGCCGGCGGATGACCTGTTACCGTTCTTGCTGCGTGATCCTCGCTGCAAACAGGAGACGCTTCCCTATTTCATGGCACGAATTGTAGATGTGCCGTCTTTTTTGCCATATTATCGCTTTAACCCTGTGTCCTCTGAAATGAGACAGCTTCGCTTCAGCATCAAGGACGAATATGCACCTTGGAATGAGGGGGAATGGGACCTGAGTATATCCCCTGACGGAACAGCACGCATGGAACGTGCAGCAACTTCCGGGCCTGGGCAAGACCTGCTTATGATCGACATACAAGCCTGGACAGCAATGCTGCTTGGCTATAAAAGACCGCTTGAGATGCATGCCTATGGGCGCTTGAATGGACCGCAGAAGGCAGCTGGACTGCTGGAGCAATGGATTCCGGCGAGCAAGACCGCATTGCTGGATTTCTTTTAATCGCTGGATAACGTTTAAAAGTTTATATTTGCTCAAAGGAGCCAAGCAAAGAAGACATCTTCCTCTAGAGGTTGATGTCTTCTTTGCTTAACAAAGCTGAATATTGGATTATAGCCGGGACCATACCCGATACAAAATAACTGCGGCCTCTGCTCGCGTAAGTGCGTCTTGCGGAGCAAGCTGACGGTTCTTTCCGTTAATAATGCCGAGGCTGATTAGTGCAGCTGCACTATCCCGGGCATATTCCGGAACACTTGCCGCATCGGAGTAAGTTGCCAATTGCGTGTCACTGCTCTGTTTAATACCTGCTGCAGCCAATGCTTGGGCTGTCAGGACGAACATATCCTGGCGCGTGATGACCGCATCGTTAGACAATGCAGCGAAGGCTGCTGCCTCTTGCGCATTCAGCCCTAATGCATGGACCAGGGCTGCTGCGAATTCACTGCTGGTGACCGCTTGTGCCGGGGAGAAAGACCCGCTGTCATTCCCTGTAAGAACGCTGCGGGCTGTCATGGCCCCTATGGCTTGCCCGGCCCAATGCGCGGGCTGCACATCATTGAAAGCAGGAGGTATATAGGCGGTAGCATAATTACCTAATTTGTCTGTCTCAAATACGATCTGGTTGGTGGCTTGATTAAATCGGCTGTTTACAATAGGAGTTGTCTGCATGCCTGCCTCCTGGCTAATGAACCAGACGACCAATCGTTCCGGATGCTCTTGATCCACAGCAGTAAGTGTATAAGGCAGCTTCACAACGACAGGCCGCTCCAGCGTGGTTACAGTCTCGCCGCCATATTCAAGCATGAAGCCAAAAGTTGGCCGGTCTCCAATGTAAGCATGTTCGTCCGCGGACAGATCGGATAATGTGGCACGGCCGATGCGAATACGGAGGGCTCCTTCAGAATCAGGGTCTGATTGCAGTGAATTTGCAGGGATATCCAACTCGGCATAATCCGTAATGATCAGAAGCCCAAAGTCTCCCAAGGCTTTCAAGCTTTGTTCCGGAAGTTCTAGTTCGTAGCTGTCTACATCGGCCTGTGCCGGGAGCTCAATGGTCAGTGTCTTTGTTCCACTCATTTTGGCTTGTGCCACAGCCTTGTTTAGCAACGAGGCGGAAATGACGGCTTTAGCCTGCTTGGCGGAGGTTGTAATTACCGGCTGAATAATCACATTTCCGTTTTGCAGAAGCACATTCTCCGATGATGAAGCTGAGGGATTTGAAGGGCTGGCCGTATTGCTATTGCCGCTACCATTATTGTTATTGCCCCCATCGCTGCCGCCGCTTCCAGGTGTGCTGCCGGGCTTGCCGATCAGAGTCAGTACTCCATACACCGAGGTATCCTGATATCCATTGCCTGTCGTATCGTTCCAGGCTGCGACACTTTGGCGCGCGCCATCCTTGGCGTCGTTAATTTGAAGATCAAAGCCGATCTTCATCTGATTGGCAGGCGACACTGTCTTGAACGGCAATTTCGCTTCGACAGTATAGCTGCTGCCGCTAATCTTTGTTGCGGATACGAAGCCCTCTGACAGACTGTCAGGATTAAAGGAAGCTTCATTATCAAAGTTGATTCTGTATTGTCCGTCATCTGCCTGATAAAACGTAGTTCTGGCGTTGTTTTCATCCAGGAAGATTTCAACAGAATCCTGCTCCCAGGCATTCGTATTTGTCTTATCCAGCTGAGCATCATTGACTTGGATCAGCACGTACAGATTTTCATCGTCCCATAATACCCTGGCCGTGCCGCTGGCTCCTTGCCAGGCCGTCTGATACTGGTTAATCGGGACGGCCGGCGTATCATTCCAGATCGCGTCGGCAACGCCATCTAGTACAGGTGTCGCGTACTTGGCAGTTGATTGGCGGGCTTCGGATGAATCGGGTTGATGCTCTGCTATAAATTTAGCCGGATCAATAACTGCATAATAGGCTGGCTTGGCTTGAAGGTTCTTGTCAAACAACAGCGGATTCGAGGAAGCGCGCCAGCTTGTTCCGTCGTCCTGCCCCCAGAACGTTACGCGGCTGATCTGTTCACTATGCTCCTTGTACAGCTGCATGAGTTGGGCATATAAATATCCTTGCGCTTCGGCCTGCTTTTCAGATAACTGATAATCGCTTCCAGCCTGAATATCTAACTCGGTCACGCCGACCTCGACACCTAATGAAATGAATTGCTCCAGAGATAATCTGACATTCTCGGGGTTCGTATTAATGCTGTAGTGACCTTGCATGCCGATCCCATCGACCAGCAGCTTGCCAGGATGCGTCTCGGCATACTTCTCATTAAGCTCCTTGACCATGCTGTAGATCGCGGTTGCTTTGTTGCGGTTGTCATCATTGTAATCATTATAGTACAGCTTGATGTTCCAATCCGGATGGTCATCCAGCACCTCGCGGGCGGCAAGGAAGGCTTGCTCCAAATAATCAGGTCCGATGGCCTGATACCAAGGTGATTTGCGGAGGGCATTCTCCCAATCGGTCGGATTGGTTGGATTGTCATTCATGGCTTCATTCACAACATCCCAAGAGATCACCCGATCGCCGAAATGCTCCATGACGGTGCGAATATGGGTACGCAGGTTCTCCAACGCTTCTTCTCGCTGGAGCGGTGAACCGTCCGGATTCATATTTAGCCAGTCCGGTGATTGCTGATGCCAGACGAGCACATGACCGTGCATTTGCATACCTGCATCCAGCACTTGATTCACCATGGCATCTGCGCTATCGAAGGTGAAGCTGCCTTTGGTATTTTGCAGCGCATCCGGCTTCATCGCATTGCCCGCGGTAACCAGTCCGTGATGCATCTTCAACAGCTCGAATCGAATTCCTTCCAAGTCCTCCGCTGTGATCGCATTTCCAATTAAAAAGTTCGAGGCATAGGCGTCTTTAATCGGTATCAGATCGCGCTCGATATCAACGGTGCCTGAGCCCGTAGCTTCAAAGGAGATGTCGTCAATATAGAACGAGGCATCCTTGCTGCTGGAGCTTTCCACATAGAGCGTCAGGAATTCGTTCCCCACACTGTTATACCGATAGTTCCCTTCAAGCAGGACCCATCCATCATCAACACGAATCGTTTTTGGCGCGAGGACAACATAATTGGCACTGCTGCCTTCGCCGATTTGGGTGGATAACTGCAGCTGTGATCTTTCAGGTGAAATCAGCTTGACCCAGGCGGAAATTTTATACTCGTGGCCCTTGTCCACGTATTTCTCTATCCGGATGGCTGGTCCGTGCCAGGTCTCTGAACGTCCTTCTACCTTCAAGGCATAGCCTCCCCCATCCGTATGGTTGGCTTCGTTGGTGATGGTAAGCGTCTCTGTGCCCGAACGTCCTGCAAAGCCGCCCGTTGACTGCTCCTCGAAGGTGATTGTGTTAAAAGGCAGGGCAGGTTCTCGAGGAGGATCCTCCCCGCCTGATGAAGCTGCGCCTGTAATATGAATATCTCCGATATAGAATGGCACTCCTGCTCCGGCGTCGTTGGATTGTACTCGTATGGCCGAATCCTTGGCGGTATCAACCGTAAATTCCTTGGTCAGTGTAATCGCGCCGCCGCTGATTGCATTTTTGCCATCCAGCCATCCATAGCTGTCAACGGTCTGCAGCGCAATTTGCGCGCCATCAGGCACGATAGTGTCAGCGTCAATGTACACAGCTACGGTTACAGTGTAGGTCTGCCCATTCGTAAGTCCGATATCGGCGAAGCGAAAATCTGCGCCATCCCAATTATTCGTCCGGTTGCTGACGTATAGTGCGGCGCCATCCTCATTGCCGGCAAAACTCTTATCCGTCACCAGGGTCAAGGCTGAACCGCCTGCTTGTATCGCTGCTCCTTTCCCGTTAGCGAAATCCTCGCGGTATACCGTAACAGGATCATTAATACCGGATGATTCGGCTCTCGCACGGCTTGGCAGCAGCCCTGATGAAAGCAGCAGGGTGAGAGCCAGACTGAGTGCAAGGGTCCGCTTGATCATCTGTGATTTCACATGCTCACGTCCTTTCGATATTTTCCTACAAATAAAGCGCTTACAAGAATTGGGCTAGGAAATCCTCCTTTCTGGAAGTCATAGTAACATGATCCCAAATCGTTTGAACTTCTCCAAATTAAAGAACCTTACTGCATTATTTTAGTTGTTTCGTATTCAGGAGCAACAGCAATCAGAAGAATCTCCACCATAAATCGCAAAAATGCCTCCTCAAAAAATGAATCCGTTTCCATTAGACTGAATATGAAAAATATGGAGAACAAGAGAGGGGTAACAAGCAATGAAGAGAAGCAAGCCACTTGCGATTCTGCTCATCGCTGCCTTAATGATTCTTTCCTTGGCAGCCTGCGGAGGCAGCGGTAATAATGCCTCTAACAATGGAGGCAACACACCGGCACCTTCCACAAATGAAAGCACCGGAGGCGATACTAACGAGCCGACCGATAGTGCAGAACCGGTTGTATTATCCTTCTGGTCGCTCGGTACAACAAACTATGAGGAACTGGCCAAGGAATACACGCAAGAGCATCCGAACGTTACATTCAAGTTCCAAAATACGTCGGACCAAACAGCTCACCATAATAACCTGACAACGGCATTGTCCGCAGGCTCGGGAGCGCCTGATATTTTCATGCTGGAAATTGCATTTATCGAGCGCTTCATTAATAACCAGGACAAATTCTATAACCTGTATGATCTTGGGGCAAAAGATATCGAAAGCAACTACCTTGACTGGAAATGGAAGCAAGCCACATCGCTTGACGGTTCCTTCCAGCTTGGACTTCCAACTGACATTGGTCCTACAGTCGTATATTACCGTACCGACCTGATTGAGCAAGCAGGACTGCCAACGGATCCGGACGGATTCAGCGCAGCGATCGATACCTGGGATAAATTCGCAACGGTGGCTAAGGACTTCAAGGATAAGACCGGCAAGCCTTTCACCGATTTGACGGACCTGCTCTATAACGGTCTTCGTGACCAATCGCCGGATCAAATCTACTTCAGCACAGAGGACGGTTCGTTCATCGGCGATACAAATCCGCAAGTGAAGAAAGCTTATGACTTTACCGTAAAAGGCATTCAAGAAGGCTGGGTGGGCAACTGGACACTGTGGTCTCCGGAATGGCAAAAGGCAATCAACGACGGCGACTTCGGCGTTCTGCTCGGACCGGCTTGGATGGCAGGAACCATTCGCAATGGTACAGACGGCTCCGGTAAATGGCAAATTGCACAGCTCCCTGAAGGTGCAGGGAACTGGGGAGGTTCCTTCCTGACCTTGCCGAAGGAAGGGAAGCATCCGAAAGAGGCTTATGAATTCATCTCCTGGCTCGTAAGCAAAGAAAACCAATTGAAATCCTTCAAGGCAAGCGGTCTGTTCCCGTCGATTCCGGCGGTATACACAGAGCCTGCTTTCTCAGAGGATAAGGATGAATTCTTCGGCGGTCAAGTGATCTCGGATGCTTACGCCAAATCGGCAGAACGCGTAAAACCGGTTTACTACGGACCATTGCATGACCAGACAGATGCCTTCTTCAAGAACGCCCTGAAGAACGTGCTTGAGAAAAAGGCTGATCCTGAAAAGGAATGGGAAAGTGCAGTGAAGCAAGCGAAGACACTGGTAGATCGCAGCTAAGCAATTTATAGGTAATTTCAAATCCGAATCGCATCAGGGAGCCCTCCCTCCATGCGGTTCGGATTTATCAATGACTTCACGGAGGTGCATTCATGCCAGAACTTGCTACCGCGCATCCGGAGCCGAGCACTCCCCGGAAGAAGCCTTTTCTGACGGAGACACGGCGGAGCCGGATTACGGCGTATACGTTTATTTCACCGTTCTTTATTCTTTTTTCAATATTTGGACTCTATCCTATCCTCTTTACCATTTACTTATCCTTTTTTAAATGGGATGCATTAGGTCCGATGAAGTATGTAGGCCTGAAGAATTACAGACTGGTCACGGAAGACCCGACCTTCTGGATTTCCTTCAGCAACACCCTCATCATGGCGATCATGGGGACACTTCCCCAGTTGATTGTGGCCTTGCTGGTGGCCATCATGTTGAACTCGGCGCTTAACCGGTTCAAGAACACCTTCCGGGTGCTGTATTTTATGCCGAATATTACGTCCATTGTTGCGGTAACGCTGGTATTCAGTACGATGTTCGGCAACAACGGGATGATCAATTGGATCTTGAATAATTTCGGCTTGGAAAGCGTGCCGTTCAATTCAGGCTGGTGGGGAGTCAAAATTGCCATCTCCACGATGGTCATGTGGCGTTGGATGGGATATAACGCGATTATATTCCTGTCGGGTCTGCAGAGTATTCCTAATGATATTTACGAGGCTGCCAAAATTGATGGTGCCAACCGCACCCAACAGCTGCTGCACATAACGTTGCCGATGCTTCGGCCGTTCATCTTGTTCGTCACGCTGGTATCCACGATTGGATCCCTGCAATTATTTACAGAGCCTTATGTCTTCCTTGGACAGGGCGGTACAGGCTCGACTCGTCAGGAAGGGATCACGATGGTAACGTATTTGTACAATGAAGCATTCAGTAACGGATTCTTTGGAACGGCTGCCGCAACGGCGGTGCTGCTGTTCATTGCTACAATCCTGTTCTCAGTGCTTAATATGGCCCTATCCAGCCGGATGGGCGGAGATACAGGAGGTGGAGCATGAATCTGACCGCTCGTATGCGTCGTAAACCGGATGAGCCGGGAATCGTGGGCAAGCTCTTCTTTTACCTGTTCCTGATCATCGGAGCTCTGGTATCTGTCTTCCCGTTCTACTGGATGTTTGTAGTGGCGACCAATGACAAGAATGCAGCCTTTCATATTCCTCCGCTGTTAATCCCGGGCGGAGAGTTCTTTAATAACTTTGCTCGGGTGCTGGAACGTACAGACTTCTTCCGGTCCATGTTTAACTCGCTGGTCGTGGCTACTTCCGTCACTGCATCGGTGGTGTTCCTCTGTACATTAGCAGGCTTTGCTTTTGCCAAGTACGAGTTTCCGATGAAGAAGACCTTGTTCGTATTTGTTATTGCGACGATGCTTGTACCGGCTCAGCTTGGTGTATTGCCGCAGTACGTTATTATGGCGAAGCTGCACTGGATCGACTCCTATAAAGCGCTGATCGTCCCGGCTATGGTTAATGCGTTCGGTATTTTCTGGATGAGGCAATATATCTCTTCGGCCGTCCATTCCGAGCTGCTGGAGGCCGGTCGTATTGACGGGGGAGGACATTTCCGGATTTTCTGGAATATTGCGATTCCTGTAGTAACACCGGCAATGGCTACCCTGGGCATTCTTAACTTTATGAATGTATGGAATGATTTCTTCTGGCCGCTGGTCGTGCTCAAGAACCGTGAGAACTATACGATTCAGCTTGCGCTGCAGCAGCTCTTTACCAACAAGGACGGCATCGATTTCGGGATGATCATGTCCGCAACCTTTACGGCGACGCTGCCGCTTCTGATCGTCTTCCTGCTCTTCAGCCGCTGGGTCATTGCGGGTCTGACGTCGGGTGCGATCAAGAGCTAGCCATTCCGGATGGACAGTAGTTCGCACAAGGAGTTAGCCTCCTATATGAAGAATAATAGATGCAGTAGATCAAAGGGGGAGAGCCATTTATGAAGCTCCGTCGAAAAATCCTGCTGGCTATTATTCTTCTTGTGTTTATACCGGTCATTCTTATGGGCTCGGTATCTTACTTCAGTTACTCGAAGACGATGGAGCAGAAGTCCAGCAATTTTTATTGGGTCTCGCTGCTTGAGACGGATCGGAAGCTGAATTATGCGCTGAACGAGATCACTACGGTGTCTAATTCTGCGATTACCCAGAAGCAGATTCAGCGGATACTCAAACAAGCAGGCAGTCCGGTTACCTATGAGCAACGGCAGGAAATAAACAATTTGTTCAATCATTCCATGATTCTTTCCTTCGACATTTACTCCAAGGAGAAGTTAGTCTATTCATCCGCCAATTCGATGTCGTTCGAGCAGATGAAGCGTCAGAACTGGCATCAAGCCATGGAGGCAGCGGAAGGGAGGCCAATCTGGTCCGGTCCCGGAGAGAACGGCAGTGCGGAGGAAGGCAAACCTTTACTGATTCAGGCTCGAATCATTAAAGATTTTTATTCTCTCGAGGATATCGGGACACTGGTTATCTATGTGAAGCCGGATATTTTGGATCAAGTATTCTGGGATGCAGCTACCCTCAAGCAGGGAGACATTTTGCTGGTGAACCGCCAAGGGAATATCGTCTTTGATAAATCGGGTGCGCATATTGGAGAAAACACTGCATTTCCTTTCCTGTCCGTAGCGGACGGCAGCGGTAAGGGGGATTACGTGGACAAATATGCCGGGGAGAGCTCGCTCATTACGTATTTGCCATCCCATAATAAAGAGTGGTATCTCGTTGCGATCACACCGCGTAAGCTAATCAACTCAGAGTCGGTAAAAATACGCAATATTGCCGTTGTTCTGGTCCTGCTTTCGTTAATCTCGGCTTTTCTCTTCGACCGTTACTTCATCCGCAGATTGGTCAGCAGCATTATTAGCGCCGTTAACGGGATGAAGCGGGTGCAGCAAGGGATTTTCATGCCAATTACCAAGCCCGTACCAGCCTTGGATGAGCGGGATTTGCTGATTGATGGCTTTAATCGGATGAGCCGCCAAATCTCGGAGCTGATTGAACAGGTACAGCTCGAGCAGGCACGGAAGAAAGAGGTAGAGCTGCAGGCGCTGGTGGCCCAGATTAATCCCCATTTTATATATAATTCTCTGGAATCCATCAACTCGATGGCCGTTTTGGAGGGAAATAAGAATATTAGCAAAATGGTCGTTTCTCTGGGGAAGCTGCTGCGAATCAGTATCAGCGAGAGCCAGCAATTAGTTCCTCTTTCTACGGAAATGGAGCATGTCAAGCACTATATGGATATTCAGAAGTTCCGTTTTGAGGACAAATTTTCATATCGGATTGAATTGCCTGAGGAGCTTAAGTATTACAAGACGCAGAAGCTGATCGTACAGCCGATTGTGGAGAACGCGCTCTATCATGCGATCGAACCGATGGAGGGACAAGGACAGATTTCAATTATTGCCCATGACGGCGGGGGAGATATTCTGATCGATGTGGCCGACAATGGCCCGGGCTTCGATCAGGACACGTTATTGGGGCTCTGGGACAAGGATTGGGAGCATCTGAAGAAGTATCGGGAGAACGGTGTTGGTCTGAAAAATGTGCATGAACGGCTTCGAATCCGATTTGGAGCGTACTATGGCATCATGATCTGCTCCTCTCCGGGATATGGATCAATTATTCGGATACGTATTCCAAAAATCGGGTCATAGGGGGCAGCGTCGTGAAAAAGTGGGTTTTGAATTGGGGCTGGCTGGCCCTCTATGCAGTTGTATTGGGAATATCGGTCTGGATCATCACCTTGAATGGCCCGGAGCCCATTGAAGAGCCACAGACAGAGAAGATCACATTGACCTTCCGTCACTTCTGGATTAAAGAGCATGACCGGAATATGCTGAACATCTTCGAGGATGTGGTCGACTCCTTCCAGCAGTCGCATCCCAATATCAAGGTGAATTTTGAGGGCATGGATCAGACGGTGCACCGCGAGCAGAAGCTGAAGAGTGAGATGGTGACGGGGACACCGCCGGATATGTTTGTTCTGTTCGCAGGTGCTGAAATTGAACCTTATGTCCGTTCAAACCGCCTGATGGATTTAACGGATCACATGAATACGAACCGTATTGCAGGAAAATTTCGGAACCTGGATGCCTGGACCTATGATGGAAAAGTGTACGGGCTGCCGATAGAAGGAAATGCCGAGCCGCTCTTTTACAATCGGGATATCTTTGAGAGGCTGGGAATTGAGCCGCCAAGGACGATTGCAGAGCTGGATGAAGCGGTGCATACGCTTAAAGAGAACGGAATTATTCCGTTTGCGCTCGGGAATGAGGAGCGGTGGCCCGCAGCCATCTTCGCTCATTATTTAATGGACAGATATGCCGGTTCAGGCCTGATTAACGAGCTGACCCGGGGGAATAGCACGGCGAGCTTCAATAATAGCGCGTATCTTCAAGCCTTGGTTCACTTTAAGGACTGGGTCATGGAGGGAGCGTTCAGCGATCCTGCCAACGACTTGTCGACAGAGGATGCGATCGATCTGTTTACTTCAGGCCAGGCGGCCATGTATTTGAACGGAAGCTGGGATATCAATTTGTTTCATTCCGCCTCGGGAGGGGAGGATTTCTCGGAACGCGTAGGCGTTATGTCTTTTCCAACGGAAAAGCTGGGTCAACAAGCCGCCTTGGCCGGAGGCTATACGATAGGAATTGCGCTTTCAGCCAACCTGGAGGATGCTAAACGGGAAGCCGCGCTGGAATTGCTTTATGCTTTTTATACAGAAGAAGTACAAAGACGCATCGTATATGAGGGACAGCGGATTCCATCGATGGACATAACGTTTGATGCAGAGAAGACCGGGCCTGTGTTTGAACAGGTGCTTGGATTGATTGAGCAAAGCGACCATATTTTCTTGCCTTATGATAATGCTATGTCTCCGGAAGTCAGCCAGGCCTTCCTGAAGGTAATCGGAGAATTAATCACCGGCTCCGTATTACCTGCGGAAGGGCTGGATGAGATCCAGTCAACCTCGGAGCAGTATTGGCAGCTTCGCGGCAGCTCGATATCCGACTAATCAGGAGGGGTGAGGTATGGAGGGCGGAGAAGTAAAGTATCGCGTAATTCTGGTTGATGATGAACCGATCATTCTGCGGAGTCTGAAGGTGGCTATTCCATGGGAAGAGCTGAACCTTGAGATTGTGGGAGAGGCGCGAAATGGTGAAGAGGCGCTGCGGTTGGTTCGGGAGCATGCCCCGCATATGATTATTAGCGACATTCGTATGCCTGGTCTGGATGGAATCAGTCTGATGAAGGAAGTTATGGCCGAGAGTGCCAAGAGGTTATTTATCTTTATCAGTGGTTATAGTGAGTTTGAGTATGCCAGGGAAGCGTTACGGGAAGGCGCATTCGATTATTTGCTGAAGCCGATCGACCATGATGAGCTGATAGTAATGATACAGCGGGCAATCAAGAAGCTGAACAAGCAGGAGGAGAACGAGCATTTACTGCACTCGGCACAGGTGCTGTCAGAGCTTGCGCGCGAGCGAATGTTTGCTGAGCTGATTGAGGAAGGCGAAAGCGGAAGCCACCTTCGCCATATGCAGTGGCTTGAAAGCGGGAAGCTGCAGGAGGGTTATTTTGTGGCGGTTGTTCAGCTTGACCATTATTTAAAGCTGGCGGATATGTGGCCGCCGCATGAGCGAAGATTATGGCTGTTTGCCATTCGCAATATTCTGAATGAATGGTCGCTCTCTCAAGGCGCGCTTACCGTGTTTCCATTTCACAGCGGAGAGTGGATTATCTTGTTCCCCGGGGGACTGCTTACGAACAGGGAGCAGTTGGGACAAGATTTAATCTCACAGATCAAGCTGCATACCAAGCTTCCTTGCTCCATTGGCTTCAGTCCGCTTGCGGCAGGGATAACGCAGCTGGGAGAAGCTTATCAGCAAGCCGGCAAGGCGCTTTATCAAAGATTCTATCGGGATAGCGAGGGCGTCTTTGTAGAGGAACTGGGGAGAGCGGGAGGACAGTCGGCCGATACGGCCAAGTATCCGAAGCATTTGGAGGAGCAGATGCTTGAATGCATCCGGACGCTGGATGATCAAAGGCTAATGAGACTGCTCGAAGAGACCAGGGACTTCATTGAAGGCCATGCGGTTGCAAGAGAGTCCGCTCAGCGCATGCTGGTGGAGTTGACGGTAGTCCTCTACAGGGAATTTGAGCATATGAAGCTGCCTTTGGAATGGTCATTGGAAGGCCTGCTCCAGGAATTGCATGCCTCTGAGACGCTGCCTGACATCATCGATTTGCTCAGCCGTATCTTCGGTGAGGGCATCTCCGCTAGCAAATTATCAGAGCCGAAGGAGCAAATTCATCGGCTGATCGAAAAGACTCGCGAATATATTGCCAGTCATTATCACAAGGACTTATCCATTGAAGAGGCTGCAGAATTTGCAGGGCTGAGCATCAGCCATTTCTGCCTGTTATTCAAACAAGAGACTGGATACACCTTCCTGGAGTATCTGACAGAATGCCGAATCGGTAAGGCAAAATATATACTGAAGAATAGTCAGGTCAAAGTGTACCAGATCGCCCCGCTGGTGGGTTACCAGGATCCAAGATATTTCACTCAGGTATTCAAGAAGATGACAGGGATGACCCCGAGCGAATATCGGGAGAGCTCCAGCAGGGATGAATAACTTGGTACAGATACAAACAAAAAGCCAGTGCCCGGGTTAAAACCTAAGGGCACTGGCTTTGTCTGATTTCACGTTCAATTATGGATTAAGAACGTCCTCTTCGCATCGAGCCCATGATCAGACTCACGATAAAGACGAGAACAACGGCACCGATTAATGCCGGGACGAAATAGAAATCTCCGATCACCGGTCCCCAGTTGCCCAGAATCAGACTACCGAGCCAGGCTCCAATGAAGCCTGCAATTATGTTCCCGATTACGCCGCCGGGAATATCTCTACCCATAATAAGACCGGCCAGCCATCCGATGATACCGCCAATAATTAATGACCACAAGAAACCCATCATTTATCACCTCTTAAGTAATTAATTTTCTTGTCGTTTACTATTAACCAAAGGTGATGTTTTTAAACATGAGAGTAAGCTGATCGCACATTATTGTTGCGGGGTATCCAATCAGGGTTAGGCGGTCTTCCTTACCATCTCCTTCTTTTGAAAAAGGCCACGAAACCAGCTGCCGATAGTAAGAAGAGAAGAGATGCTCCTGTTGCAATCGCTCCCTCTGCAGAAGCTGCTCCTTGGCGGGCGCCGTTCTCTTGTCCGAAGCCAAAGTCGAAGTTAAAATCGCCGCGTCCGCCCCCGCCCGGTTGTCCGTTCCGGTCCGGAATTTGTCCCTCGGTCTGTCCGCCTGGAGCCTGCCCCTGAGGCATTTGTCCACCAAACGCAGGGAACAGTCCTTCCGCTTCTCCTTGAGACGCTGTTGTATTATTCTGCCCGCGATTGCGGTTCATATCCCCGCCAAAGCCGCCCATACCACCGCCGCTGCCGCTGCCGTCACCGGTGGAAGGAATGGTGCCGTCAAGCTGCCGGGAGATGTTCTCTACCTGTGAAGCATTCGTAGCAATCAGGCTTGGCACGGCCGCTTGGAATTCCTCATAGCTGTAGAACGCATTAGGGTCCGCTTGCACGTAAGGCGAAATCATGGCTGCCAGCTCGTTCACTCTGGCTGTAAATGTGTCATTGGACAAGTATCCGTCGACCGCCTCCTGAAGAATGGAGTGGTAGAGCTCCTTGTACTCCTGAACCTCCAGAAGCTTGGCCACAAGCGGCCGGTCAGCCACCGCACCTTGTGTCGGCTCATCAATCAACAGACTGCTGCCGGATGCTCTTTCGAAGTCCGGGGCAGCAGTCTCCTGCGGTTCACGCTGTCCGGCGGGCTCGGTGCTATCGACACTCCCCCCGCCTGGCGGTTCAGGTGTACTTCCATCAGCAGGGAGGGCCGCTGTACCTGATTCCGAGGGCGAAGCCTGAGAATCGCTGGAGCTGTCTGGAGCTGATTGAGCCGACCCTGCGGCTTGGCCCCCAGCTTCATTGACGCCCCGATTGCCGAAGCCGCCCATACCTCCTGGCATACCTCCGCCCATGCCGCCGAAAGCCATATTGTAATCCCAGGGTAAAATGGAGAAGATTCCGTCATCTTCATACAGGTAATAGTTTTGTTTATTTTGCCCGATGTAGCTGTCCATGTTGTTGGTTGCCACATTGAGCGCAATATATTTGAGCGATTCTTCGACATCAAGAACCTTCTCGTAATCACGGCCATTATTCAGCTCATTGATCATATCAATAAGAATGTCATCATTCGTCGTTTTAGACTTGAGCGCCAATCCGGTATAAGCAGAAGGGTCGTCGCCAAGCCAGGTTAGATCGCTGCCGCTGCCGGTCATCTCGCCTTTATAAAGCGCGCCATATGAATTGCCGAAGTGACGGTTCAAATACGCATCCCCGATCTGTTCGATGGCTAGATAGAAGCCCCACAATTCATCATTGATGTACACATTGACATAGGAATATTTAGGTGTGGGAAGCCCCAGCTGTTCGGCCAGTTCATACGTTAAAAATTCCCGCATGGAGGAAGCGTCGCTGTAGTTGTTATTCAGGTTGATTTTGCTGATTCCATCCAAGGTCTGGTCTACATACTCGTCGAACGACAGCTTGAAGCTGTATCGGTCAGAATCGGGCATTTGCACGACGCTTCGCAGGGACAGGTTCCCTTTGGTACGAATCCCGATATGCTCGAAATGCTGGCCGTTGTAATCTACGGATGCCTCCTTGTATTCCTCGGCGCTGGCATTATCGAGCATATCCTGGAAGTCCCCGCTGTCGATCGTGATTTTTACGTCCACGACCTTGTCTTTAGGGAAGACCTCCTCATCCAGCTTCTGCTCTGCCTTGGATACCGTTCCCAGGTTCCCTGAATCCTGAGTCATGGTCGCAGTGGCCTCTCCGCAAGCGGTCATACCAAGAATCAGAAGCAGCGAGCAGCAGGACAGAAGCAGCTTGGAATATCTGCTCTTCATGGTAGGTACCTCCATCTGAAATTAGGATACATAATCGCCGTTATAGCTGATCAGAACCGCATTTTTTACGCCGCCAAGCTCACAGATTTGATTAACGAAGCGCCCTTCGCCGTCACGCAGGCGAACCTCTAGTGTCATTTCAATATTGTGCGGGGTTACATTTTTCTGCTTCACATTGTACCGCTTCACAAGCTGCTTCATCTGATTGTGAACATGCTGCTCACTCTCATCGTTGTCGCAATTAACGACGAGCAGGTAGGGAACGTCTGCCGAAGTATTCTTGATGAACAGGAACAGAACAAGACCGACGACGGCTGATCCGATAGCGGCAAGCGAGTAGAATCCGGCGCCGGTTACAATCCCAGCCGCCGCAGCCCAGAACAGAAAGACCAGGTCGGTAGGGTCCTTAATCGGTGTTCTGAAGCGAACGATGGACAGGGCGCCGACCATCCCGAGTGACAGCACGAGGTTAGAGTTGACGGCAATAATCACTACTGCGGTAACCATAACCATCCCGATCAGAGATACGTTGAAGCTTTTGGAATAGAGCACCCCGCTGAACACACGCTTGTACAGGATAAAGATGAATAATCCGATTAAGAAGGCAACGCACAGTGTGATAATAATATTGGAAATGCTGATATTCGATGAGAAATTTTCCAGGATCGAATTTTTGATAATATCGCTAAAGCTCGTCGAAGATGAATTCGCCGTTTGCATAAATTATTGATCCTCCCAATTATTATTTTTAAGATATTTGCAGCAGATGACGTATTTGGATGCGGCTTGCTGGTGAAGCCCCTCCATTTGCACGGCTGCCTTGATATATTCAGGCAAATACTCGTCGTATTTGACCTCCATAATGATATGCCGGTCATCAAGGGCCGGTACGGGATTGAATGACTGATCGAAAAGATCCGTCGCATGCAGCCCGGTTCGAAGCTCCTTGTCGAAGGTAATCCGGACATTGCCGTTCTCGCAGACGTAGGGCTCCCGCACATAATCAACGATGACCCTTGGACGAAGGAGATGCTGCTTCATTTCCAGGTACAGCTCCATGGCAAAGGGGTTGTCCGGTTGATGCAGAACCTCATAGTTTCCGTTTAAAATAGCATCATACATGTCCCGATCCAGGGGCTCCTTCAGCTTGGCGATGTAATCTCCGCATTTGATCTTTTTCTCAAAAAGAATCAGCCGGTCGCTGCGGTTATATACGCGGATCCGGTATTTATGACGATCGCGGAAGCCGCCGAGCTTCTCGGAAAGTGCAGAATTCTCATAATCGTCGAAGTAGAGACTGCGAATATGGTACTCGCCATTCGTGGACGCATTTTTATCCGGCCGAACCAGATTTTTAAGACGCTGGCGAATAATGAAGTAGTGATGCCGGTTGATCATAAACTTTAGCTCATGGCGAAACTTCAGGTTGTTGTATGCCTTGTTCACTAATACACCTCATTTCATTGGCAAAGTAACTGAACACTTCCTAACGCTAACAGGCTTTGCTGATTTTAGACTTAACGGAAACTGAATATAGCCTGAATGTTTTTACATTCGCTTGACATATGGAAGTTACTAGTAAAAAATGCTGTGTATGAGCCCGTTAGACAGGAGGAAATAGAATGAATGATGGAATCGGCCTGAAGCTGGGCTGGGCGGCCCTATGTATATTACTTGCAGTTGCACTTGTTCTGTTTTTGTTGCAATACAAGCCGAGCAATACCGGAGCGGGACGTGGGAAGAAGACGGACGAAGACACGGCTAGTCTGAATGTAAAATCGGTGGTAACCACATTTCGAGGGGATCCTCGTACCTCAAGAGCCTTCACCTGGTATTCCGAGACGAAGCTCGCAGGTATTCTTCAGATGGCCAAAGGGAATGCGCCGGATGCTTTCGATAGTGAAAAGACCGTGATTTACGAGGCTCAGACTACGATCGTGAATACCAAGAAATACGGCAAGCAATATTCACACAAGGTGGAGGTGACCGGTCTGGAGCCAGGATCGGAATACATATACCGGATTGGAGAAGGAAAAGAGGGCGAATGGAGCAATGCGGCAGTAATCAGGACAGAAGGAGTGGAGGAGGAGACGTTCACTTTTCTGAATGTAACGGATTCGCAAGGCGTGAGTAAGAAGGATTTTGCCGTATGGGGACGCACGCTTGACAGCGCTTTTGCACAATTTCCCGATGCGTCCTGGATTTTGCATAATGGAGATTTGACCGAGGATCCGACAGATGAGAAGGCGTGGGATTACTTCTTTGGCATCCCGTCGGACTGGCTAAGCCGGCTTCCGTTGATGCCTGTGACCGGCAATCATGATGAGATTGATGGTGAATCAGACCGATTTACAGCTCATTTCTACGTTCCTGATAACGGGGAGCAGGCTTCAAATCCCGGCACAAACTATTCATTTGACTACGGCCACGCCCATATTGTCGTCTTGAATACCGAATCCAACCTTAAGCAGCAGACAGCATGGCTTAAGCAAGACCTGGAGAACACGGATCAGACCTGGCTGATCGCAGCGATTCACCGTCCGGCGTACGGGGGGAACATGTACAAAAAGCTAGATGACTGGATAGCCGTATTTGATGAATATGGGGTCGATCTTGTCCTTCAAGGGCATAATCACGAGTATTCCCGGTCATTCCCTCTTCGGGGCGGGGAAATCGTGCAGCCGGAAGAAGGCACGGTCTACGTGACGACCAATGCCTCCGGACGAAAATTCAACGAGAAGAAAGAGGATCAATTCTATCATGCGGTTCATTTTCAGAACGGGAAGCCGATGTATGCGGGCATTACGGTCAGTGCAGATACCTTGACCTATCAGGCGTTTGATATTGAAGGCAAGCTGCTGGATGGATTTGTACTGGACAACCGGAAGAAATAAGATCTCGCAAGAATGGATTCTTATCGCTTTGGCGGAGCGCTTCGATGCCGGCCCTTCAGCAGCAATAGCAGACAGAATGGCAGAAGTACGACCAGAATGGCGAGTCCCCACAGCATATCGCTCCAGCCGACGATACCTTCTGACATCAGCCGATAATACGCGTAAAGCGAGTAAGGAAGCACCGGAACGATGGCGGTAGCCACGCCAGGGGTGTACATCTTAAGTAAGAGTGCTTGCCCGATGTGCGTGAATACATGAAGAAAGTACAGGTGCAGTACAGCCAGGAACAGGAAATAGCTTTGAAAGAATGCAGCAAGCAAGGTTGCGGTTACGATGATTGAGTAGACTACGAGCACATCCTGGGCGAAGCGATGTGTATTCATTTGAAGGGAAGAGGCATACATCTTCTTAGCAAATCCGGGCAATGTTTTGAGGATTCCCGGTCCTCGCGCATTGCCCCATTTCTCTACCGTGAGGATTTCTTCAAAGTCATGGAACATGAATGTGATAGGGAACAGCCATAACAGACTGGATACATCGATATGGGCATCAATAAACTGAAGCACAAGCTGCATCACATGCTCACTCCTTTTATTCGCCTTCGCCGGTCTTTACGGCGGTTAACTCTTAAGCACAGTACGTGTCATTCGGCTGGCGGGCTTTGCGGTTGGTGACGGATAAGCCGCTTCCCGAGGGGTAACTCCGCAGAGCTCGGCGCACTCGCGAAAGGCAAAATGCCGGCAGCCAAGACAATGGTCTTTGTTCAAATTCGAGAGCGCCGCATTGATCGCTTCTCCGGTATGCTCAAACAGATGCTCCTCACCGATAAGCTGAAGTCCGCCTGTCTTGGTGAGCAGCCTTCTTGGCTGCGCCCGGAGCGAGGTGACATGAACCGTTACCCCCAGGTGCTGAAGGCGCTTGATCAGATCGATCAGGTGAGCTTCGCCGGTTGTATCCATGAAGGGGACGTTACGCATTCGCAAAATAACCGACTTCAGCTGATGTCCGCTCTCGATCCAGTCGGAGAAGGCGGCGAAGCTCTGAGAGGCGCCAAAGAAGAGGGGACCTTCTACTGTGAAAATAGAGCATTGCGGACAGTCGTGTTCCGCGGATACGATGTCTGCGGATACCTTCGCCTTGCCGGACGAGAGGTCGGGCAGCACCTTGCGGACCGTCAGCATCTCGCTCATCCGCTTGATGAAGAGGAGAACGGCAACAATCAATCCAACCTCTACGGCTGTAGTTAAAGTTGTAAACACCGTGAGCAGGAAAGTCAGCACCAGCACGATACTGTCGCTTGTCCGTGCCTTGACGAGCGCGGCAAATGCTTTGCGCTCGCTCATGTTCCAGGCGACCATCATCAGAATCGGAGCCATGCTGGCAAGCGGAATTGCTGAGGCATACGGGGCAAACAAGATGACGATAAGAAGTACAAAGAAGCCATGAATGATGCCTGACATCGGGGAGACCGCGCCATTTTTAATGTTCGTAGCCGTGCGGGCAATCGCTCCTGTCGCGGGAATCCCCCCGAAAAATGGAGTAACTATATTGGCAATTCCCTGACCGATCAATTCACGATTGCTGTTATGACGCGTACCGCCCATACCGTCCGCCACAACGGCGGAGAGCAGGGATTCGATACTGCCGAGAAGCGCAATGACGAGCGCAGGCTGTATCATTGCCGTGATTCGATCCCAGGATAGATCCAGGCCATGAATGGTCGGCAGGCTGGCGGGAATAGCACCGTAGGCAGACCCGATCGTGGCAACTTTGTCTGGGAACAACCAGACGGCCACCAGTGTAGATAGAATAATACCTACCAGGGAGCCCGGCACCTTGGGCAGTACTCTTGGCGTTACAATCAGGGCAGCAAGACAGATAGACGCCACCAGAATGCTGTACATATTCAGTGAAGGCAAGCGAAGCACGATTTCTTTCATGCTATCGTAGAAGTATTCGTGCCGCTCCATATTTTGAAGCCCAAGAAAGCTGGCTATTTGTCCGCTGAAGATCGTTACAGCAATTCCTGCGGTAAATCCGATCGTAACGGGCCGAGGAATAAACTTGATTAATGCCCCGAGCTTAAACACACCCATTAGCACCAGAATAATACCTCCGAGGAATCCGGCAATCAGCAGATTTTCATAGCCATACTGCATAACGATCGCAAGGAGAATCGGGATGAATGCCCCGGTTGGACCCCCAATCTGGAATCGGGAGCCTCCCAGCAGCGAGATCAGAATTCCCGCGATGATTGTCGTGTACAGCCCGTATTCGGGCTTCACTCCCGAAGCAATGGCAAAGGCCATGCCGAGCGGGATTGCTACAATACCTACGATACATCCTGCAACAATATCCTTACGAAATGCTTCCTTCGAGTAACCGCTAAATCTCCCCGACCACTTCATCCAATAACCCTTCTTTTCTAATTATTAGCTCTTCCGAATACCTTTTAGCAGTGAGATAGACTCTACGAGATGATTATCAAAAATCTGACGCGCCACGGCGAGCAAGTCCTTAATTAACGGATCACGCAGTGAATATACGACGGTCGTCCCTTCTTTCACGGTATTGACCAGATTCTTTGCACGCAGTACCGATAGTTGTTGTGATACGGCGGAGCCCTCAGAGCCGAGAATCGTCTGGAGCTCGTTCACGCTCTTCTCCCCGTCACATAGCACCTCCAGAATCCGGATTCGCATCGGGTGGGCAAGGGCTTTGAAAAATTCGGCTTTAAACTGCTGCAAGTTCGCATGGTCTTCCATATCAGGCCTCCTAGCATTCAAGAATTCAAATATTCAAAGATTTGAATATTCAATACGGATAAGATGATAACATACAAAGAAATGATCTGTACAGGACAAAAAAAGCACATTTCCTTCGGCAGCTCCAAGCCTCTATGATGTAAAAAAACAGCCTGCCGCCCTTGTTAGCAAGGGAGGGGGCTGCCTGTGGCTGGCGATAGAGTCTAATTTGGCATAATCCGCTTCGAAGCATGTACCTGGAGCCGAAATAATGCTAGCGCCCAGTCAGTGACGGACATTCGTTATCGGCCGGGGCATATCTTTTGGCACATTAATCCTCAAGCAGAGTAGCGCAGGGCAGACTAGCTGGCGACTCGTGCCTTATTTCTGGTGATATAGTAGATTGTTAATTCGATCAGCAAGATTATGAGGACGGACAAGCCGAACAAAGGCATAAGTACTCCCAGAATCAATACGGTGAGCAATGCGCCAATAGACCAAGGCTTATTGATTCTCTGCGGAAGATTGAGGTCTCCTGGCTTTATCCTTTTCATCCACGAAGTGAAACCCATTACAATAGTCGCCAAGAAGGTAAGACAGACTAGCAGATTCAAGATTTTATTAGCTACTCCGAATAAATGCCCTTCATGCAGAGGAATTCCCCAAGTGAACCATTTCCCGATGATTCCATAATCCGCAAAATCAATTTTGGCAATCAGTTTACCGGAGTATTGGTCAAAATAAGCAGTTGTCTCTTCATAGGGACTCACATCCAGACCGGTAACGCCGGTGTTGCTGCCTTTGGACACGGTAAATACACCAAACTCGTTGGACGGATAGATAATAGAAAATGGGCGGGAGATCTGCTCGGCTTGAGCTTGTTTGATTATTGCCGCCAAGCTTTGCTGATAATCCAGATTAATAGAGATCTCGCCCGTTAGGTGATGGTCCTCATGACCATCACCTTGGCTTGAGACGGGTTGGTCCAGGCTTCGGGTGGCCCACGGAATTTCATTTACATCGGATTGAGGCGGATTATATCGCAACTCCGTTCTTCCCAAGGCCGGATATTCTTGTCCCAGCTTGCTGATATGGCTGCCCATGAAGACGGACCAGGGAATTCCGGTTAATATAATCACAATAAGCGGTAGGGCAATAATCAACCCCAGCACGGCATGAATCTTCTGAAAGCGAAACGGTTTGCTGGCTTTGGCAGATTTAGCAGTGAGCAGTTTCTTCTTGAAGGTCATATAAATGCCCGACACAATAAGAAAGACTGTCCAGCAGGCCGTCAGCTCCACCATATAGCGTACCCAAGTCTCTTCCGTCAGCAGCGAACTATGGAAGTTTCGCATTAAATTGGAATAGGTCTGCTCGGCATTTTGACTAGCCACAATTTGATTATGATGGTCGAGGAAAATATACTGTGTCTCTCCTGTGGAATTCTGGATGGTTACCCGATTGTTGTAGGGGTCCTCCATGATACTGATTTTGGCAATCGTATAGTCCGGGTATTGATGACTGATTTGCTGAATCGCCTCATCCATACTTTGCTTGGTCGTGATGCCGCTGTCACCGAAAAATTCATGCTCGTATATATTCTTCTCGACATCCGTATAGAACAAGAAGCCAATACCGGATAGACTCAATGTAATGAGCAGTGGAGTAATCAGCCAAGCCGCGTAGAAATGAAGTCGGCGAAACGGATTAAAGGTGTTTTTATGACCCATGGGGTTCTCCTTATTATCATATTTCCACGCTTCTGTGGATCCAATGCAACCATGTTAATCTATTTAGATAGGGAGCACATGACTCCAATGGGCTAGTTTAATTGTAATATTTTTAAATTTTAACGAAAATCTCCGGAAATGACCTGACCACCGCCATCCGGCTTGCCGGGCGGCATTTTTGCCTTCATACATAACATGATGATTAGCATACGCTGCTTCAAATCGTAATTTTTTTGAATAACACTACCAATTTCAAAAGATCATGTTATAATCGTAAATATTACTAATAAGAAAGAGGGTGAAGGACAATTACACGCTATCTGCTTCAGCGACTCCTGCAGCTGGTTCCGGTGCTGTTGGGGATTTCTTGCATCGCTTTTGGTCTCATGCATCTAACTCCAGGTGACCCGGCGGAAATTATGCTGCGGGCGGATGGCATCAAGCCTACATATGAAGCGATTGAGGCGACCAGGCAAGAGCTAGGCCTGGACGGTCCTGTATATATGCAATACGTGCATTGGCTGTCCCGTTTATTTCGGCTTGATCTTGGTATTTCCTATAGCAGTGGACGGCCTGTTTTCACGGAACTGATGAGCCGCTTTCCCGCTACGGCGGTGTTGACTACCGGTTCACTGCTGGTGGCGTTGGGAGTTGCCTTGCCGCTGGGCATTGGCTCTGCCCTCTATCCGGGAAGCTGGCTGGATCGCTTGGGTCGGGGGTGTGCGCTGCTTAGTGTATCTATGCCTGGTTACTGGCTTAGCATGATACTCATTTACTATGGAGGCGTCAAACTCAAGCTGCTGCCTGTGACAGGAATGGAGGGACCATCCAGTCTCGTCTTGCCCTCCATTGCCTTGGGATTTGGCTTGGCAGGCATTTATATCCGATTGATTCGTACCAGCTTGCTGGATATCCTTGGAAAGTTATATATCAAAGCGGCCCGGGCCAAGGGACTGGCCGGTTGGGCGGTGATTGCTAAGCACGCCCTCCGTAACGCATGGCTGCCCAGCATGACCTTGCTGGGTATTCACATGTCCGCTTTGCTTGGTGGCTCGGTCGTCGTGGAGACTATTTTTTCCTGGCCGGGACTCGGTAAATATGCGGTTGATGCTATTTTTGCAAAAGATTACATTGTCATCCAAGGTTACGTATTACTGATGGCGCTTGTCGTTGTCCTGGTCAATTTGGCGGTAGATATGCTGCATATGCTACTGGATCCCAGAATCAGGCTGCGTTGAACGCTTGTAGAAGGAGCAGTATGCTTTGATGTTTCAGACACGACTACTACGAACGGGAGCGGCTCAGGTCGGGGCAGCTATCGTTCTGTTATTTTTGCTCACGGGTCTGTTGGCGCCCTGGATTGCTCCTGCTGACCCGTTGCAGATTCATATGGAGCATAAATTAAGCCTGCCTTCCCTGGAATATCCGCTGGGAACGGATCATTTGGGCCGATGCGTGTTATCCCGCTTAATTTATGGCGTACGGACCTCGCTTTACTATTCACTGATTGCTCTTGCTGCCGTGTTCTCCATCAGTGTGCCGATCGGTCTGTTGGCCGGTTATGTAGGAGGCAAGGTAGATCATTTTATCATGCGCATCATCGATATTTTGCTGGCTTTCCCCAGCTTGATTCTTTCTCTCGCGATTACCGCAATGCTGGGACCCAGCATGCAGAATCTGTTGATCGCTTTCGTGGCGGTATGGTGGACAGGATATGCCCGTGTTATTCGCGGAATGGTGCTGCAGATCAAGGAAAGTGATTATATTATGGCAGCTCGGGCTGCCGGAACCTCTCATCTGCAAATCGTATTTCGGCATATCCTGCTGAATACCGCCCGGCCCATCCTTGTCCTAGCTTCGATGGAGGTCGGAACTATGATCCTATCCATCGCTGGCTTATCCTTTCTGGGCCTTGGAGCCCAGCCGCCTACGCCGGAGTGGGGCATTATGCTGAATGACAGCCGGCCATACATTCAGACTGCACCGCGCCTGCTGCTTTTCCCCGGGTTGACGATCATGTTCGCAGTATTGGGCTTCAATCTGCTGGGCGAGGGGCTTAAGGCGTCCAATCGGGGAATGGCCAAGGGGCGGAAGGAGGAGGTATCCCCATGATGGATGCAAGATCTACAGCTCTGAGAATTGAGCATTTACGGGTTAGCTTCCACACTGGGCAAGGGCCGCAGATCGCGGTGGAGGATGTGAGCCTGGGGGTGAAGCCTGGGCAGATCGTGGCTCTGGTCGGTGAGAGCGGGAGCGGCAAAAGTGTCACGGCGATGGCGGCGATGGGCTTAATCGATCCCCCGGGACAGGTGGAGGACGGCAACATTTGGCTAGGCGACTGTAACCTTCGCACCTGCTCGGAACGTCAGCTTCAGCAAGTACGCGGCCAGGAAATAGCCGTTATCTTCCAAGACCCGGTCAATGCGCTGAACCCAGTCATTAGCATAGGCAAGCAGCTGATAGAGAGCGTGAGGCAGCACCGAAGAATTTCGGCCCAGGCAGCCAAGAGGCTGGTCTTAGACCAGATGCAGCGGGTAGGGCTCCCGCATCCGGATAGCTTGTTCCATAAATATCCTTTTCAAATCAGTGGAGGAATGTGCCAACGAGTTATGATTGCGAGCGCTTTGCTTGCAGGGGCCGGTCTGCTGATCGCTGATGAACCAACTACTGCTCTGGATGTGACTATTCAGGCGCAAATCCTTAAGGAATTAGATGGTGTCCGACGCGAGGAGGGAATAGGCATTTTGCTCATTACCCATGATCTTGGTGTCGTCGCCGAGCTGGCTGACTATGTGTATGTCATGCGTGCCGGGAGGATTGTAGAGGAAGGTGACGTGTACGACATATTCGCCGACCCCAAGCATCCGTATACGAGATATTTGCTGGAGTGCCGCTAGCCGTGTGACTAAGCCTTTTTTATGAACTACACATATTTGACTAACAGAGAGCTAGGGAGAACACAGAGCTATGGAGCTGTTGAGAGCCAACAATTTAAGCAAAACTTATCATACTGAAAGGGGCTGGCTGGCCGCAAAGCTTCCCCCTGTGCAGGCGGTGAGCCAAGTCAATCTATCTCTCGCTCCCGGAGAGAACCTGGGGCTGGTGGGGGAGAGCGGCTGTGGCAAGAGCACCTTGGCCCGGCTGCTGATGGGACTGGAGAAGCCATCCTCCGGCCAGGTATTTTACCGGAACATGGAGTTTACGTATTGGAAGCAGCGACAGATGCAATCTATCCGGGGCAAGGTGCAGATGATCTTCCAGAATAGTCTGGCTGCATTTAATCCCCTGTTCACGATTGAGCAAATCGTTGATGAGCCGCTGCGCAACTATGGTTGGAACAACCATAAGGCTCGCCAATCCAGAGTGGTAGAGACCCTGGAACGGGTTGGACTGGGTTCGGGTTATCTCAAACGGCTTCCCCATGAGCTCAGTGGGGGCCAATTACAGAGAGTAGGCATCGCCAGGGCGATTGCCTTACAGCCGGAGTTAGTCATTTGCGATGAACCCTTTTCCAGCCTGGACATGACCCTGCGCAAGCAGATGATCGACTTACTGCAGGAACTGAAGCGAGAACTAAGTCTGGCCTACGTTTTTATCACTCATGATCTATCTATTGTACATCGCTTATGCGACAGTGTAGCCGTGATGTACCAAGGTGAAATCATAGAGAAGCTATCGGGAGCAGACCTGCTGCTGGATGCCAAGCATTCCTATACACGCACGTTGGTGGCATCTGTGCCCATCCAGGACCCGAGGCAGAGAGAGACATTCAATTACATGTAAAGCAGCGACAGAAGGAGAGTTATTATCCATGAATAAACCTTTTATTAGACAGCGTCGTTTGATTTCCAGCCTGACCCTGACCTTACTGGTCGTAGTGCTGGTGGTGGCAGGCTGCAGCAATAATGGACAATCCTCCAATAGTACAAATGCAGCAAATACCGGTAATGAGCAGCAACAATCCACTTCTGCGGGCGATGCAGCGAAAGAGCAGGCGCTTAAAGTAGCCATCTCAGCCGATGCGGGACTTGATCAATTGGATGCTGGTACTTATAAAGGCTCTATGACCGTGCATGCCATGATCTATGACGGGTTGGTAGAGTATGGGGAGAAGGGAGAGATCAAGCCTGCGCTGGCGGAGTCCTGGGAGATATCCGAGGATGGCAAGGTATACACCTTCCATCTGCGTCAAGGCGTCAAATTCTCGGATGGCACTCCATTTAATGCCGAAGCCGTCAAATTTTCCTTCGAACGCTGGATCAAGGACCCGGCCAACACCTTAAATGTAGCTACTTCCCTGGAAGCTCTGGAGGTGGTGGATGAGCACACGGTAACGATGAACTTTAGCAAATCCTACTATCCCTTCTTGACGGAACTGTCCTTTGCCCGTCCGGTCCGGATTATTAGCCCATCGGCTGTGGAGCCAGCTGGCGATGTGAACGGCCAATTCGTCAGTCCGATCGGGACCGGGGCCTGGATGGCCGAGAGCTATAAGGCGGAACAGGAAGCCGTGCTCGTAGCCAATCCTTATTACTGGGGCGAGAAGCCGAAGCTTACCAAAATTGTGTTAAAGGTTATCCCTGATCCGCAGTCCCGTGTCATGGCCTTACAAAGCGGTGATATTGACATTGCCGGAGGCCAATTAGGCAAAATTCCGGTAGAGAGCATCCCGGTCATTGAAGGCGATGCCTCACTGAGTCTGGAGCGGACCCCGGGTACGAACTCCCATTTTATGATTTTTAACTATGACACGCCTGCCTTGCAGGAGCTGAATGTCCGCAAGGCAATCAATCTGGCAATCAATAAAGCAAGTATTGTCAACGATCTGATGAATGGTATCGGCAGCGAAGCTACCGGCTTGTTCCCTATGACGGTGCCGTATGTCACCGAATCCAATCAGACCTGGTATGGATTTGAGCCGGAGGAAGCCAAGCGGCTGCTGGCAGAAGCGGGTTATGGCGAGGCTGACGGTGAGGGCGTGGTCTCGAAGTCCGGGGAGCCGCTGGAGCTGAACCTGGTGTTGCAGCAGGCGGAATTTCCGGAATGGAAGCCTTTTGCCGAACTGATTCAATCGGAGCTGCAGGAGATCGGTATCCGGGTTAACCTGCAGGTGCTGGAGCCTAACGCTTATTATGATGCTCTATGGAAAACAAGGGAGTATGATCTGATACTGTACCGTACGTATGACGATGCCTATAATCCGCATTCCTTCCTGCTATCCTTATTTCATGCAACAGGCGAAACACCGGCTGTCGTATGGTCCGATGCCAAGCTGGAGGCGCTGATTGACCAAGCGGTAGGCACCACTAATTTGGAAGAGCGTCAAACTGCTTATGACTCTATATTTGCTCAGATGTACGAGCAGGCCATGTTTGCAGCCATTTATTTTCCTGATGATGTCCTGGTTAGAAGTCAGCGGGTTGCAGGTTATAAGGCCGGATACACTACGTTTACACCGATCTTCTGGAATCAACTGAATGTGGGTGAGCAATGATGCTGAAGGAAATTTCTAAATATTGGACTTCCAGTTCGAGCAGTTATGATAAAGTGATCCAAACTCAATTTCGCAGTAAAAAAACAGTTGCGCTGTGGAAATCCCTGCTTGTGGAAGGTATGGGCGAGTGTTCCGGGCAGAAGGTGCTGGATGTCGGTACCGGCCCAGGATTCTTTTCGATTCTGCTGTCCCAGATGGGACATAAGCCGACGGCGGTGGATGCCTCTTCTGGTATGATCGAACGAGCAACGGGAAATTTCCGCCACTTCGGTTATGAAGTACCCGCTTATGTGGGCGATGCTGCCCATTTGCAAGCGGAGGCGGATAACAGCTTTGATGCGGTCGTTTGCCGGGATGTCGTATGGACATTGCCTGAGCCACAGAGGGCTTATGCCGAATGGTTTCGGATTTTGAAGCCGGGGGGCGTCCTGATCGTGTTTGACGGGAATTACATGTATCAGGAGAGCCGGAGCTTGATGCATCGCTTGTGGTATGCCCTCTCCTGGGTCTTGATTCTAGTGACGGAGAGACGAGTGCGGCAGCGGAATCAGGAGGATCGCAGCCTGTTGAACGGCCTCCCCTTTGTTCGTGTCCTGCGTCCTGAGGCGGACGAAGGGGCCTTGAAGGCTGCGGGCTTTGCGGATCTTCATATTCGGCGGAACTACATTCCCGCGACTGCCCTGCCGCTTCATTATTTGAAGTATGGACACCAGAACATAAACCGCTTTATGATTATCGCGAAGAAGGAAGCATTTGATACGAAGTAAGCGGCAACTCCTCTCTACTTGTTAAAGGGTTGGCTCCAAGAGCTGGGTTGTGTTAACGTATACTGTGAGAGGAGGCAGATAAACATGTTTATCATGACAAGAACAATGACCATAGAGGCAGGTAACAGCGACAAGGTTCTGGAGCGCTTCAGCTCAGATATGGCAGTAGATACCATGGAAGGCTTGATTGATCGGATCGTTATGGTCAATACCAAGAGCAAGGAGCATGAGGAAGTCGTTATGATCATCCGCTGGGAGTCGAAGGAAGCCTGGAAGAATTGGGAGAAGAGCGATGTTCATATCCAGGGACACCGGGAAAAGCGGGGACAGCAGCCTCCGGCTTATATTATCAGCACAGATGTCAAAACCTACGATGTTCATGCTGTGAAGAAGGGGAAAGCTTCTATTTAAGCGTAGTGAATGCGCCGCTTTAAAGCATACGGAATGCGCCAATACCGCCGAGGTGTTGGCGTTTTGTCTTTATAAGGAAAGAGCCGGCCTGTTGACAGACTTTTTTCATAAAAGGTAGACTTTTAGCAAGGGAAGAGGAGGCGTGTGCTATGAAACTAATCTCGTGGAATGTAAATGGGCTGAGAGCCTGTGTCAATAAAGGATTCAATGACTTCTTTGCCGGCGAGGCTGCGGATATTGTCTGTCTTCAGGAGACGAAGCTGCAAGAGGGACAAATCTGCATGGAGATTGGCGAGGAATATGAGCAGTACTGGAACTATGCGGAGAAAAAGGGCTACTCCGGAACCGCGGTGTTCACGCGGCTTAAGCCGCTCAGCGTCCGGTACGGGATGGAGGAGGACAGCGAACCGGAGGGGAGAGTGCTCACTCTGGAATTTGAACACTTTTTCCTGGTGAATGTCTATACGCCCAATGCCAAGCGCGACTTATCAAGGCTGGCGTACCGCATGGAGTGGGAGGACCGCTTTCGCGCCTACTTGCAGGGGCTGGATTCAGTGAAGCCTGTGATCGTCTGCGGAGACTTGAATGTGGCGCATCGGGAGATTGATTTGAAGAATCCGAAGCCGAACATCGGTAATGCCGGATTTACTGATGAGGAGCGGGGGAAAATGACAGAGCTGCTGGAGGCGGGCTTTATCGATACCTTCCGCTATTTTTATCCCGATCGAGAAGGTGTGTACAGCTGGTGGTCCTACATGCCAAAGGTTCGTGAACGGAATGTGGGTTGGCGGATTGATTATTTTCTGGCATCAGAGCGTCTGGCTCCACAGCTTGAGGATGCACAGATTTCTTGTGAGGTCATGGGCAGCGACCACTGTCCGGTGGTGCTTTATCTGAAGGAAGGAAGCGTCGCTTGATCCGGCCGGTTCTGATACTGGATCGGACCCAGGATACCTTGGAAGGCGACGTGCTTGAGCATTTCGCATTGGACGAGCTGTTATGCAGGCATACTGGAGAGGGAGGGCCGGCGGTTTGCCATTTGTGGAGACATGCCGGCTCCTTTGTTATGGGCTCGCGTGACAGCCGGCTTCCGCAGACCGGTACCGCAGTAAGGGCTCTGCATGCCAGCGGGATCGATGCCGTCGTAAGGCATTCCGGCGGGGCGGCGGTTCCATTGGATGCCGGTGTAATCAATGTTTCTCTGATTCTTCCTATTCCGGGGGGGAGCCATCGGCAGAATTTTCGGCAGGATTTTCAAAGGATGGTCAGCTTGATTCAAAGGGCTGTGGTGCAGGCCTGCAGAGCGGCTGGCGCAGAGGAGGCGGAGGTCGCAGCGGGTGAGATTGAGGGGGCATTCTGTCCGGGAGACTATGATTTAAGTGTCGGAGGACGCAAGTTTTGCGGAATAGCCCAGCGCAGGCAGCGTAAGGCTTTTATTATCCAGGCCTTCGTCATTGTGGAAGGCTCCGGAAGTGCAAGGGCGAGACTGGTTCGCTCCTTCTATGACACGGCAGCTGCGGGTGCTGATCCGGGGCAATATCCTCTTGTCATCCCGGAATATACAGCAAGCCTTGAGGAATTGACCGGCATAGGAAGCGGAAAAGCGGCCATTGCTCGATTTATCGAAGGCGTGAAGCAGGTCATTAGTGCTGAGAATGCGGGAGCGGTTGCGGTTTCAGACGCTGTGGAGCTGATCTTAGCCAATAGGTCTTTGATTCAAGAAACTGCCGCCAAGCTAAGGCAGCGATATGAGCTACCATAGTCTGACGGCAGAAGGCTCTTAACGATTCATTTCCGGCATTAGGGGATGTTAATGATGACCGGTCCAGCCTTTTTAATGCGCAGCCATTTGAAAACTTCCGAACCGATATCAATCAGTGTGACCAAAATAATGAGATAAATCAGGTTTCCGGTGACCGCCTCCCAGATCCGATTAACAGTCGTGAAGAACTCGCTGCCTGCTTCAGTGAACATGCCGGTTGCCTGCAGTTGTTCCATAAAGGCAGGATTCCAGAAGTTAGGCTGTGACAGCAAGAATCCGGCAAAAATGACGACTGCTACGCTGAGCACAATGTGGCAGGCAAGCAGCCCGGCAGTCCGTTGACGAACCAGCATTTTATAGATTTCCTTCCCAACGCCTGCAACGCCAAAGGCCACGATGAATGGCCAGAAGCTGTATAGAACATCAAAGTTGATTAAGGGTATGATGCTCAATTCACCGTTTGCCGTCGTATAAACGGCAAGCAGCTCAGCACCGCTAAGCAAGACAATGGTGAAGAGAACCGTAAAGATAATTCCCGCAATCGGTTCGCTCAGCTTGATCTCGGCGCGGGAGTCGGGAACCGGGGGCAGGTCGGAAGGCTGCCATGACATGGAGCCGGACTCGCCAGGCGTCTTTTTGCGGATTCCGTATTCGATCATCGCGAACACCACAGTTACCCAGACAAAGCCTTGCGAGGCCGCACTGACGATGGAAGTAATGTAGCTTGTAAACTGATCTGTAATCTCGTTCGGCCGAAGCGCAGTCTCAACCACAAAAATAACCGATAAAGATGCGATAACCGCGATCATTACAATCTTGATGACGGAAAGATAGGATTCGAACAATTGAGGACCTATCAAATAGCGTTCATGCCCCCGGTATTTAGCCGCCATGGCAGCGGGGTGGCCTAATTGCAGCAACACTTGCTCGGCCTCTTCAGGAGTCGGAGCCGGGCCAGCAGCTTGCTCCTCCAGCATATCTTCAATCAGGCCGTGGAGCTCCTTGCGAATATCTTCCCGCATGCCTTCAGGCAGCCTGCGGATCACCGCATGCACATAACGATCGACAACCTCCATACATCATGCCTCCTCCGAATTAATGATTTTTGTCACGGCTTCATTAAGCGTCTTCCATTCCATGCAAAGTCCCGCATATACCTCGCGCCCAAATGGAGTAATCACATAATACTTGCGAGGACGCGCCTCGTTTGTGTCCCAGCTGCTCTCCAACAGCTCCTGCTTCTCCAGCCTTCTAAGAAGCGGATACAATGTTCCTGGATCGACAGGGATTCCCTTATCTTCAAGTACCGTTACTAGCGAGTAACCATATTGCGGTTCCTCCAGCTGGCTCAGTACACCGATAATGATCGTACCTCTCCGCAGTTCGCTTAGTATCGTCTGTATAGTCTCAGCTACATCGGCCATATGATCAACTCCTTAATCTCACTATACTGTATGACGCACACTATTGTAAATAGACTAATAATACATTGTTGATAATAATAATCAACACGTTAAATCCCACACATCAAAGCCACATCAAGTCCCAATATTGACAATGATAATCATTATCAATTATAATGCGGGTGTTGATTCCACATCGCTTAGGTCGATAGTGATTAAGAATAACGAGGGATGAGAGAGATGAGCAGAGTACTGATTGTATATGCGAGCCTGACGGGGAATACTGAAGAGATGGCCGAATTCATTGCGGAAGGCATCCGTGCCGCGGGATCTACGGCAGATTTGAAGGAAGTAGAGCAATGCAATGCTTCAGAAATGATGCGCTATGAGGGTGTTCTTCTGGGCGCTTATACATGGGGAGATGGAGAACTCCCGGATGAATTTGAGGATTTCATCGATGAGATGGAGGAATTGGAGCTTGAGGGCAGAAAGGCGGCTGTATTCGGAAGCGGGGATACCACCTATCGCCTTTACTGCGGCGCTGTTGATGTCTTGGAAGAGAAGCTGAGGGAGTTCGGCGCTGTTGTGGAGCAAGAAGGTTTAAAAGTGGAGTATGGACCCAATGCAGAAGAGAAGCAATTGTGCAGGGAATTCGGTGCACGTTTCGCCCAAAGCCTGCTTGGCGCCTCCTGATTCTTAAAGGCTGAGGATAGTAGCGGACTTCGAGGGTGAACGAAAGATTCGATGTCGAATCAGCCAGATCAAATACTTCGTGATCAGAGATGATTTTTTGAAATGCCTCTTTAAGTTCATGGCTTGCAGGGCTACAATAACATAAAAGTGCGTGTTCAAAAGATGACTTTTTGAACAACCTCTAAAAGCACTGCGTTATGAAGGAGTAAGGCTAATGAACCTACAGACATTAAGACATCACCGGCAGCATCCGGATAACATTGGACAGGAGACTGCCCGTTCAACCTATGACCGCGATTATTCGCGGTTAATTCATTCCCCCACCTTCCGTCGGCTTCAAGGAAAGTCCCAGGTGTTCGGGGCAGGAACCGGCGATTACTACCGGACCCGGCTGACCCATTCCCTGGAGGTGGCGCAGATTGCTCGGGAGGCGGCTAGAAGCTTGCTGCGGGCCTACCCGCAGGTTGCGATTGAACAGGCGGAGCATCCCGGGCTCGTTATTGATCCTGAAGTGGTGGAATGCGCGGCGATATGCCATGACTTCGGGCATCCTCCCTTTGGTCATAAGGGAGAGGAAGTGCTGGGGCAGATCCTTGACAATCTGATCGAGCGCAAGGCGCAAGAGGCCATGTCAGGCAGAGATAATCTATCGCCAGATGTGCAGCAAGAGCTGTATGATGCTATGCGGCGGAAGTACGAGCATTTTGAAGGGAATGCCCATAACTTTCGGTTAATGATGTTTCTTGAGAAAAGGGAAAACATTGACGGGCTCAACCTATCGGATGCGGTTCTGCTTGGAACGAACAAGTATCCCTACCCCGGAACTCTCAACAAAAAAGGGCTTTACCGTCATGAATGGCAATATATATCACAGATCCGGGAACGATGGGGGATGCCGGAAGGCAAAAAGACGTTTGAGGCGCAATTGATGGATTTGTGCGATGATATCGCTTATTCGGCGCATGATCTGGAGGACGGAATCAAAGCCGGCAAAATTGAAGTACATGAGCATTTCCTGTTTGACTCTCACATTCAGCGGCTCATCGTCGAGAAAATTACGACACTGGATGATTTCTTCTGGACAGGGTGGACTCCCGAGCAGATTGAGATTAAGGTCATGCAGGTGTTGAACCTGTTCCTAGACGTTTGGAATGCAAAAATGCCGATATGCGATCACGACTACTCCAGAACCCGCAGAGAGGTAAAGGCCCATTGGGTCAGCCTGTTTGTCGGCAGCCTGGGGGTGGTCGAGGAGGAGAATTGGCAGAAGGTCACATTTGTCAAGGAAGGCAGGGAAGACGAGGATATGCTGCGCACGGTCAGTGTGCTGAAAAGCTTTGCTTGGGTGACAATGATCCGGGATTTGCGTGTTCAGCGGCTTCAGAAGCGCTCGTCCTGGGTCATCAAGCGTCTATGGGACGCCTTTGTCGATCCGGTTACCTCCAAGTCGATTATCCCCGGAGACTGGCTGCGCAGATTCGATCAAGATCAGAAGAAGTCCGACCCGATCTGGACCTGGGAGCATATGATTATTGACTATATTGCCGGAATGACTGATGCTTACGCGGAGAAAATATATAATGAGCTCTATGGACTCAAAGTAGGTACGATTTACGATTTGGATTAAGCTAAGCAGATGCGTCAAAAGGGGGCTAAATCATCGATAATGATGATTTGGCCCCCTTTTTCAGCGAGCTGCCGTGCTCGCGCTATAGCGGCGGATTCGCGTGGCATTTGCGGCAGACCGGATAATAGGATTCATTTCCCCCGATCTGAATTTGCTCTCCGGTATAGACTGGCTTGCCGTTTTCCACGCGCAGATTCATCGTTGCCTTTCGGGCACAGAACCAGCAGATGGTTTTCATTTCCTCAATTTTATCCGCATAAATGAGCAGCTGGCGGCTGCCCTCGAACAACTGATTCTGGAAATCATTCTTCAAGCCGAAGGCCATCACCGGGATGTCAAGCTCATCGACAATCCGGACTAGCTGCCGGATGCTCGTCTCCCCGAGGAACTGACATTCATCAATCAGAACGCAGTACAGCTTCGGGGTGTGATCGCGAACGATGGCGAAGATGTCGGTATCCTCATAGATCGGAATGGCATGTCTGCGAAGACCGATCCGGGAAGAGACATAACCGATCTCGTCGCGGTTGTCTACAGCGGAGGTGAAGATAAGTACGGGCTTATTCTGTTCTTCGTAATTATGGGCAACCTTGAGAATCTCGATGGATTTCCCGCTGTTCATTGCTCCGTATTTATAAAACAATTGTGCCAATTCGGGACGTTCCTCTCTACAGTTCTTTTCATTGCAAGCAGGTTCTATTTTAACATAAAACGCTCGCCGGGTTTACCGATAATTTACGAAGGATCCCGTCATTTTGATCGGGCGGTCATCTCGCCGTAATATCTATGGAGATGTGGTGTTGCCAATTTACTGTTACTGTGCAATAGCAAAGGACAGTTAAACATAGGAGGGCAAGTTAGAGGGGCAACGTATGAAGGGTTGCTACGATCGCTGTTGTTCGCGGATTTCTATGATTGGACTAAGTTCTAGCAAGGGGGAAATCCGCTCACAAAGGCGACCGCTAACGCTTCTTCACAACCCTTCATACTTATGCCCTAACTACTTCGCCTCTGCAGTTCAATTGCAATGCAGCTTGCACCTCGATGTGTTATGCTGCAATGCAACAACTGCACTGCTATTAACTTACCGTCCTGACATACAAGCAGGAGATTAAGCACAGCCTTGAGCTAAGCGCGAATGGCAGCTTGCGCGATAGCTTATGCACGACGTCGATGACCTACCGCGCCTCCGGTCGCGATTTAATGAAATTACTTACCTTAAAATCTTCATTCGACGCTCGAACCCACATTTAGTGAAAAAACTTACCTTAAATCGCCAGTAGCTAGCCAAACCCGTGTTTTAGTCCACTTTAAGTACAAAAATTTCACTATATCCGCATTTCTATCATTTCAACTGAATTTAAGGTAACTTTTTCACTAGATGCGAAATAGTCATATTTTCATGCAGTAGACCGATCCGTCATACTGCGAAACACCGCGTGCTGGGAGCTGCGCTCGGTGTGAGGTGCACTCATGCGTACTTGGTCGGTATTTTGCAGAATCTGCTGGAATTGTCTTGCTCTGCGGGCTTATTGAAAGGGGGGTATCCCCAATAATGATACGGTTGTCTACTTACTGTTTGAATGCATCTGCGTTTTAGAGGGAATGCGGTGCAATCGGTACTATAAAGCCGAGCTCAAGAGCCGCGTAATAAGGGCATAAGTGTGAAGTGTTACAAGCTTTCTGTAAGAAAGCTCCCTCGGAAGCATTAAGCGAAAGCGTTCGCCTTTGTAAGTGGATTCCTACAATTTCAGATTTTACTCAATCAAAGAAATCCGCGAACAACAGCGATCGTAAGCATACTTCACACGTTGCCCCCAGCAACGCAGAATCATTCATTGGTCGGCTTTTTTTGCTGTTGGCGTACTCGTATTGCTGCGCACTTGCAGCAAACCGCGACGAATGGAGCGTGGGCATAAACCTCCAAAATGACTCCATTTTACAATAATTTTACATCCGGTTGGCTTGTCGTTATCAATTCTAGGTTACACTCTCTATGTAAGTTCAACCAAATTTCAATGGTTCTGGAGGAGATGGAGAGGATGAAAAGGTACGGCAACGCTACGAAGCTAATCATTGCACTTGCACTTACTGCTGGAATTACGACAGGCGGAATCTCGCCAGCCCAGGCAGCGAATGAGACGAAGCAGATAAAGAATGTGATTATCCTTATTCCTGACGGCATGCCTAGCGATGCAACGGCATTGGCCAGATGGTATAAGGGATCGGACCTCGCACTGGACGAAATTGCGAGCGGCCTGGTGCGCACTCATTCCGCTGATGCGCCGATTGCGGATTCCGCTCCGGCTGGAACAGCATTGGCCACCGGACACAAGTCGCATACCGGCTTCGTAGGAGTCTTGCCGGATGAAGCGACCATGCCGGGAGAGGATCCGATTGCACCCGGTGATGCCAGAAAGCCGGTAGCTTCGGTACTGGAGGCCGCCAGGCTGGCAGGCAAGTCGACGGGCATTATTGCGACCTCGGAAATCATGCACGCTACTCCGGCGGATTTCACCTCCCATTATCCGAGCCGTAAAGAATATGATATTTTGAGCAAGCAGCAAGTATACAGCGGCGTCGACGTCGTGCTCGGCGGGGGAAGCAGCTACTTGTCTCCAGAAGGAAGAGCGGACGGCGACAATCTGATCGCTTCCATTAAGGCGCTCGGCTATGAATATGTCACAACGCCTGAAGCCATGGCGAAATCCAGCTCTTCGAAGCTGTGGGGCATGTTCTCCTCCAAGGCTATGGCTTATGATATGGACCGGAACCCTGCTGAACAGCCGAGTCTGGCAGAGATGACAGCCAAGGCGATTGAAGTATTGTCCAAGGACGAAGACGGCTTCTTCCTGATGATAGAGGGAAGTAAGGTCGACTGGGCAGCTCATGCCAACGACCCGATCGGTATCCTGAGCGATGTGCTTGCCTTTGATGATGCGGTTAAAACCGCTCTCGACTTTGCCAAGCAGGATGGCGAGACCGTTGTGGTTGCCGTGACTGACCATGGCAATGGCGGACTGACCATTGGCAACAGCTCGACCACTGGAACCTATGACACCGAGCCTCTCTCTACATTCATTGATCCGCTTAAGCGGGCGAAGCTGACAGGAGAAGGATTGGAAGCCAAACTGAACAGCGACCGCACCAATATTCAAGCTGTAATGGCAGAATACTTCGGAATTACAGACCTGAGCAACGAAGAAATTCAGGCAATTCGTGATGCGAAAGCTGGCAGTATGAATTACACGGTTGGACCGATGATCAGCAAGCGTTCGGGCATTGGCTGGACCACAGGAGGACATACTGGCGGGGATGTTGTTCTCTACGCATACTCCCCTACCAATGACCGTCCAAGCGGGGTAATCGACAATACGGATGTGGCCAAATACATGGCTCGTGTACTCGGTCTGGACCTTGACGCAGTATCCAGCCAATTGTTCGTACCGGCCAAGCAAGCTTTTGCCGCTAAGGGAGCGGAGGTTGTGCTTGATCTGAATGATGCCAAGAACCCGAAAGCGATCGTCACCAAAGGCAGCACGAAGCTGGAGCTGCAAATTCACAAAAATATCGCGATTCTGAACGGTGCCAAGAAGACGCTCAAGGGCGTTAACGTCTTTAATGGCTCGGATCTGTTCGTACCGCAGGATGCCGTCGATTTGATCAAGTAATCTCGATTACACCGCTTATTCCGATACAGGCACCCTTCGCTAACCTAGCGGGGGGTGTCTTTGCGTGCCCCAGAAGCCAAGTGCTATTTTGTAGAAAAAGAAAAGTAAAATATTTTACCTGATTTATTTACTTGGTTCTTGGAATAGTGTAACATGGTAATCGATATAGGAGGGATAACGTGGCTACGATCAAGCAGATAGCCGAGATGGCGAATGTGTCCATTGCAACGGTTTCCAGAGTGTTGAACAGCGATCCCAAGCTGTCGGTCACGGAAAAGACGAGGGAGCGCATTTTTGAAATCGCCGATCAGATCGGATACCGGAAAAAGACGGTTCAGCCGATGATCAAGAACATCGCTTTCCTTTATTGGTTCTCCGAAAAGGAGGAGTTGGAGGACGTATACTATAAATCGATCCGGCTCGAGGTAGAAAAGCAGGCGGCGGAGCGGAATATCGAGCTCATTACATACAAGATCAGCGACGGCATCGAGGCGATCCGTCCGGATATCGAGGGCTTCATCGCTGTAGGCCGGTTTTCCAGCCGCGAGCTGGATCGCCTGCATGAGCTGACGCCGAGCGGTGTATTCATCGACAGCGTGCCGGATCCAGATCATTATGATGCGGTCAAGCCGGACTTGCGCTGGATCACCAGAAAGGCGATCGATTTCTATGTGGCAGGAGGGCACAAGAACATCGGGTTCATCGGCGGCGTCGATATCGATCCCGATACGAAGGAGGAGCGCATCGACGTGCGCGAGGAATCGTTCAGGGATTACATGGATAAGCTGGGTTTGCTGAATGAGGCCTATATATTCCGCGGAAAGCATTTTTCCGTAAATGACGGGTATGAGCTCATGCACGAGGCGATCAGCAAGCTGGAGGATCGTCTTCCGACGGCCTTCTTCGTCGCTGCGGATCCGATAGCCGTAGGCTGTTTACAGGCCTTGAATGAACAAGAAATCTCGATTCCGGCCAGGGTCAGCGTATTGAGCATGAATAACATCAGTGTCACGAAATATGTATCGCCTCCATTAACTACTTTTCATATCGATATCTATGAACTGTGCAAGGATGCGATATCGCTGCTGCTGGAGAGGCTGATAGCCAAGCGAACCTTGGTTAAAACAATTTACTTGAACTCCGAATTAATAGTTAGAAAAAGCACAACCTGAATCCAGCTGAAGCCATCGGGAGGGCAGTCGAATCATCCATTCGCTGCCCTTTTTTCATTGGCGAAAAAGGATAAATCAACCAGTCTGTTTTTACTAATTTAACTTAAATATTTTATCTATTTTCGTTGATGTTTTACTAAAATAATGATAGTATTTGTTGATGTAAGCGCTAACTAATGTAACTATTTTTTGCACAGGGGGCAAAGAGATGAAAAGATGGGGATTACTTAGTTTGACATTGTTGCTGGTAAGCATGCTTGTACTGGCCGGGTGCGGAAACGGCTCGGGCAATACCGTGAATTCGGGCGGTGCTGCGAACGACGGAGAAGGCGGCGGAATCGAATGGAATGCGGAGACCAACGAGTACGTGATGGAAGAAGAAATTGCTACCGGACAAGTCCCGCTTAAAGTATGGGTGGAGTATGAGGATTATGGAAAGGCGCTGCAGGAGGACTTCGCCAAGAAGTATCCCGAAGTAAAGGTCGAATATGAGATCGTTGCGAAGGTGGACAGCGTGGAACGCATGGCGCTTGATGGAGAAGCCGGAAAAGGCGCGGATGTCTTCATGACGAACCATGATGATTTGGCCAGTGCAATCGACAATGCAACAGCTGCTCCTATCGGAAATTATGATGCGCAGATCAAAGAACGGGTTTCCGAACAGTTCGTAAATGTCGTGAGCCGGGATGGACAAATGTACGGAGCGCCAATCTCTACGGAATCCATCGCTCTTTTCTACAATAAAACATTGCTAAAGCAGCTGACGGGAAGCGAAGAGCCGGCTGCGACCTGGGAGGAAATCAGCGAGCTCGCCCAAACCTATAACAATCCGGCCAAGAATCAGTGGACGATTCGTTTCCAGGCGGGTCAAATCTACTACTCCTATGCGGTCCTGTCTTCCTTGGGATGGCATCTGTACGCGGACGGAGACTTGGACAATCCGAACTTTGAAGCTCCTGAGCTGAAGGCGGGCCTTGAATACTATAAAGGGCTAAGAAGCATCTGGAATGTGAATTCCGCCGATGCAACCTACGACTCGATCGAGAACGAATTCATCAAGGGTCAGACGCCGTATGTCATAACCGGTCCATGGGTGTTCGCAGACTTTGATAAAGCTGCGGTGGAGAATGGATTTGAATATGGAGTTGCGAAGCTGCCTAAAGTGGCAGCAGGCGAAGACGCGGCATCCTTCTCGGGACTATCGGTGGCCGTGGTGTCCGGTTATACGAAATATCCTGCAGCTGCGAGAGTCTTTTTGAATTTCATGGCTTCGGATGAAGGCGCGGCCGCATTGTATCAATCGACGGGAGCCATCCCGGCCCTGGATGAAGAGCATGTGGTCAATGTGGAGGGCATTATCGGTAACGAGCATATCGCCGGAATCGTCGCCCAATCCGAAAATGCGGACCTCATGCCGCAAATCCCCGAGTATCTTTATACCTCCGGAGACTCGCTTTCGGTTAATGTATGGGACAACCTGTTGAGCGTCGAAGAAGCACAGCAAAAGGCGACGAAAGAGTATAACGAAATGCGGGCTTTGGTTGATTAATTCGATTAATCGGACAATGCTGGCTTCAGATAAGGGAGTGGAGAAGTGAACGGGACAGCAGATCGAAAAGCTCCGCTTTGGATAGTGGGTCTCTTCTCCTCCGTGATATGGGGAGCGGGACAACTGCTGAACAGGCAGTATCTCAAGGGTTTTATTTTCTTCTGTATATTCGCCGGAAGTATCGGTGTTGAATTTTTAACAGGGAACTATGGTTCCATGCAGAATGGATTTTCCTTTCGCGGGCATGGCGGATTCTTTCTGAAAGGGGTATGGGGGCTCATTACATTGGGCACCCAGCCCCGCAAGATGGGAGTCACGGGTCTGTCGGAAGGCGACCATTCGATTGTGCTGATGGTCAACGGAATTATTGCTGTTATGTTCCTTGCGATCTTGTTGTTTTTCTATATTTGGAATATTCGCGATGCTGTGAAGGTTAGAAGGACGATTCTGAGGACGGGAGCTTGGCAAAAATCATCAGAGTATTTTAAAGAGCTGTGGAGCTCCATGTATGCCTATATCATTCTGTCTCCTACCGTACTGCTGCTTCTGTTCGTCAGTCTGCTGCCGATCGTCTTCGGGATCTTGATCGCCTTTACGGATTACAGCAGAAACAATATTCCGCCGACAAAGCTGATTCATTGGGTGGGGCTGGACAATTTTATTACCGTCACCCAGGTATTCTCATGGATGCACACCTTCCTCGGCGTATTGAGCTGGACGATCGTCTGGGCGATTCTAGCGACAATAACGACGTATTTCCTGGGATTTTTCCAAGCGGTGATCATCAATAGTCCTCGGGTAAAATTCAAGAAGCTGTGGCGCAGTATTTATATTCTGCCCTGGGCGATTCCGGGCATGGTGTCTGCTCTGGTATTCAAATCGATGTTCAACGGACAGTTCGGGCCAATCAGCCAATTTCTGGTGGATATCGGTCTAACCTCCGAAAGAATCTATTGGTTTACGGATCCCAGCAATACGACGCTGGCCCGGGCTATGGCCCTCATCATCAATCTCTGGCTCGGTTTCCCTTATTTCATGGCCCTGATCGGAGGCACGTTGACGAATATCTCCGACAGCTATTACGAGGCGGCCCGCATTGACGGCGCAACATCGGGGCAGATGTTCCGGAACATCACCTTTCCGATTGTCTACAAAGCGACTGCGCCGCTGCTGACGATGGCCTTTGTGAGCAATTTCAATAATTTCGGAGTGATCTACTTCCTGACCGGAGGCGGTCCTGCGAATCCGGATTATAATTTTGCCGGCAGCACCGATCTGCTCATCACCTGGCTCTATAAACTGACTCTGGATAACCGGCTGTACAATATGGGAGCCGTTATGTCCATCATCGTCTTTTTCATTGTCGGAACATTCTCACTATGGAATTTAAGGAAACCGAAAACCTTCGAGGAGCTATGATGGTATGAAGAACAAACGGAACAGCCCATCAGGGAAATGGAAGACGGCATTGATTTACTTGGAGCTGATCGTCATGGCCGTCATCATCATCTATCCCGTCACCTGGATTATCGGATCATCCTTCGGCAGCTCCAAAGGGCTGGCCAACGCTACGGCCATCCCTGCGAATCCGACCTTCAACAACTATAAGGACTTGTTAACCAATACGAAATTCCCCATTTGGTATATGAACACGTTAAAGGTCGCATTTGCCAACATGGTCTGCGGAGTGCTGTTATCAACTTTGGGCGCGTATGCATTCTCCAGATTCAAATTCAAGGGGAAGAAGGCCAGCTTGCTGAGCATCTTGATTCTGCAAATGTTTCCGACCTTTCTGACCGCGATCGCGGTATATATGCTGTTCCTGAATTTCGGGTTACTGAACAGTCTGACCGGCCTGATCGTAGTCGGGGTCGCAGCGCAGCTGCCGTATAACCTATGGCTTTTAAAAGGGTATTTAGACGGGATTCCGTCCAGCTTTGACGAAGCGGCGCTCATCGACGGCGCGTCCCGTACGCAGATCTTTGCGCGGATTATCTTGCCGCTGGCGAGCCCGATGCTGACCTTCGTTGCGGTCACGCAGTTCGCTGCGCCGTGGATGGACTTTATTTTACCTAAACTGCTGATCTCCAGCGAAGAGAAAAAGACGGTCGCTATCGGTCTGTTTTCCATGATCAGTGACGAGACGAGAAACGAATTTACGCTGTTCGCGGCGGGCGCCGTACTGGTCGCTGTCCCGATTGCTATTTTGTATATCGCCCTGCAGAAATATTTGATCAACGGCTTGACGGCCGGCGGAGATAAAGGATAAAGAGTGAGGAGAGAAAACGATGGAGCAATTCTTTATGAAGGGCGCCGACATTTCGACGGTGAAAGAAGTTGAGGAGCTTGGCGGTGCATTTTATCTGGACGGGGAGAAGAAGGATCTCTTTGAAATTTTAAGCGTGAAGGGAATCAATACGGTTCGGCTCCGGTTGTGGGTCGATCCGTATGATGACAACAAAGAGCCTTATCTGGGCGGCACAAATGATTTGCAGATGACAATCGAATTGGCCAAGCGCGCGAAGAAGCACGGCCTGCAATTCATGCTGGATTTTCATTACAGTGATTTCTGGGCGGATCCCAAGAAGCAGTCCAAGCCGAAGGCCTGGCAGGATTTGACCGGAAAGCAGCTTGAGGATGAGGTCTATCGCTATACGAAAGCAACCTTGGAAGCATTCAAGGATCAGGATATTGAGCCGGAATATGTGCAGATCGGCAATGAGATTACGAACGGCATGCTCTGGCCTGACGGCAAGACGCCTTCTTATCTGTTCGAAGAGCGGAGGTTCCAGGAGACGGCCCCGCAAGAGAAGAAGGATAGCTATGCCCGGCTTGCCCGGCTGCTGAAGGCAGGTGTGCGGGCGACTAGAGAAACGCTGCCGGCTCCAAACGGCAAGGTGATCTTGCATCTGGATTTTGGCGGAGCCAATGACCTGTACCGGGGCTGGTTTGACGAGATCACCGCTCATGAAGTGGATTACGACATCATCGGATTGTCCTATTATCCGTTCTGGCATGGTACGCTGGAAGACCTGCGGCTCAACATGGAGGATATCAGCGAGCGCTATAACAAGGATGTGCTTGTCGTAGAGACCTCGTACGGGTTTACCGGAGAGAAGCCGAAGGGCAGCGAAGCCATATTCACAGAGGATTTGGCCCGAATCGGAGGCTATCCTGCGTCTGTGGAAGGCCAGGCGGCATTTTTGCGGGACTTGATGAAGACGATGAAGGGAATCTCAGGCGGCCGGGGACTGGGTATTGTCTATTGGGAACCAGCCTGGCTGCAAGTAGCCGGAACGAGCTGGGCCAGCTATGCCGGGATGAAATACGGCAACGACATGGGGGACATGGGGAATCACTGGTCTAACCAGGCGATGTTCGATTTTGACGGCAATGCGCTGGATTCGTTGAATGTGTTCAAAAACGGTGCGTCCGAGTAAGGAGCTAACTTTGCGATGACTAGAAGGTGGAAGACGATTCATCCCCGCGTAAAGGGGCTGCTGCATGGGGGAGACTACAATCCCGATCAATGGCTTGACTCTCCTGATGTGATCAATGAAGATTTTCTCTTGATGGAGCTGGCGCATGCCAATACGTTCTCCGTCAATATTTTCGGATGGAGCGCTATCGAGCCGGAGGAGGGCGTTTACCGCTTTGAGTGGCTGGACCGGATTATGGACCGGATTGCGGAGCGCGGCGGGCATGCTATTCTCGCGACGCCGAGCGGGGCCCGGCCGGCATGGCTCAGCGAGAAATATCCCGAGGTGCTTCGGGTAGGGGCGAACCGGGTCCGGAATTTGCATGGGCAAAGGCATAACCATTGCTATACCTCGCCGGTTTACCGGCAAAAGACGGCGCGGCTAAACCGTATGCTGGCCGAGAGATATAAGGATCATCCGGCACTCATCCTGTGGCATGTGTCCAATGAATATGGCGGCGAGTGCCACTGCGATTTGTGCCAAGAAGCGTTCCGAAATTGGCTCAAGCAGCAATATGACCATGACCTCGCCAAGCTGAACCATGCCTGGTGGACCGGATTCTGGAGCCATACGTTTTCGGAGTGGAGCCAGATCGAATCACCGGCGCCCCATGGGGAAGACCAGGTGCACGGGCTGAATCTGGACTGGAAAAGATTCGTGACGAGCCAAACGATTGCTTTCTACAACAACGAAGTCAAGCCGCTCAAGGAAATTACGCCGGATATCGAGGTCACCACGAATTTCATGGGCAGTTATCCTTTAATGAAGCCGGACACCGGACTCAATTACGAGGAATTCGCCAAGGCCGTCGATGTCGTCAGCTGGGATTCCTATCCGGCCTGGCACAATGATTGGCAGTCCACGGCTTCGCTGGCGAAAGACGTGGCTTTTGTGAACGATCTATACCGGTCGTTGAAGGATGGGCGGCCTTTCCTGATCATGGAGAGCACGCCAAGCCAGGTGAATTGGCATGAGATCAATAAGGCAAAGCGGGCGGGAATGCACAAGCTGTCCACGGTGCAATCCGTCGCGCACGGCTCGGACTCGATTCTGTATTTTCAATGGCGAAAGAGCCGCGGATCTTCGGAGAAATTTCATGGAGCGGTCATTGACCATGTCGGCCATGAACACACGAGAGTCTTTGCCGATGTGGCTGAAGTTGGGGAGCTGCTGGGAAAATTGCCGGAGATTTCGGGAACCACGGTCAAGGCTGAAGTAGCCATAATGTTCGATTGGGAGACGGAATGGGCGCTTGCTGATGCCCAAGGCTTCGGCAAGAACAAGAAATATATCGATACTTGCCAGGAGCATTACCGGGTGTTCTGGGAAGCGGGAATCCCCGTTGACGTGATTACGCCTGACAAACCGGTAAATACCTATAAACTGGTCATTGCGCCGATGCTGTACATGATTCGTGAAGGGTTTGCGGAAAAAATGGAGCGATACGCCGAGCAAGGCGGAACCTTCGTGACCACCTATATGAGCGGGATTGTTGACCGGCACGATCTTGTCTTCAGCGGGGGCTTTCCAGGGCCCTTGAAGCCGCTGCTGGGTATTTGGGCCGAGGAAGTGGACAGCCTGTATCCGAAGGAAGTCCGGCACTTCGTAACGAGCGAGGGTGTTCGCTACCAGTCGCATGACTATTGCGAATTGATTCATGCTGTTGACGCCGAGGTTCTCGCCCGGTTCGATTCCGACTTTTACGAGGGACAACCGGCGGTGACCGTTAACCGCAGGGGAGCAGGTCAGGCTTATTATATTGCCTCCCGTAATGAAGCGAGGTTTCATGACGACTTCTATGCCCGCTTGATGAAGGAGCTGAACATGGCTCCCCCGCATGCGATCCAATTTCCGAAGGGAGTCTCCGTACAGGCAAGAACTGATGGAGAGACGGATTATATTTTCGTGATGAATTTTACCGAGGAGCGCCAGACAGTAAAGCTGGATCAAGACTATCGGAATCTGGACTCGGGCCATTCGATTCACGGTAATGTAGAATTGCAGCCATACGGTATTCTTATTTTAAAGCCAATTTCATAATATAAGCTATTTCTGATTGAAGGCACCCTTGTCATGGACCATTGGAACGATACTTTCGTGTTAACCGATGCTGTGACAGGGGTGTTGTCGTTGCGCCCGGCGGATTTCTCTCCGTAGTCTCTTCTGATATATAATATATGAAACAGATCATCGCGGCGATGTGATCGGGAGAGGAAGTGCGTCATGAGTCATTTGGGGAAAAAAGCGCTGATCATAGGAGCGACAGGTCTGGTTGGACGCGAATTGCTGACTGAATTGTTGAGGGATGAACAATATGATGCGGTTTATGCTATCGTCCGCAGACCGATTACATTCAGTCATCCCAAGCTGAGAGAGGTCGTAAGCGACTTCGAACGATTGGAGGAGATTACTGAGGCTTATGCCGTCGAGGATGTATTTTGCTGTCTGGGGACGACGATCAAAAAGGCACGAACCCGCGAGGCGATGTACCGGATCGACGTAACCTATCCGCTGACGGTGGCGAAGCTGGCCAAGGAGCAGGGGGCGCACCATTTCCTGGTAATCAGTTCTGCAGGCGCGGATGCCAAGTCAAAGATCTGGTATTCGAAGATGAAGGGAGAACTGGAGCAGCAGCTTAAATCCATCGGCTATAAGGCGTTATCCATTCTCCAGCCCTCCTTGCTGCTTGGTGAACGTGAGGAGCACAGGCTCATGGAGAAGATATCCGGAAATGTGGTTCGCGGCTTGTTCCAAGGGATCAAAAAGCCGGTGCCGGCGCAGCTTGGCATCAAAGCAGGGGTCGTAGCGCAGGCGATGCTGGCCATTGCTGCGGAGAACCCGGAGGGAACGATTACATACGGGGCCAAAGCGATTCATTCCTTGGGAAGTCAGAGGTAAATAAAAATACCCGGAAGGAGACTTTGCTATGTCTAATCAGGTGTTAAATCCATTGCCCAGAAAGAGCCCGGAGGAATTGGGGGTATCCCCCCTCAAAGTCAGCGATTTTCTCAAAGAGATGAAGTCACGTTCAATTGAGCTTCACAGCTTTATGCTGCTGCGGCATGGATGCGTTGCGGCGGAGGGCTGGTGGGCGCCCTATGAGCCGCAGCTTCCACACATGCTGTTCTCGCTCAGTAAAAGCTTTACTTCCACAGCCATCGGAATAGCGGTACAGGAGGGAAAGCTTAGTGTAGAGGATCCGGTGATCTCCTTCTTCCCGGATGATTTGCCGGAGGAGGTCTCTCCGAATCTGGCAGCGATGCGCATTAAGCATTTGCTGATGATGGGTACAGGACATGCGGCAGATACGACGGACGAGCTTCATAGCTCTGCTGACGGAAACTGGGTGCGGGCGTTTCTGAAGCTTCCGGTGGAGCACGAGCCGGGTACCTTTTTCATGTACAATACGGGAGCGACCTATATGCTGTCGGCAATCTTGCAAAAGGCTGCCGGCGAGACCCTGCTGCATTATTTAGAACCAAGGCTGTTCAAGCCATTGGGGATTATGAATCCAACCTGGGAGAGCTGCCCGCGAGGAATCAATACCGGCGGATATGGTCTGAAGATTACTACGGAGGATATTGCCAGGTTTGGCCAGCTCTACTTGCAGAAGGGGATGTGGCAAGGTGAGCGCTTGCTGAGTCCGGCGTGGATCGAAGAGGCTACTTCCAAGCAGATTGAGAACGGAGCGGGTGGAGACAGCGACTGGGCGCATGGCTATGGCTATCAGTTTTGGCGTTGTCAACACGGGGTATATCGGGGAGACGGAGCGTTCGGCCAGTTCTGTATCGTTCTGGAGGACCTGGATGCCGTTATTGCCATTACAGCCGGCACCAACGATCTTCAAGGAGTGCTTAATGGTGTATGGAGCCATCTGTTGGGTGCGTTCGGGATAGTGGGTGAACCGGAGCCGGTAGCAGCGGAGGCAACGAGCGAAGAGTTAAGACATCAGCTCGAAGACCTTCGGCTGGACCCGCCAAGAAAAGCTCCGAAGCCTGAGCTGAACACCGGGCACGGAACTCCATGCTATCGTCTGGAAGAAAATGAATTTGGCATAAAGCAGCTTCAAATTACCTTTGGGGATCATGTCGCTGTGTTGGATATTACAAACGAACAGGGCGAACATCGGATTGAGTTGGGCGAGCAGGAGTGGAAACCTGGGAACACCTCATTATTTGGAGTCCATGAGCGAATCGCGGCTTCCTTTATCCGGGAATCTCCCGAGAAGCTTGTCTTGACCCTTCGCCGGATCGAGACGCCGTTCTTTATCACGATTGACATCCGGAGCCTGGAGCGGGAAGTAGAGCTTCAGTTGAAGATTAATGTTTCTTTCGACAACCGTGTACCAGAGCCGATAAAGGGAACTATAATTGCATAGGGATATGGCATAGAGATATCAAAAAAATTAAATTCTAGAGAATCAAGGACTTTCATATATTCAAAAGAGATGTTATGATAGGACATATCAATCGACTCCAAAGGGGAGTAGCTGCTACAGTAAAGTCGTCATTACGGGACATGATCCTCGGCTTTATTGGCAACGTTACGTTGTTAGCGAGACCTTTGCCTATTGAGGCAAAGGTCTTTTTTATGGGCCTTTACCGAATAGGTAAAGGCCTTTTTGATATAGAAGATTGATTATACTACATTGGACAGGAGTGTTAGCATGGATTTATCTATCTTTATGGAGTACAGTTGGGTATTGATTGTACTGATCGTGCTTGAGGGACTGCTGGCGGCAGACAATGCGCTTGTACTGGCGATTATGGTGAAGCATTTGCCTGATGCCGAACGTAAAAAAGCACTGTTCTACGGGTTGGCCGGAGCATTTGTGTTCCGTTTGCTCTCGTTGTTTGTTATCTCGTTCCTGGTGAACGTATGGCAGGTTCAAGCGATTGGGGCTCTCTACCTGTTCTTTATTTCCTTGAATCATATTATTCGCAAGGTATTCATCAAGAAAGCCACGCCTGCAGAGAACGTGGTAATGGACGAAGTGAGAGAACCGAAAAAGGCAAGCTTCTGGATGACGGTACTAAAAGTAGAGTTAGCCGACATCGCCTTTGCAGTTGACTCCATTCTCGCAGCCGTAGCCTTGGCCGTGGTTCTGCCGGATACGCCATTGCCTAGCATTGGCGGAATGGATGGGGGACAATTCCTCGTCGTATTCCTCGGCGGATTTATCGGACTGATCATTATGCGCTTTGCGGCGAATTTGTTTGTAGGCCTTCTGCATCGTAAACCGGGTCTGGAAATTGCCGCTTTTGTCATCGTGGGCTGGGTAGGTGTAAAGCTGGCCGTGTATACTCTCTCTCATCCGGCTCTTGCGATTATTCCAGAGAGCTTTGCCAAGAGCACCGGCTGGAAGTTGACGTTCTACATTGTACTGGTATCTATTGCCTTGATCGGCTGGTTTCTGTCCAAGGATAAGGCAGAGCCTGAGAAGGTACAAGACGTGCTCGATACTCATGGGGTGAAGGAGCAGGCCTGATCATCAGGGTCCTTATCCCAACAAATAAATGATGAAGTCAGGGCGTCCCAAAAGTGATCATAAGATGACATCATAATGATTGGGGGCACCCTCTTTCATTTTGTCAAAAAAAAGGAACCGTTCTCTGGGAAAATGGAGGCACCACCCAACCATAAACCAAGGAGACGGTTTCTTTGTACATTCGAACATTTGATATAGCAGGGATCAACTCTGTTTCCCAATATAAGCCATGCGGTACCTTTGATCAAAGGGAAGGAAGTACTTGGTCTAGTTATAATGAACGAAACCGACATCCTAATTGCTACTACGTAGGTTAATTGTGGAAATAATGAGAAGTAAGCTCAACCCATTGGACTTTCCACAATCAGAGCTAT
>NZ_BORS01000025.1:0-57427 GCF_018333295.1 Paenibacillus apis
CGGAATACGTAGATAATGGACGAATTCGGGAGAAAACCAATCATTCTAGTACTAAAAAACGGAATATGAATTGCTGAAGTTAGTGAGTTGTAAACAGTTAATAGACAGTCTCTAGAATGTCCGTTAGGGAGTCTAAAATATCCGACCAGTGATTTTAGGGAAGAGAAACAGCTACAGCAAAACGGATCATGACGCTGCCTTTATGCGAATGAAAGAAGACCACATGCCAAACGGTCAACTAAAGCCAGGCTATACTGTCCAGATCGGCACTGGGATCAATTCACCTATTTTGTTGCTGTGGGTGTTCCAAAGTTTTCTTTTGGGACACCCTCACTTCTAATGAGTTTATAAGCCCATGATTTTATCATTGAGAAATCGGACATGTATTCCTGCGAGAAAAGTATCCAGCATTTCCTTGAAGCTCTTCTCCCGATCTACAGGAAGGCCAAACCCACCTCAATGCTCTAGAGAAGCAAAGCCATGCAGAAGCAGGTAGGAACGATCTTCTGTTCTCCTTTCACAAACCACGTGCGGGAGAGCGCTTGATAATCCCGAATCATGGACTCATCGATGAACAGAATACTCACACGCAATATCACCAATTCATCCGGATTCAACGCGCAAAGCACTTGATCCAGTTTACGGACGATTCCATTGACGCCATCGCCGAGAAAATGGGCTACCCAAACATCCACGCGTTCAGCCGGGCGTTCAAAACGGTGGACGGGATTCCCCCTTCTTTTTACAGGAACTGATTTATGAAAGCGCTATACAAAATCCCATTTTCCAAAAACTCTCCTATATCTTTCGGCGCTCCGCTTCCCGAATAATGAAGGAAAGCGCCGCAGGCCGCTTAATTAACCAGCAAAGGAGAATGACTGAATGACGTTATCCTTCAAAACCATCCGCGAGGCATTGGCGTTGCCTAAAAGCCGTTTCTTTGGCGTCGTCTACGAGAACGGACGGTATGCTGCTAACGACGAGGCGAGTTTCTTCGGGCGCAAGCTGCCCGACCCTGAACTGACCTTCGACATCTCCAATAACAAAACACTCGTCAACGTGAACATGAATGGATCGGTCAAATATGTTACCGTTTATAACGGCCAATATGCCAGCGACAACATTCCCGGCGTCTGGATGTGCAAAGACTTCCGCAAAACGGGGCCGTACGCTTTTGGGTTGAAGCTTGGCGAGCAGAGGATTGACCTGGGTCAGGACGATCATCCCTACACTACCTCCCTGCTGGATAATTTATTCCCTATGACCGAGTTCCAGTTTGGGGACGTTCAAGCAACGTTGCTCGTCTATGCTCCGGTCTCCGCCGATGGTGCGGTGCGCCTGCGGGGAACGGTATACGGTCTGCATCTCGAGAACCGGTCCGGGCAAGAGATCCATGGCAAGGTGCGGCTTCCGCGCCCGGATACCGAGGCGGATCGATTATTCTCCGGGCCCGACGTCTGCATTTATCCCGTGGAAAGAGAAGATTGGTATGCAGCAAGCGGAGCGGTTTCCTTCCGCCTGGCTCCGGGGCAAGACGCCTGGATACCGGTAGTCATCTGTCCGCCTGGGGATGAGACGCCTCGGCTCGTCAATGAAAAGGGCACGCTCTATTGGCTTAACGAAACATGGGCTTATTACCGCAGCCTGCTCGGGAGGCTTGAAATGAAAAATGATCCGTTCGCGGCGGAATTCTATGAACGGGCGATGCTGCAGTCCCTAGGTTCCATCGCCATGGATCGCCAAGGCGCTGTCGTCGGGTCGAACTGGGGGACGTATCCGACGACGGAGTTCACCTGGAATAAAGACATGTACTATTCCCTTCTCCCCTTCCACACAGCCGAACCGGAGCTGTTCAAGCAAGGCATGTTATGGTTTCTGGAGCACGGGGTGCGGCCGGCCGGCAATCGCTACCCGGGCGGGATTTCCCATTCGCTCAGCAACTCCCTGTCTTCCGTCGTGATGGCCGGATTGTACTACCGAAGCACAGGGGATAAGCGGTTTTTTCTTGAGCGGCCGGATATCGATCTAAGCATCCGCAAGCTGCTTGAGGAAACGCTGCGGACGCGGAGGCCTGACAGGCCATGGATTTTCCCCTCGGATTGGTTGTCCGACGCGTATTCGCTCGGCGATTACCACACGGGCTCCAACGTCGTGGCATGGGCCGCTATCCACCATTACGCCCGCATCGTCCGCGAGGTGTTCGGGGATACGGAGACCGCCGAACGTTATCGGACCATCGCCGCAAGCATTAAGGAGGATTTGCAGCGGCACAATATTGTGGAGGGCCCGTTCGGCCTCCAATATACGGAAGGAACAAGCGCCGGTGGCGATTCGCTCAAGGACGATGCAAGCAAGTACAAGGGGACATACGACGATTTCGGCATGCAGTTCATCGGCCGGCTGACGAAAGACGGCGCGGTCGATTTACTCCACCATGACGGAGAGGAATCCGATACGATTCTCATGCCGTTGTATGGATACACCGCTTATGACGATCCGGCTTACCGGCACTATATGCAGTTCTCGCTTAGCCCCGCGAATCCGACCTATAATCCGGAATCCAGAGGCATTCAATGGGGGGACCATGCCGCCTGCACGTTCCCCGGCTATATGAGCGGCATGGGCATGCTGACGGATTTCGCTTCCATGTCCGGGACGGATGGCTATTTGACGGAAATCCGTAAGCTGACCGACGCCGACGGCTCGCTTTGGTGGTGGCCTTACCTTAACGCCGCGCGGTACGGCGATGTAGTCCGGCACCACAATTGCGGCAAATGTGGCTGGGCGTCAGGGGTTTTTGCCGGCCTGTTTGCCGCGCGGATCCTAGGAATCGCCTATGATGCTCCCGCACGCCGGCTGTCCTTCCGCCCATTGCGCGCCGCCGGTTCCTTCGCCTGGGAAGATGTCCGGCTTGGCAGCGGCGTGTTCAACCTTTCTTTCCGCCAAGAAGGGAACGTCGCCGAAGCGGTTGCGGCCAATTTCGGAGCCAAAGCGGTGACCGTACTGGTGGAGCTTCCTTGCGAACAAGCGGCCAGCGCCCGTACGTTCGTCAACGGCAAGTCCCCCGGCGGGCGCGTGGACAACGGTTATTACAACGGCTGTACCACCGTTATTTTTCAAGAAACCCTGCTGCCCGGAGAATGTAAATCCTTTATCGTTACTTTCTACTCTCCCAGCGAATAGAGGCGAGGAGGGGGGCGGAAGCTAAACCCTTTCTTTGCGGAGGTCCGGCGGCAATCAAAAAACAGAGGCAAGCCGGAATTTCCCGAGCGTGCCTCTGTTTTTTACTCCATGCGCGGACTTCTAACGCTTGAAGCAGACGTTATTAGCCCCCGCCGTTCCGCTAGAACGTCCGGTAGAAACATCTTGCGCTGTCCTTCTCCGGTATCGGCAGGCGCTGGGAGACGGGCAGCATCTGCGGGAACGCCTTGTGCGGCTCGCGCTGATACCAGTAGGCGACCGACGAGTAGTCGTTCGATTGGGCGTTCCCATGCCCGTGCTCGATGCTGAAGCGCAGCGACTTGCGGAAAATGATCGGGTCGACGATATGGAAGCGGTATTGCGTCATTTTGCCGGAATAGTCATTAAACGAAATCGTGTTGCTCTCTTTCCACGCATCGCCGTTTTCCCGGATCGGCGCATACAGCGACAAGCCATGGTACGGAGCATCATATTTTCCGGCGGGATAGCCCCAGGCGGCGCAGAAATAATCCTCTGTCCCCGTCCCGTGCAAGCGAGGCGGCCACGGTTCTCCGTCGATGAAGAACATGTCGTCCCCTTCCCCCGGCCAGCTGAAGCCCGGCATCGGGTTCAGATGGTCGATGCTCAGGTTGCAGCCCACGTAGTGGCCTTCCCCAACCGCATCAAGCAGGACGTAATTGTCGTCTCCGGTCAGATTTTTCAGCTCATATACTTTCTGGTCGGAATAATTAGCCTTGTCCTGCTGATCGTGCTCCGCTTTCAGTGCGGACAGGTCCACCAATCCCTTGGTCGGATTCTCCCGGCGCCAGGATGCGTGAAAGTAGAAGCTGTCGTCCGGCACCGCTTTTTCCACATAATCCACGTAAAAGTACAAGACCATTTCGTCCTCGCACTCATTGACGACTTCGATCCGGGCTCCCTTGCGGAACGGCATTTCAAAAAAGCAGTTCATCGCCGCTTTGTCTTCAATCACGCCCTGGGTTGTGATCATATTAAGCGGCGCAGACACATAGTGGCTGGCCACGCCGTGCCCGACGCCGAAGAAGTCGCCGACCGGCGAGTCCACGCTTGGTTCCCGTTCGTCATCCCAAAACATGCGGATCAATACTTTGCGGAACGCGTATTTATTCTTCGCCGCGAGGGTCATCCAAATATGCTGAATCACGCCCGAACCGGCGATTTCCGCAATCGCCGCCGTTTGCCCGGCCCCAATCACGATAAAGTCCCGGTTGCCGCCCGTTTGATCCCAGCTCGATTGCCGGCGGGATGTTCCTTCTTTACGCAAATATAACTCGTTCATACTTCATATTCTCCTCCCTCGCATTCCAAATCAAGCTTTAATCCCCGTTAACGTAATGCCTTCGATGAAATAACGCTGCCCGATGAAAAAGACGATAATCGCCGGAAGCAGCACCACGGTGGCCGCCGCCATCATCAGATGCCATTCGGCCGAGTACATGCCTTTGAACTGCTGCAATCCAAGGGCAAGCGTATATTTGGTTTCGTCGTTCAAATAAACGAGCGGACCGAGAAAATCGTTCCACGCGGCCAAAAAGGAAAACAAACCGACGACGATCAGCGCGGGTTTGGTGAGCGGCAGGATGATCGAACGGAATATCCGCAAATGACCGGCTCCGTCCACGTATGCCGCTTCATCCAGATCCCGGGGGATGCTGAGATAGAACTGGCGCAGCAGAAAGATGTTGAACGCGCCGCCGCCAAACCAAGCCGGAGCGATCAACGGGATGAAGGAATTGGTTAATCCCACTTTGCTCCAACCGATAAACGTCGGGATCAGCGTAACCGCGTACGGCAGCATCATGCTGGACAGCAGCAGGCCGAATACAAGTTCCCGGCCCCGCCATCTCATTCGAGCAAAGCTGTAAGCGCTGATCGAGCTGGTCACAATAACCCCCAGCACCGAAAAGACGACGATGATCACCGTGTTCACGAAATACCGGCCAAAAGGCAGGATGGTCAGCGCCTCGCTGTAATTGGAAAATTGAACGGGGTTGGGAATCCACACGGGCGGCAGCTCGAAAATTTGGCCCATATTCATCAAGGAACTGCGTATGAGCCATACCAGCGGCAGCAGGCTGAAGATCCCCCCGGCCGCCAGCACCAGATAGATCAGCCCTTTTTCAAACCAAGCCTTGGCTCTCATCGCGCGCCATCCCCCTCATAATAAACCCATTTATTCGATGTCCTGAACACGACATACGTCAACACCATAATAATCACGAACAGCACCCAGGCAATCGCGCTGGCGCTCCCCATCCGCGAGAACTGGAAGGCTTCTCTGTACAAATAGAACACATAAAACAAGCTGGCGTTATTGGGGCCGCCGTTCGTCATGACATAAGCCTGCGAGAACACCTGAAAGCCGTTGATGATGCCCATAATCAGGTTGAAGAAGATCGTCGGCGTCATCATCGGAATCGTAATATGCCGCAGCTTGGCCAGCCTCGACCCGCCGTCCATTTCAATCGCTTCGTACAGCGACCGGGGAATATCCTGTAAGCCCGCCAGGAAAATAATCATCGTTCCGCCCGTCGTCCACAAATTCATTAATGCCAGAGAAGGAACGACCGATTTCTCGCCGAAAATCCATTGGCTGCCCGGCAGGCCCAGCGAGCGCAGCAGCTCGTTGGCCAGGCCGAGATCGGGATTGAGCAGCCACAGCCAAATGAACGAAATGGCGATGATCGGCACGATCGAAGGCAGATAAAAAATCGTACGGAAGATCGACTTTCCTTTGACGTTCTGATTCAGGAGAATCGCCAGCAGAAAGGAGTAAATGATGCCGGTCGGCACGCTAAGGATAACGAAGTAAAACGTAACGGCCAGCGACTTGTAAAAATACGGATCCTCGCCACTGAACATCCGTCTGTAATTGTCGAGACCGGTAAAGGTCGGCGAATTCGATCCGGTGTAATCGGTAAAGCTCATGTACAGGCTGTATATCATCGGGCCGAGCGTAAAGATCAGCAAGCCCAGAATCGCAGGCATGGCAAACAGCCAGCCGTAAAAGTCTCTTCGATTGGTATGGCGCTTGTTCCGCAACCGATTCCCGCTCCGGGCAGAGATGGTGTCCACAAGCAAGTCCCCCTCCGTCGAAACGCCCTGGCGAAGGCCGCCGCTGGCAATGGGTATGCGGCGGCGACTGCTCCGCACAGCGCTTCGTTATTTCAAATAAGTGCCCTGCACCAGCGGCTTCACTATCGTCTCCACTTCTTTCATGGCCTGCTCGGCCGTTTTCTCGCCGAGCCACACCTGATCCAGAGCCGCGGCGACCGCAGCATCAATTTCGACGAAGTTTTTGACGTTGTTTTCCGGTGACGGCTCGGCATGTTCATAGGTGGAGCGCATCACGGCATCCTGGAAGCCGGCCGGTCTTCCGGGCAACTCCTCATTCGCCCACTCATCGATCAATTCCGGATCCTCGTACCATTTATTGAGCTGCGGCATCCACAAACCTTGGTGCAAATCGAGCACGTTTTGCGGATCGGTGAGGAATTTGGAGAATTCCCAAGCTTCCTTCGGGTGCTTCGAGCTTTTGAAAATAATCAGGGAACCGCCAAGGAAGAACGTTTTGTAGTCCTTGATTACCGGCAGCACGCCTACGCCCCAGTTGATGTTGGTTTTGCTCAAATCGAGGTGATTCCAGCTGCCGTCGATGATCATCGCCACTTTTTTGGACTGCAAGGCGGTCGCCGGAGCGGGAATGCTGCTGGCCTGAACCGGCGATGGTGCGACGTGGTGCACGTTAATCAAATCGGCTATTCTTTGCAGCGCTTCGGTCGCTTCCGGTTTGGACAACCCGAATTCCTGGCCGTTCTCCGTCAAGTAATCCCCGCCATTGGAGAGAACCATCGGCATATAAGACGACCAGCCGAGGCTAAATTTAACGCCGTATTGCTTGATGTTCTTCGGATCGAAGCCCGGATCGTCCGGATGCTTGCCGTTCCGGTCGAGTGTCAGCTGTTTGGCTGCGTCCACGAACTCCTCCCAGGTCCACGCCTCTTCCGCCTTGGTAGGCGGCAGCTCCACTCCCGCTTCCTTGAACATATCCGCGTTGTACATCAGGGAAGGGACGACGGACGCCTGATACGGTCCGGCGCTTTGGTCCTTGTCCCAGTTCCACCAGGCATACTCCAGGTAATCCTCTTTCTTGATGCTCGGGTCCTCTTTCATTAAATCGAAGAAGTTGTGGATCAGTCCTTCCTCGCCCATTTTCAATTTCCAGGCGGCCGAATAGCTGATGTCCGGCGCCTCGTTGCCGGCGATCATGGCATTGAGCTTCTGCAGAAAATCCGTGCCCGGAATGTGCATGGGGTTGATGGTGATGTTCGGGTTCTTCTGCTCAAAGGCTTGGATGGCCGATTCGACCGCTTTCTTTTCCTCCGGGCTGCCCCAGAAAGTAAATTTTAACGTTACCTTTTCTTCGCGATTCGCCCCCGCGTTATCTCCTCCGTTCTGGTCAGCGTTCGATTGCGAGCTTCCGCCTCCCGTTCCGCAAGCGGTTACAAATAACGCCAGGATCATTAGGAGAATAAACGTTACCTTCCGTTTTCCCGTTCTGTTTGTCATGGAATGCTCCCCCCGATTTTCAGTGTAAGCGCTGCAGCCGCTTGCTCTCATTGTAAAAGCGCCGCCCGTGAAAGCCTATGGGACGTTTTTTCGTTTCCTGTACGATTTTTCGCTCAATTCAAGATTCGACGTCGATTCCGCTCCCTGAAACTGCTTCGTCATGGGAAGACGACTTTTTGGACATCCTCTTTAAGGCTTTCCATATGGGATCACCAGCTTGACCCGCGTGCCGAGCTCCGGAACGGACTCAATGTCGATGCCGTATCGTTCGCCGTAAAGCAGCTTGATCCGTTTGTCGACGTTATGGATCCCGATGTGGGAGGAGTTCTCGGCCAGCGCCTCCTTCAAGCGTTCCGGCTCGATCCCGCCTCCGTTGTCCTCCACGCAGAACTCGATATCGTCACCCAGCCTGCGTCCGTAGATCGTAATAAGGCCGCCGCTTTCCATATCCCGGAAGCCATGAATGATCGCATTCTCCACCAGCGGTTGCAGGAACAGCTTCGGTACGCTGGCTTCCATCAGTTCCGGCTCGATGTTGAAATCAACCCGAAAGCGATGCTCGAACCGGTTGGACATGATGACGATATAATCCTTCAGCCACCCGATATCCTCGGACAGCGGCATCGAATCCTTGCGGTTGTCCGTCGTATAATGCAGCATGCGGGACAAGCTGACCAACATTCGGCTGACCTGCTCCTTCTCGCCGTAAACGGCCATCCAATTGATGATATTCAGCGTGTTGTACAAAAAATGGGGGTTAAGCTGGATGTTCAGCGCCAGAATTTCCGTTTCGCGCTCCCGGAGTTTGGCCACATAGTTCTCGTCGATCAACTGCTTCACTTTCTCGTTCATGCTGTTGAACTTCATCAGCACATGCCCCAGCTCGTCCTTTCCCTCCACCTTGATCTTAGCGTTGAAGTCCCCGCCGCCGACCCGTTTGATGGCGAGCAGCAGCTTGCGGACCGGCGAGGTAATCCGCATGGAAATCAGGTAGGCGAACAGCAGCGAAAGCAGCAGCAGCGATGCGCCAAGAGTCAGGATAAAGAAGGTGATCGTCTGCGCGATATCTTGGGTTAACGCGCCGGGGGGAATGAGTACAACCGACGTCCAGCCCGTGATGGCGGATGTCGCGTAGCATGCGAGCATCCGTTTTCCGTCCACCGTCACGTAAGAAGATCCGCTGCCGCGATTTTGCACTTCGCCCAGCCAAGGCAAGCTTGGTTGATCTCCGACGAGTTCCGCGTTCACATGGGAAATAATCGTGCCGTCCGTGCCGGTCACCAAAAAAACCGCACCCTCGATTTGAACGCTGTTCCGGAAAATATCGGCATAGACATGATCCCGGAAATTCATCACCAGAATCGGCTTCTCCGTCCCTTCCCCGGCCCGCACGATGGTGTCGCCCCGCACGCAGGAAGGATTCATTTGCCGCACGGCGGAAAATAAATACCGGTATTCGATATCGGCGCCGGCCAAATCCGGCAATTGATGCATCAAGCTGTAATTATACGTCGGCACCCAGGCCAAACGCCCCTTCTGTTCGGCGGCTTGCCGATATAGCCCGGACTCGTAAAAATGGTCCGGCGGATACGTATTGCGCGCTTTGCTTCCGTATACGAAGGCGCGGGTTACAAGCTCCACCGAATACAAATCCCGGGATTGCGAGAAATAACGGTTCAAGATCTCCGTAACCCGCTTATTTGTCGTGAGCAGTTCGCTTTGGGCAGGCGCGGGGCCGCTAAAAATTTGGAACAGGTCGCATTCGACCATCAGGGAAAGGCTGTCGTCCTGAATGATTTTCAACCGCTCGTCGATAATTTGATTGTTTTTGTGCACGATTTCCGTCACGTTGTCCCGGGCCAGCCTAAGCATGATATTTTTGCTGGCATAGAAAGCACCTGTCCCTAAGGTCGCGAGGGGAAGCGTTATCAAAACGATGTAGGATAAAACCAGCTTATTTTTCAGTCTCATGGGCGTCACCTACAACAGGTCCTTCTTACGGAATTCCTCCGGTGACAGGCCGGTTTCCCGCTTGAAGATCCGGGTGAAATACCCCGCGTCCCTGAAGCCCACGCTTAGGGCAACCTCGGAAATTTTTCGGGTCCCGTCCTTCAGCATTTCCTTGGCTTTATCCATTCGGAGCCGCAGCAAATATTCGGTAAACGTCATCGAAGTATGCGCCCTGAAAAAGCTGCTGAAGTAGGCGGCGCTGAAAAAGAACCGTTTGGCGACATGCTCCAGCGACAGGTCTTCCATGTAATGCTCCGCGAGATATGCTTTGCACATCGCAATGATCCGCTCATTTTTGTTGTTTTTCCGGCTCTCGATGCTATCGATGATCCGATGCAAATAATAGCCGGCTTTCTCCTTGACTTCCTCAAGCGCCCGGCAAGCGGGAATCTGAAATTCCATCTCGGAAATGAAATTGCCGGCTTCCTCGCTCCGTATGGACGCTTCGCTGGCTTTGACCAGGTTCACCAGCACGTACAGAATACTGTGCTTCAAGTGAGCGGGAGAAGGGTAGTCGCCATCCAACAGCTGCCGGATCAACAAGTTCAAGGCCTCCAGCGCCATCTCCCGGTCCCGGTTCGCCACGGCGGCCGCGATTCCGGTATCGGCGGGAATCAACTCCAGCGACGGCTTGGACGGATTGTAAGCGATTTCGTAATTGACGATCAGTTTCCCGCCGCCGCAGTAAAACGCGTAGTCCAGCGCATGCAAAGCTTGCTTGAAGGAACGGGGCGCTTCGCGATATAGATCAGCGACGCCGTCACCCACGCCGATGGATAGAGTAAGCCCGAATTCCTGGCGAATCTGTTCGATGAATCGGGTTAACTGCTCGGCCTCTCTCTTCATCAGCCATTCCAGGGAATGCGCGGGTGCAATGACGGAGACAAGCATAGGCTCGTCACCGTCAAGGTAAAAGGATAGAGCCGGACCGATCGGTTCGGTCACTTGGCTCATCCAACCCTTGAGGCTGGTCTTCACTTCCGCGAATTCCTCGCCCCGATACTTCTCATCGATCTCGGGTCTGGAAAACTTGGCAACGAGGACGAACCCGGCCTGTCCCTGCGGCACCCGCCGTTCGATTTCCCGAAGCTGGTCTTCATTCGCGGCCGAACGCAGCCAAAGGCTAAACAGATGCTGCTCATAGACGGGGATGGCCGAACTGAGCTTCTCCTTGAGCTGCACCCGGTCTTGAACGCTTAGCTGTTCTTTTTCGATCGCAGCGTCTAGCTTGTCCAGCATTTCCGCGATATCTTTGGATTCCAGCGGTTTGAGCAAGTAATCGAACGCGCCGAGCTTAAGCGCCTGCCTGGCGTAATCGAAGTGCCCGTACACGCTGAGGATGACGATTTTCATCGATTCGCCGCGCGCTCGTAAGTGCTCTATCAACGCAAGGCCGTCCATATGGGGCATGCGAATATCCGTAAAAAGAATATCAATCCGGTTATCCAGGGCAATGCGCAAGGCTTCCCCTCCGTCCCTGGCCATAAACAACCGATAATCCGGCCGATAGGTCTTGATCATCTCCGCGATGCCGCGGCGGTGGCGCGGCTCATCGTCCGCTACCAGCACGTGATACATCATATCCCTCCCCTTTCGCAGTCAAGATAGAAACTCGGCATGAAGAAAAAACAACGGTGTTAGAAACGTTATTTAGCAGCCTCGATTCCGAGCGCAAGGGCACCGCATAATCCGGCGTTATCGCCCAGGCCCGGGGGTACGATGTAATTGTCCATTTCGTCAAGAATGTCCGGAGCCACCACATAGCCGTTTAAGTTCCGGGCCACTAGCTTGCGGACTAACGGGAACAACTGCTTCTGATGCATGACCCCGCCGCCGAGAATCACTTTTTTCGGCGACAGCAGCAGGATGACTCCCGAAAGGGCTTGAGCCAGATAGAAAGCTTCCATCTCCCATGCTTGATGATCATCCGGCAATTCGCTCCCTTTTACTCCCCAGCGCTTTTCGATTGCGGGTCCGCTGGCCATCCCCTCCAGGCAGTCCCCATGAAAAGGACAAACCCCTTTGAAAGGGTCCTCCGGGTGCCGACGAGTCAAGACATGCCCCCCTTCCGGATGGACCAGACCGTGCACCAATTTACCTTCCGCATACACCCCAACGCCGACACCCGTCCCGATCGTATAGTAAACGCAGCTATCCAGTCCCTGGGCCGCGCCCCACTTCGCCTCGCCGAAAACCGCCGCGTTCACGTCGGTATCGAAACCGACCGGCACCGGAAAGAAGCGCTTCATATACCCGACGAAGTCAAACCCTGCCCATCCCGGCTTCGGCGTCGTGGTCACCCGCCCGTAGGCGGGACTGGAACGATCCAGATCGATCGGGCCAAAGGACCCGATACCGATCGCCTCAACGCCCTTGTCCCGAAAAAACGTAACCGCTTGCTCCAACGTGGTCTCCGGCGCTTCCGTCGGAAAGCTGATCCGTTCGAGAATTTCCCCCTGTTCATTTCCGACCCCGCATATAAATTTCGTGCCTCCTGCTTCAATCGCACCGATTCGCATAAATTAATTCCTCCTCAAAGTTTTCTGAGCGTTACTTCCTGAATGATCTTCGACAAAACTCGCTTCGGAAGCATACGCTTTAACTGAAAGTGCTTCCACATTATTTTACTATGTTGAAAAACGTTTTACCATAATAACTTTTGCATATAATGAATTCTAACAATGTAACTCATTGATACTTGAAATGTAACCGTTGACAATAAAATAAATTATGCTATTATGTGTTTGTAAAACGTTTTACTAAATGGAGATGACAAGATGAAAAAAGTATTTTACAAACCGAAAGACGGATGGGTTGGAGACGTCATTCCGTTCTATGACCGTGGAGAGTATAAGCTCTACTATCTCCATGATCAAAGAGCAGGAGGCGATTACGGAAATCATACGACGTGGAACCTGATCACCACCAAAAACGGCCTGGATTTTGAAAATTACGGGGTCGCGCTGCCAAACGGCGGCGAAACCGAGCCGGACCGCAACGCTTATACCGGTTCCGTGATCAAGGACCAAGACGGCTTGTACCACCTTTTTTATACCGGGCACAATCCCAACGCCGAGTTCAGCGTAGACGGCAAGCCCTTGCAGGTTGTATTGAAGGCCGCCGGCACCGACGGAATTCATTGGACGAAGGATGCCGATTTCAAGCTGTATGGCGACGGGGTGATCTACGAGCAGTTCGATTGGCGCGATCCGTTCGTGTTTTTCAACGACGAACGGCAAGAGTACTGGATGCTCGTGACCTCCAGGTTAATGAACTCCTCCGAGAAGAGAGGCGGTTGCATCGCCCTCCTCGCTTCGGATGATCTCGTGAACTGGAGTTATCGCGAACCGTTCTACGATCCGGACAAGTATATCACGATGGAATGTCCGGATTATTTTCAAATGGGAGACTGGCATTACCTGGTCTACTCGACGTTCAGCGAGAAGTTCGTCACGCATTATAAGAAGAGCAAGAGCAGCAAGGGTCAGTACACTTCCCCGATTCCGGACACCTTTGACGGCAGAGGATTTTACGCGGCGAAAACGGCTTCGGACGGGCGGCAAAGGTACGCGTTCGGCTGGGTCCCTTCCAAGCAAGGGTCAAGTGACTACGGCGATTGGGAATGGGCCGGAACCCTGGTCGTGCATGAAATTTACCAAAATGATGGCGGAGATCTGCTTGTCAGGATGCCCCAAGCCATCTATGAGCATTTTAATACCGAGACCGACCTCCTTCCTCAAGCGGAAAGCAACTGCCGCCAGGACGGCCGCCGCTTCGAACTGGCTTCTCCCGATGGACTGGCTTACCGGGTCTTGAATGATCTTCCTGCCCAGGTTCTGATCGAAGCCGCGTTTACGGACTGGAGTGAGGTCAAGGATTTCGGCATCGCGCTGCGCACTGACAAGGCGCTCGACACCGGCTATTTCATCAAATTCGATCCGTTCCACAACCGGATTGCTTTCGATATGTGGCCCAGAACCGAGCCCGGCTTCTTCCAATGGCAAATCGCCGGCGACAGACCGCAAATGATCGAATTGGAGCGTCCGTTCCGCTTTGCGGAGCATGAACAAATCCACGTCAAGCTGATTTTAGAGGACGATATTTTATGCCTTTACGTTAACGATATGGTCGCGATGACCACGCGGATCTATAACTTCCAAACCGGCTACCTTGGTTTTTATGCCAATGAAGGTACCGTTAAAGTTCAAAACATCAAGATCAAGACGGCGGAAATACGTTAATCTATTGCGAATTTAAAAGTCTCTCCATGAGATTTTTAAAGATAAATCCATAATGGGGGTTATGAAATGGCAAAAAACAACCGAAAGTTTAAGCTCTTCTCTCTTATCGTTATTTCCGCTTTGCTTGCAACCGCTCTCGCAGGCTGCGGAGGCTCAGCAAACAAGAACACCGGAAACGACGCCAAGGATCAGGGGAATTCATCCGCAGTCAGCACGGGTAAAACGATTACCTGGCTGACAGCCCGGCCAGAGAACGGGGCGATCGTGCAAACCGTTCGGGAGCTGGCGGACCGTTATGCCGAGGAACATCCCGGCTTCAAGCTGGATATCCAGGTGACAGCCGACAGACCTTCGTATTTGACCAAGCTGAGAACGCTCGTCGCTTCCGGCGAGGTTCCGGAATTTATCGATACGGACGCCGATCCCTACGCCCAGGAACTGGCGGAAGCCGGCATGCTGGTTGATATGAAGCAATTCCTGGACGAGCAGGGCCTGTATGATCAGTTCTATGAACCTGCGCTGAAATACCAGGAGCTGCCCGATGGCAGCCTGTATCTTCTCCCTTTGGAATATCATTTGGAGATGACTTGGTATAATAAGCAAATCTTCGCGGACAATAATCTATCTGTTCCGAAAACGATTGACGATATGCTTGCCGTCAGCAAGTCACTTAAAGAGAAGGGCATCACTCCGATCGCCGTTGACGGCGTGGATGTCTGGCCCGTGTTGCGCTATGCGGCGATGATTCCGTTCCGCGCCACCGGGAACGAATTTGCCCGCAATCTGAGCCAGGGCGAGGCTAAAATGGCCGACGAAACCGGCATGCAAGCGGCGAACTTCGTCTCCGATATCGGCCAGTACTTCCAGCAAGGATTCGCCACGACGGATTACACGACTGCACTCAACATGTTCCTTAACGGCGAAGCTGCCATGTACCGCATGGGCACCTGGGAAATTCCGTCCTTCGTGGACGAAAATCTGCCGGATAACATGAAGGGGAACGTCGACTACTTCTACCTGCCGACGATGACAGGCGCCAAAACGCCGGATAACGAATTTTTCGGCAACAGCGGGATCGGCCTGGCGGCGACCGCCGACAAATTTGAAGGAACCGCCAAGGACTTCCTCAGCTTCGTCCTGAACAATTACAGCGACGTCTACGTGGCTAAACAGCAGATGTCCCCGCTGAAATTCACGATTGAAGACGAGTCCCAATTCTCCGAGCTGTTCCTGCGGATCAAACAGGATATGGACAACTACGGTTCGGAATTTGCCAAGCCTTGGGATACGTTGCTGGATGCCAATACGAACTCCGTCATGAGCGATTTGATCATGAAATTGGCCATGGGGGGCATGACTCCGGAAGAGTTCGCCAAACAAGTCGACGACACTATCGCCCAAAACGCGGGCAACTAAATCAGTTACGCGCTGATACAAATTGTCCCCCTGCCCGGTCCGCCCATGGTCCGGGCGGGGACTTTTCCACCTAAGTTTGTCAATCTGAATCAATGGAGAGATTCCACATGAATGTACTCAAAGATAAGAAGGCATGGTTGGTCTTTGTCACTCCCGCCCTGCTCTTTTATTTGGGGACTGTGTTTGTTCCTATCATCCAGTCGCTGAACTACGGCTTTCAAGATTGGAACGGCATTAAGGACGCCAAATACATCGGGCTGGGCAATTATATCAAAATGTTTCAAGACCCTTACTTCTGGAACTCCGTGCAAAACAATCTGATCTACGTTGTCATCGTCGTGTTGATGCAAGTGTTCATCGGTTTGTTTTTCGCGCTGTTGATCTCATACGTCAAAAAAGGGGCCGGCGTTTTCAGAACGTTATATTACTTGCCGGCTGTCGTGGTCACCGTCGCCATCGCCCAGATGTTCCGTAACTTCTATTCCTTGCAGCCGCTAGGCCTGCTCAACATGTTTCTGGAGTGGATCGGGCTTGGTCATCTGCAAAACGCCTGGTTATCCGACCCGCACACCGCATTGATCGCCGTCTCTATTCCCGAAGGCTGGCGTTTTACCGGGATGTACATGGTGATCTTTTACGCGGCGCTGATCGCCATCCCGAAAGAAATCGAGGAGGCCGCCACCATCGACGGCGTTAACGGGTGGCAGTTAATCCGTTATATCAAGCTGCCGAGCATCAAGCACGTGCTGAGTCTGGCGCTGATCATGTGCACCACCGGCGCGCTGCGCGGCTTCGATATCCCTTATATCATCGGCGTGCCGGGTTCGTCGACCGAGCTGGTCACGACCTATATGTACAAAAAAGCATTCTCCACGATCCAATACGGTTACGGGAGCGCGATCGCTGTCTTTATCGTTCTCGAAAGCCTGCTTGCCGTCCTGATCATCCGGAGTATCTTTAATTCCAGGAAAGGAGGCGCATAATATGCGATCCAAAAAAACGGCCTTATCCTTCCTGCTGTATTTTATCGTTATCGCGATTTTGATCGTGCAAATTTATCCGGTGATCTGGCTGCTGTTGTCCAGCTTCAAGTCGAGCATCGAGTTGACGACCAAGCCGTTTTCGCTACCCACCGTATGGTCTTTCGCCAACTACGCCGACGTGTTCAGTGAAAGCAGCCTGCTGCTGTATATCAAAAATACCGCTATCGTGACCTTCAGCTGTCTGGCACTGATTGTCTTCCTCAGCGCAACAGCGGGTTTTGCGCTCGTCAAAATGAATTTCAAACTGAATTCAAAGCTGCTTTTGTTCTTTACGATCGGCATCATGATCCCGATTCAGGTGACTTTAATCCCGCTGTTTATCATGTACAAAGACTACGGGATGCTGAACTCCTACCTGGCATTGATTCTGCCGCAAGTCGGCTTTGCCCTGCCGTTGTCGATTTTGATCTTCACCAGCTTTTACAGCTACGTACCGAATGAATTGATTGAGGCCGCCACTATCGACGGATGTAATATCTATCAGGTGTTTTATAAAATCATTTCGCCGCTGACCATCAACACGACGGTCACGGTCGCCTCAATCAATTTCATCTTCATCTGGAACGATTTTATTTTTTCCAACACCTTTACGAATGACAAGCAATACAAAACGATCGCCGTCGGGCTCCAGGATTTTATCGGGGCGTTCGGCGCGACGGATTGGGGCCAGACGTTTGCGGCCATCTGTATCAGCATTGTTCCGATTATCATCACTTATCTGTTCCTGAACAAGTACGTGATGGCCGGTGTGTCCGACGGTGCAGTCAAAGGATAAGAGACAAGGAGAGAGATACCCATGCAATCGATGAATCAGCTTTTTGGCAGAATGAAAGGAAGAAGCCGAGCGATTACCGCGGAAAATCCGCACGGCTTGAAGGGCGAAGGCGGACAAGCGGCCGGCCCGTTAGGAGTGGCCCGGAAAGGCAAGGCCTTCATCTCGCTCGCTGAGGGCGAGACCGCGACGCTCGTCGATATCGAGGGTCCCGGCATCATCCAGCATATCTGGATGACCGTAACCGATCAGACCGAATCCGGCTGGTTCGTATTGCGCGACCTGGTGCTGCGGATGTATTGGGATGGCGAGGAAGCTCCGTCCGTGGAAGTTCCATTAGGCGATTTCTTCTGCAACGGCTTTGGCGCCAGAGCGGTCGTCAACTCCATGCCGATTGTGGTCAATCCGGTCGGCGGCATGAACAGTTACTTTGCGATGCCTTTCGGAAAAGCGGCCAAAGTAACCATTACGAATGAACATCCTCAGGAAATTGAAGCCTTCTTTTATCAATTCGATTACATGCTGGTCGATGAGCTTCCGGAGGATACAGAATATTTCCACGCTCAATTCCGCCGGGAAAATCCGACCAAGCTTAAGCAGGATTATACGATTATAGATGGAATTAAAGGAAGAGGGAAATATATCGGCACCTATATTGCCTGGACCTCCCTGTCCCGGTACTGGTACGGCGAAGGGGAAGTGAAATTTTACCTCGACGGCGACCGGGATTGGCCGACGATTTGCGGAACGGGAGCAGAGGATTACTTCGGCGGCGCCTGGGGATTTGTAAAACCCGACAACGGCAACCCGGTTCATGAGCAGACGTACTCCACCCCATTTATGGGTTTTCCGTATTTTGCGGTAACAGATACGACAAGAGCGCATATTTACGATGGAGCGGCTTGTCCGATGCGCGGCTTCTATCGTTGGCATATACTTGACCCCATTTTGTTTGAGGAGGATTTGCGAGTCACGGTTCAACAGATCGGACATGACGGGAAAGCTTTGTTCGAAAGAAGCGATGACGTGAGCTCCGTATCCTATTGGTATCAGACCGAGCCGCATCAAGCGTTTCCCGAGCTGCCCGGCGTGCTGGACAGACGCCCGCGTTAACTCAGAGAAACTTCGTAAAACATAAAGAAACAGAGGTTTGAAACATGACGAATAAAAGGGTTACCTTGGTTCAAGTCGCCAAAGACGCGGGCGTATCGCCCGCGACGGTCTCCCATTTTCTAAACGGCAACTTTCAGAAAATGGGTGCGGGGACAAGGGAGAAAATCCGTCTCTCGATCAAAAAGCTGGGGTATCAAGTCAACCCTGTGGCCAAAAGCCTGATTACCGGCAGAATGCATACGATCGGGCTTGTTTTGTCCGATAGTATCTATGACGGGGACGGTTATTTTGAAGACTTATACTTTCTCCACTTCGCCAAAGTCATCAAGCAGCAGCTAAAGGCCTTGGGGTATAAAATCATCCTGCTGGACTTTGAAGAAATCTTTATGAACGTCCAGATGGTCGATGGAATTATCGTCAAGGCCACATTGGAAACGGAAAAATTCATGCCTAAATTGATGGATCTGCGCGTGCCAGTCATTACGGTAGGACGCCACAATTTGTCCTATGGAGCGCACGTGCTGCGCGTCAACGACTTCCAAAGCGGCCAAACCGGGGTGAACCACTTGTTGTCCCGCGGCTATGATAATTTGATCATTTTGACGTATCCGCACGGGCAGGTTCCCGGATTCGACGACCGGCTGAACGGAGCGAGCGAGGCCCTGCAGCAGCATGGCAGGCTGACGACCGTGTTGACGGGCGATATGACGGAGAAATTCGGATACGATACCGTGGTCAACCTGGCTCAAAGCAGCCAACTGCCTCAGGCGTTGTTTTGTTTGAACGATATTTCCGCCATCGGGGCTTTAAAGGCCTGCAAGGATTTGGAGCTGGCCGTCCCGGAACAACTCGCCGTGTTAGGCATCGACGATATGCCGACCGTTTCCGAACTGCTGAGCTTATCGACCATTCGCCACCCGATCAACGAATTGGCCGCAGCCGCTTCCAAGCTGATGATAGAGTCGATTGAAACCGACGGCCAGCGCCTCGATCCCGTCGAAGAAGTGTTCCCTACGGAACTGATGGTGCGGCGAACTAGCTGATTTGCGAATGTGCTTAAGGAAGACTATACAACAAGATCGAGCAGGGGGTATAAGAACCCTTGCTCGTTGCTTTGTCATCTGGTGTATAGCTAAGGTGTGTTTAGCCCCCTCCATGCTGTCACACAAGCACTTTAACCATCCGGTACAACGAAAAAGCAGGCTTGTTGATTTCCCCCGCAATTTGGTAGCCGATACGGTTATATAATTTAAACGCAAGTTCGTTTTCCTTCTTTACAGTCAGGGAACATTTGATAAATCCTTGTAAAATGGCCTGTTTCTCCGCAAACGCAAGCAGCCGCGAACCTATACCCAAACCTCTGCTTTTCGGTAAAGAAGCGATTGTACCAATGTGGAATTCGTCATCTTCACCTTCTTTCAGGGTGATCATTGAATATAGCGATGTAACGTGCCGAAGACTATAACCAATAAGTCCCCATTTTCGATAAGCAAGCAACTGTTCAAAGGTGGGCCATGCCAGGCGTCTCAACACCCGGACCGGATAACATGTGATTATTCCTAATGTCTGTCCGTTGACCCTTGCCTCAAAGGCATATTGATGACTGAAGCGATTCTCACTCCCCTTCCACAGCTTGCGGAAAGTACCGGAAACGACGCTCTTCTTCTCGGACCCGGCTAATGTGTACGCCATATATTCCAAAGCCATTTGATTAAGCCTGGCGCCGATCACCGACCGCGCATCGGCCTTTAGGATGGTGGTTGCATTTTCTACCGAGATCATTTGACGGATACCCCCACAATAGTTACATTGATGGAGCCGATGCTTAATCCGGTAAATTTCTCAACGGCCTCCCGAACATTAGATTGCAGTACCTTGCAGACTTCCGGCATTTTCAACCGGTGTTGAACAGTTACGCATAAGTGAATATCCAATCCCCTGTCGGTTTCCTTTAACTCGATTCCATTTTGTATACGGTTCCCGCCTAACCAATTCGTGATTTTCCCGACAACTCCGGTTGACGTGCATATGATACCGTTAGTCGCATTTACAGCTATGCCAATGATCTTGGCGATTATTTGTTTTGAAATATTGACTTTTCCCATTGCATTTTGAATGAACATGCACATCCCCACTTTTCAAGATTTAATTAAAACAAACAGATAGTTTTTCACGATTATGTGATAGTAAAACAAATCTTTTGATACTAAATTATATCATTACAGAGCGTCAGTCAACTTTCTCCCAACGGAGACCCGCCAGCAATACGCAGAAAAATTGTCATTTAATGCCTCTTAAATCCGTGATAAAACGTATCCACAACCAAGGCAGCTGCGGAATTTTTGGCGATATCCCCGTCTACGACCTGCTGCCAAGTCAGGAACAGAAGTGAATACAGGACATTGACAATCCAGTTTTTGTCTACATTCTGGCGAAAATACCCCTTCTGCTGCAGCAAACCGACCGCACGCAGCACAGGCTCCCGTAATTTCTGATCCTCTTCCTCAATCTCCCGATTATAATTGACAGTAGCGTCATGGGCCAGAAAATAAATTTTGTCTCCGAGTGGTATCAAGGCTTCAATCAGCTCCGGAATGAAGGTTTCACAGTTCTCTTCATCCAGCCGAATCTCTTTCATCGTCTCGCTGACGACCTCGATCGCACGAAGCCCCAAGAAAATCATCAATTGCTCCCGGCTCTCAACATACCGGTGCAGCGTTGCGATACCGATTCCGGCGGATTCGGCAATTTCGTGCATGGAAGCATTCGGCTTCTTGATTAGGAGCTTGGTCGCTTCATCCAAAATAGTGTTCAGCCGCGTCTGCTTGATTGACGTCAGTTCTTTTTTCATACCTGTTACACCTCTTAATGAGCAATGTATGGATCTGATTTGGAGATTGATCACTTGATAGTATACCATATCGACTGGATGTACTAACCATCAGAAAATACATACTATGCTCCCATTAGCCAAGCTTCTTGACGCAAAACAGCCCGGATCGCTATTTACCGACCCGGGCTGTTTTTACCCCACCAATCTGGCATCAATCCGCACTTCGCTAAATTCGGCATGTCCCTGACTGACAAACAAGCCAAGCTTACCCCGAGGGATGTCATACATTCTCGCACTCATCGCTATGCTCTCATCCACGTAAATTTCGCAGATCGTTCCGTCGATAAACACTTTGATCTCGTAATGACGACCTGGAACCAGCTCGATCGGACGCTCCAGCTCAACCTCATACGGGAACGTCTTTCCGCCTTCTTCCGATTGCATGATCTTCCCGCGGAACGTAAGGCGATTCCGCTGCGGCTCCAGGGTAACGTAATAGGCCTCATCCAACGTGTCTTCGGTTCGGAGCATCAATCCAACCCCTTGAGTCTCCCTGGAGAAGGAGATGCGAGCTGAAATCTTGCATTGCTCTGGCAGCTCTTCCCGGCTCGCGCAGCCGGCAAAGCCATATGGCGAGTCGCACGAAAGCGACTGATCCGCAATGGTCCACTCTCCTGTGATCCCTTGATATTGTACGGGCAGCGGCTGCGAAAATGCCGCATCCACCGTATCCGGCACTTTCACGCCAAGCGTGCCGTCCGGGCGCTGAACGATTTCATGGACGATCAGGTTCCCGCCCCAATCCCAGGTGTGGTAGTCCTGCCCCCGAGATTTCGGAGGATTCCACCCGAACAAATCGTCGTCTTTCGTGGGATTCCATCCGAACAAATAACGTTTCTTCCCGTCGGACACCGATTTCGCCGCATAGAAAGCCCGGCCGTCGAAGGTATCCTCCCCGGGGGCCAGCCACGGTCCCTCCAGGGAACGGCTCATCCGGTAGAAGGTTGCAAACCGTCCCGTATAAGATGAATAGATCAAGTACCACCAATCTCCGATCCGGAATAAGTCAGGACATTCATGAGCCCCTACGTGCAAATTCGGCGCATAGAGGGGTTCGCGGTACTCCCAGGTATTCAGGTCCTTGGATGATAACAGCGCAGTACACCCTTTTCGATTCGTAGGGCCTTTCGCCATCGCCGCAAGCAGCATCCAGTACTGCCCTTCCTCCTCATTCCAGAACACAAACGGATCGCGCCAATCCGACAATTCATAGATGTGGTCATCTGCGGCAAAGGTATGCTCCGGAATCGGCTCCCAAGTCTTCAAGTCGCTGCTGACCGCATGGCAGACCAGCTGTTTGCCCGGAGGAAAGATGCAGTAGAACATATGATAGGTCCCACCCACCTTCAGAACATGGCCGGTGCCGCCCTGGATTTTACAGGCTCCGTCCGCCCGATAATTCACAAAATCCTTCGTTCCGACCAGATACCAGCCATGGTCAAGACCTTCCTGGTAATTCTCCCGCCAGCCGTGCAAGTAGAACAGCTTGAATTCCCCGTCCTCATAATAGGGAATTACGTCTCCGACCCAAGCGTTGTCCGGCCGATAGAAAAATTCTCTCATCTTCCTTCCTCCCCAAGTTTCAAGTGGTCCATGCGGTCATTCAACGAAACAGGCCTATACGCATCGCTTGTCCCCCGCTCCTGGTACCAGTAAACGGTAGCGGCATACAAACAGCGGTTGTTGACCCCCCAATGATTCCCTTTATATTTCTCGATATATCCTTCAAAAGAGTTCATGAAAGGGATATTGTCACCAATGTGGAACCGGCTGACCGAGGTATGTCCGTTCGCATCCGTTTCGATAAACGGCTGACAGGCGTAAGCGCTGTCGAACATCGGGAACGGCGGTTCGGCCGCCCAGGCATAACCGATATAGTCCTCGCTGCCCGTTCCGAATGTGGACGGAAAGGACTCGCCATCCACAAAAAACTTTTCGTCTCCTTCTCCCCACCACCAGTCGATTGTTTTTCGGTCCCATTTCCCGTACCACCAGGTTTCGGCCTCCTCAGCCGGTCTCTCCCAGGTATTGTTTACATGCAGGTGGACACCGCAGAATCTTCCCCGGCCTTTCGTCAGCAGCAAAGGCCAATCCGGCCAGCGATCCCCTTCTTCCTGGAATCGCTCCGCATCCAGATCCAAATATTGATCCCGGTGCCATTTGGCATGAAAACGCAGAAGGTTTTCCGCGTGAGATTTTGGCAGCGGTGAATACCGGATATCCGCCTGAAGCTCGCATGCTTCCGTTCCCTCGTTTTCAATTTCAATCCTCGCACCTTCCGAGAACGGCATGTACCAATAACTGTACATTTCATGCTCATTCATCCCCAGGGGCAGAGAACGGTACGGCTTGATCCCGGGTGCGCTGCCAAAAAAATCGCCCAATGGGGCCCATACCGAAGGGGTTGTCTCATTGTCCCATTTCATCGATAGGGTTAATTGTCTGGCCAACATCCGCTGCTGTTCCTCGCTCTTTCGTCCAAGGTCCGTTCTGATCCGGATCATGGAGATCGCGCCGGCCTCTTGTTTATCAAATAGCACGGCTTTACCGCCTGCCGGTACGGTTACCGTAATGGTTTCGTCGGATAGCCCCTCCTCTTTCACAAAAGAACGGGCTCCCCTTTGCTGTAAAATCCGGTCAGCTTCGGCCAACGCAATGGCCGACTCCTTGTCGAAGCTGCCGTCAAAGGAAGGCAGCCTGACCCCGACAGGAAAGACGGTATACGTGATGTGGTAGTAAGCACCCCAGCCTTCATCCAGCAGCACCTTGCAATGTTGTTGAAAAGGGATCGGAATAAAGCAGTTTCTGCCGCGGGATAACGTAGGCGACAGATTCGGAAAATTGGCCGGCGGTCCTTCTTGATTGAATTTCTCGAAATAATCCCGGAAAGGCTGATCCATCACGGGGGTATCGGCATGATCCACAAAAATCCGAATATGCCCCTCTTCGGGAAGCGCGGACCACACTCGCCAGATCACGCCGGGTCCGTCAAGCTCCATGGCGACAATGCTGTCTCCCTCTTTGCGAAGGTAACCTCCCCCGTCATCATTGGCTCCCCAGTTCTCGTACAGACCCGTCTCGGCATTATAGGCAGAGCTTCGGTCATAGCTTGAGAAACACCCCGATTTCTCCCCGGCCTGCGGCGGTATCGCCAGGGCTTCGAGATCATATAATCGGCGAACAAGGTCTTGATAGGAATAAGATTGTGGTTCTGCTGAATTCATGTCAGGCTCTCCCTTCTTGCCAAATCGGCTGCATATCCCATACTTCCAGCGACCTTACCATCAGATCGCCGTCTCCCCAGATCTCCAGCCCCATAGCATCCTTGCGGCTCGGATATACGCGGGTTGTCAAACTTTTCAATCCGTTGGCATAAGCTTCAACCATGGAACGGTCCAGATAAAGGTGAAGCTTCAAATTCTCGGCCGCCAGCTCCAGCTTGCCGCCCTGGATCCCTCCGCATCTTTCCCCCGGATGCAGCGTCGTTTTCGTCCGGTCGACCAGGAGCATCGATTGCTTCGCATCATAATACAGCAGCGTTTCTTCTTCTCCATCCGGAGTGCGCCGGAGCTTGATTCCGAATTGCCGGGCGCTGTCAGGCTCGATTTCCAATTGAATCTCGAGCATGTCGCCCTGAATCTCCCGGAGCCGTGCATTCGCCTCGGCGAGCGACTTGTCCCGAAGTGACAGCCGCTTCTCCCCGCGCAGCGATTGCAATTCCTGGATCGGCTCGATTCCCAGCCGTCCGTCCTCCCGCAAATAGACGCAGAGCGGCAAGCCGCCGTTATGGGCCCAACCCGATTGATACTCCAGCTCGGGCGTCCGGTCGCCTTGGGCGATCGTAAAGATGATGTTTCTGCCGGTTTTCGGATCCGCCATTCCGCTCGGGCCGGTAAAGTGGAAATCGCCGACGTCGATCAATTGCGGCTCCTCCTGATCGGGAACGAAGGTCAGATTTTCCTTGTCGAGCTGCCCGATCCAATAGAACACCTCCACATCCGCCCCCTTTCCCACCGGGCTGACCAACAGAAGATGTTTGTCCACCCCTTGCTTGTCGGCACCAAGAGGAAGAAAGACGGGAAGCTCCCAGATCGGGCCAAGATAAGGAAACTTCTGCAGATCCGCTTGATAAAACGGGCCTTTGTACGTCCAATTCAGCATATCTTGTGAGGCGAACGCCAGGGCGGCCCCGCCGCCGCCTTCGATTCCCGATCCGACCAGGGCATACCAGCCGTCATCGTCCTTCCAAACAAAGGGATCCCGGAAATCGCCGAAGGCGCCCATGCCCTTCTTCTGCACAATCAAAGGCTCCGGATGCTTCACCCAATGAACCAGATCCGAATCTCCATCCTGAGTATAAGTGCTGCGGGCAAGCGCCACGCTTTGGTTTGGCGAAGCGCTGTCATTTCCCGCCGTAAAGAACAGGACCGGCAGGCCGTCCGCATCATAGGTCGCACTGCCCGACCAGATCCCGTCCGGCGCAAGTCCATCCTTCTCCGGCGCAAGCGCTACGGGAAGGTCGCGCCAATGCACCAGATCCTCGCTGACCCAATGTCCCCAATGGATATGATGAAAGAAGGGGCCCAGCGGGTTATGCTGATAGAACAAATGATATTTCCCCTCAAAATAGATGGGCGCATGGGGTTCGTTCATCCAATGGGCCGGCGGGCTGACATGGTATTGCGGCCGGTGCCGATCCGACAGCAGGGGTGTTCTGTCCAGCTTGATCTCATCGTATTCTATGGACGGATGGGCGCCTCCATGGATCGAATCCAACACTTCCCGATAAGCGGCGGCCACCTCCTCCGCGCTGAGGGCCCGATGGTAGATCTTAAGCTCATCGATCATTCCGCTGAACATGTGCAGGTTGAAGGCTCTCGCCAACCGGCTGCTGTGATTGTTTTTGCCGATGAGCAGCTCCGTGCCCAACGCCTCGGCCAGACGGGAACCTTGCGGCAAGGAAGCCGAAGCGATTTCGCTGCCGTTCAGATACAGCTTCATTTCGCCCTGGTTCCCATCAAACACCGCACTTACGTAAGACCATTCATTTTTGGGCAGTTCATAGCCGTCGGGGGACCAAAGTTCTTTCCATTCGCCGCTCTCGAGCCCAAGTTGAAAGGACCAAGTGCCGTGACGGAACATGCCAAGCAGATATCCCTGCTTGCTCTCCCTGTTGTAACGGTTGACGATCGCGGCCAGCTTGCCTCCCTCCCCCCATTCATACGAACGGGGCGCAACCCATACTCCAATGCTCAGCGCTGAAAGGTATGCCGTCTCCTCGTCGGAATCGTCCTCCTTTAAGGAATGGGCAACATAAGTCGAGTAACCGTCGAACAGGAGCCCGCTGCCCATTACGCCCTGTCTCCATTGCGGATCGCGCGGTTCGGCAAACGCCGCTTGCTTCAATACGTATTGAATATTATCCCGGGATTGGGACAGGCTCTCCAGAGCGCTGTCCCCTCTTCCTTCGTCGAAAGCCCAATACATCATTAGCCCCCGATTGTCGATACATTGGCTCACGCGTCATTCCCCCTTGAAGGCTTTTCTTCGGCACCGTTAGGAAAAGGAACGGACTTAAGCTCATGAATATGGAATGAGTTCAACATAACCTGCCCTGAGCCTGTGCTTACCGAAACACGCTCGATCGGAGCATCGGGGAAAATCTGATCCGTCAACACAACGAGTCCTTCATTCGCATAGACCTCAACCGCATTGCGATCCAGCCAGATATGAAGCTTAATTTTTCCATTGACTGGTGCCAGTCTGGCCCCATGCTCACAAGCGAACGACGGATGGAAATCGGTCAAGCCCGAGTTCGAGCGGTCCACGAATAGCCACTCGCGCTCAGCATCATAACCGATCCTCGTCTCACTCTCTCCGGAGGATTTCAATCGGATCTGAACTCCGTTCCCGGACCGGAGATCGATCTCCGCTTCAATTTCCAGGAGATCGCCGCTCGTCTGCAGCGTAAACGGCGTTTCCGCCATCACCGTGACATTCTCACGGCTCTCCGAAGCCTTACGCAGTTGCTCGACTTCCCGCACCGGCATTTGCGTCAGCACCACACCCTCACCGCGGCTCGTCAACGACAAGACCCGAGGCAGCGTCATTGCGCCTCTCCAGGCTCCGGTTGGCGTCTCATTGGCATATTTCCAATTGCTCATCCATCCGATCATCACACGGCGCCCGTCTTGCTCGGGCATATCCGACCAGGTCACGCCCGCATAGTTGTCTCGTCCGTAATCCAGCCACAGGATCCGCTCGGCCGGATTGTCATTGATGAACGTATTTCCGTCGAACTCGCCGATAAAATATTGCGTGCGTGATCCCTCCGGAATGGACGGGTTATCCCCAATGCTGATGATCAACACCCATTTGGAGCGTCCGCTGTCACCCACCGGCAATGCAAAGAGATCCGGGCATTCCCACACGCCGTCATGCGATCCCTCCCCTTTGCCGAATTCGCCGGTCAGCGTCCATTCAATTAAGTCTTTCGATCCATAAAAACGGGCATGGTCTCCCGCCACAAGCACCATCACCCACCGCTCGCTTTGCGGATGCCAGAACACTTTCGGATCCCGAAAGTCGATCAGGTCCTCCTCGGCGAGAACCGGGTTCCCCTCGTATTTGTGCCAGGTTCTCCCTTTGTCGCGGCTGTAAGCCAAGCTTTGCCGCTGGCGAGGCTGCCCTGTCTTCGGGCAGGTGTCCGCATGGGTGAAGATCGCGACCAGACCATGCGAACCTTCGAATAGTCCGCTGCTGTTATTCCAGTCCACCACGCAGCACCCGGAGAAAATGGCCCCATGCTCATCCGGGAACAAAGCGATCGGCCTATGCTCCCAATGGATCAAATCCGGACTTACCGCGTGTCCCCAGTGCATCGGCCCCCATTTGTTGCCGAAGGGATGATACTGATAAAACAGGTGATATTCGCCTTCGTAATAAACTAAACCGTTCGGGTCATTCATCCAATGCGACGGGGGTGAAAAGTGAAACCCCGGTTTGTACTTATCCTCGTTCCGTGTCTTTGTCTCGAGCTGCTTATGAATTTCCTCTGTGGTTGGCATAGACTGAAGAGCCCCCTTCCGTGTTGTAACGATCGAACCGCCGGCATTGGCAAAGGTCAGCATACCGATGATTTGCTGCTCTTCCAGCAGATGCAATGGGACTCCGCTGTCCAGAATCCGATACAGCAAGCAGCCCAAGAATGCGTCGCCAGCTCCCGTCGTATCGATGGATTTCACCCGAAAACCAGGCACATATCCGTCAGCGTCCGCCAGCCGGTAATAGCAGCCTTTTTCCGCCAGTGTCACAACGATGAGGTTAATGCCGAATTGCTGCCGCAGCATCAGCGAACCTTTCTCCACATCGGTTGACCCCGTTATAAAGCTGAGCTCTTCCTCCGATATTTTCAGGATGTCGGCATAGTTCAAGCCCCAGAGAATGTGTTGCTTTGCTTCCTCTTTACTGTCCCACAACGCAAGTCGGAGGTTCGGGTCGAATGACACCAGGACTCCCGCTTCCTTCGCTTTAGCAACCGCTTCTCGCGTTGCCGTGCGGGCCGGCTCATGGGTCATCGACAGTGAACCGAAATGCAGGATTCGGCACTTTTCAATCTCATCGAACGGGACATCACCCGGCCGCAGGAAAGTATCCGCCCCCGGCTTCCGATGGAAGCTGAACGACCGGTCTCCGTCGTCATCCAAGTGGACGAAGGCCAGCGTTGTACTCGCTTCGTCCGTTAACGAAAGCGCGGATACGTCAACCCCGCTGTTCAGTAAAGTCTCGTGAAGCAGCGCTCCGAAATGATCCTTCCCAACCTTGGTAATCATCCCCGCGCTCGCTCCTAAACGGGCCAGTGCAGCCGCAACGTTCGCCGGAGCGCCTCCGGGGTTGCATGTAAACTGCTCATTGCCTTCCGCCGTCCGGCCTGCCGGAGTAAAGTCGATCAACACTTCCCCAATGGTCATAACATCAAGCACAGCTTCTCCCACCTATCCATTAATCGCTTATTTTTTTAAATTTTCGTTATAGCGGTCCAATCCCGCTTGATAAATCTCCATCAACTCATTCAAGCCCATCTTCTCCAGCGTCTTCACATAGCTGTCCCAGTGCTCATCGACGCCGCCATCCACGATAAACTTGCCTCTTTGAGTGTTCGCATACTTGAGCAATTCAGGCTCGATCTTGTTGATTTTGTCCAACTCCTCCGGGTTGAAGAAGATGCTCGGATAGTTCTCCTTTTCCATATACGGATCGTAGTACTTTTCCAAATCCTTCACGCGCTGCTGAGCGCGAGGCTCCAAATCCACGACTTTCCCCAAATCTTCGATCGCAATGACACCGGGACCGCCTGCACCTGGAGCCACTTTTTGCCGGAATTCACCGGCGGAGGTTCCCTCCGGAAGCGGCAGGTTTACCAATTTCCCGTTAGCGTCTTTCTCGAAAACGACATCCAGCGGGCCCCAGTGAATTTGAGCCGCCATATAAGGTTCATACTGCTGGTCGATCCATCTCATGGTGATTTCGGGATAACGGTTGACTTTAGTGATCGCGAAAGCGCCGCGTGCCGGACCGCCTCCATTGCCGCGGCCGATCAATTGATCGCCGTTAGGCCCTTTGAGCGGAGACAGCAAAGCATAATCCTTGCTTCTGTCTGTCCCGACAACCTCCTCGACTTCCCACCAAATATAGGAGCCAAGCGTTTCGTCCGTTGTTTTGCCTTTAGCCAGATATTGCGCGGCATCTTGAGTAAAGGACTCGGGGTCGATCAGGCCTTGCTTATACCACTTTTCATGAAAATATTTCAAAGCTTCTTTATATTCGGGTTGCGTAGCGGTAAAGATCACCTTTCCGTCGCGGACGATCCGATGCTCCATGTTATCCGGAAGTCCGAAAGCTCCGAATAGGCCGCCGATATCCATACACCACTGCATGTGCATGAAGCTTAACGGGATTTCATCGGCCTTGCCGTTGCCGTTAGGATCCTGCGTTTTAAAGGCAACCAACGCTTCCGTGTACTCATCGAGGGTTTCCGGCATTTTCAGCCCCAGCTTATCCAGCCATGCTTTGTTGATCACGTGGAAGAAGGGGTTGGTCCCGAGATTATTCTCCTCCCAGGACGGCAGTCCATAGATGTGACCATCCGGCGCCGTGATTGCCGATTTGATGTCGGGTCTGCGTTCGAAAAGCGCTTTCAAGTTGGGGGCGTATTGATCGATCAAATCCTCCAGCGGAATGATCGTTCCATCTTTTCCGTAATTGACGAGTTCATAATCTGAGAGTCCGGCGGCATAAAAAGCATCCGGCAAATTTCCGCTGGCCACCAGCAAATTTTTCTTCTCGGCATAGTCGGTATCCGGGATGTTCTCCCACTGAATTTTCACGTTAGTATCCTTTTCGAGACGCTTGAAGATTTCCATTTCGGAATATTCCGGCGCCAATGCGGCTTTGGGGGACACCATCTTTAAGATTACCGGCTCGTTCACGATCGGCAGGCCGGTTGGATTGAAATTTGCCTCCTGATCCGGATTCTCCGCTGCGTTTTTCGACCCGCCGCCGCCCGAACATCCGCTTAATACAAATGCTCCCGCCAAAATAAGAATACCTGCGCTTTTAAATAAAGACTTCATGTTTACATAACCTCCCTTTTGAACTATCACTCATTGGAATCCTTGCTAGAAAAGTTGCTTCTGAAGCAGATCTGGATACCCTGCGCCGATATTGTCGCTGCACATCCCCCCTTTCAATCGTCGAGGCCAACCTCACCCCTTGATCGAGCCGATCATCACGCCTTTGACAAAATACTTCTGCAGGAACGGGTATAGCATCAAAAGCGGCAGGCTGGATACGATAATCACGCCGTATTTGATCAGCTCCGTAACGCGCATTTTGGCCGCATAGGATTCCACATCGATCATCATGCCGGAGTTCACCTGGTTCTGGACAAGAATATTGCGCAGCACCAGCTGAAGCGGGTACTTGGCCTCGTCGTTCAAATAAATCAAGGCATCGAAAAAACCGTTCCAGAAACCGACCACATGGTACAACACCATAACGGCAATGATGGATTTGGACAGAGGCAGCACAATGCTCCAGAAGAACCGGCTGTTCGAGCAACCGTCGATCGAAGCGGCTTCCCACATTTCATCCGGGATAGACGACTGAAAAAACGTTCTTACGATAATGACATTGAATACCCCGCCGGCACCGGGAATGACCAACGCCCAGACGGTATTCAACATGTGCAGGTCCTTGATCAATAAATAGGTGGGAATTAACCCGCCGCTAAAAAACATCGTGACCATCAGAAACCACATGATCGCCGATCTCCCGACCAAATCCTTGCGGGCAAGCGGGTAAGCCGCAAACACGGTAACGGCGACTCCGATCAAGGTGCCTAACCCTGCGTAAAATATAGAATTGGCATACCCGATCCAGATGGAGGAATCATTGAATATCCGTTCGTAGCCATCCAGCGTAAACCCCTTTGGATAGAACCAGACTTCTCCCGAATAAATCAGATTCGGATCGCTGAATGAAGCAATCAGCACAAAATACAGCGGAAATAAAACAAGCAGCATGATGACAGTCAGCAAGACAATATTAATGATGTCAAACCAGGCGTCCCCTCTGCTCTTTCTCTTCAATAATTGGTTCAAAGTGATCCCCCCTTACCACAGACTGGTCTCGGTCAGTTTCCTTGCGATCCGATTGACAGTGACAATTAAGATGATGTTGATCACGGAATTAAACAGTCCGACCGCCGTCGAAAAGCTGTACTGTGCCTTCTGAATCCCCAACTCGTAAACATAGGTCGGAATAATATTGGAAGCGGCATAGTTCAAATCGTTTTGCATCAAAAACGCTTTCTCGAACCCGATGCTCATGATGTTCCCCAGTGCAAGAATCAGCAAAATGACGATCGTCGGCAGAATGCCAGGAATATCCACATACCATACCCGCTTCCATTTGCTTGCCCCGTCCATGATCGCGGCTTCATGCAGCTCGGGATTGACCCCCGCGAGCGCGGCCAGGTAAATAATCGTGGAAAAACCGGTTTCCTGCCATATTCCCGACAAGATGTACAACGGACGGAACCAGCCTTCGTCCGCCATAAACAGAATCGGGTCGCCTCCGAACAAGGCAATGATGTGGTTGACGATCCCGCTGTTCGGCGATAAGAAGACACTGAGCATACCGACGAGCACAACGGTAGAAATGAAGTGCGGCGCATAAATCACGGTTTGAATAAACTTCTTATATCGTTTGCCCAGCATCTGATTCAGCATGATCGCGATGATAATCGGCGCCGGGAAACCAAATAACAGCGACAAGAAACTGAGCGATAGGGTATTTGTGATGATCGTCCAGAAATTATAGGAATCAAAAAAGTCAATAAAATGTTTAAACCCTACCCACTCGCTGCCCCAAACCCCCTGGCTCGGCGAAAAATCCTTAAACGCAACTTGTACGCCGTACATGGGATAGTACTTGAATACGAGATAGACCAGAATAATCGGCAGCAAAAACAGATACAACTGGTAATTGCGTTTGATCTGAGTCCAAGTCTTGTGTTTCACCTTGACCATGGGTTGATCTGCCCCGGAATCACTTGAATTCACCATTGATGCACCCCTTCTACGCAAAAGTCATGTGTAGTTGAAACGTTTCCAATTACAATTGAAACGTTTCCAATTTATCATGAGAAAAACATCATCCGCCGAACCCGGAAAGCGTAAGCACCGTGCATATGATGTTTTTCCTGTGATCTCGTACCGCAATCAGGTCGTTTCGCCTTGTCTAAACATAACCGGAAGACGGTACACTTCCCGCTCCAACGTTTGGCCCTCCATCTTTTGATACAGCAGCCTGATCGACGTTCGCGCCATCTCCTCTACGGGCTGTCTGATTGTTGACAATAGAGGGTGAAAATAAGGATGATCCTGAATCCCGTCATATCCGATGACCTTCACATCCTCCGGAACGCGAATCCCCCGCCTGCCTGCTCTTTCGATATATTTGGCGGCAAACATATCGGTAATGGCAAAAATGCCGTCCACTTCGCGATGCTGATCCAGAAACTCTCCAAAATAGGCATCGTCGTCGATAACGGGATCCGGCTTCTCATACACAACGTAATCGACGCCCATCGCTTTCGCCTCACGGATGAAACCCTCTCTCCGGTTCATCGTTTCGCTGAACACGGAAGTGACGCTGCCGAGAAAAGCCGGCTTTCGGGCACCCGCTTTGACCAGCTCCCGTAACGCCAGGCGTCCCCCTTCATAATTATCGGAAGTGACGCAAGTGATCTTCTTGCTAAAGTGTCTGTCGATACTGACAATCGGAATATCGTTGCTCACGTCATCTTCGATATCGTTGTACGTAATGCCGACAATACCCGCCACTTTATTTTGCTGCAGCATATCCAGATAATACAGTTCCTTCTCGGGTTTGCCTCCGCTGTTGCACAACATGAGCTTAAACCCTTCGCGATCCAACTCGTCTTCGATGTAATAAGCCAGCTCGGAAAAAAAAGGATGCCAGATGCTCGGAAGCAGCAGGGCGACCATCTTGGATCTCCGCATTTTGAAATTCCGGGCGATCTCATTCGGAATATAATTCAGCTCCTGGATCGCTTCCTCTACTTTTCTGCGCGTCGCGGGTTTGACGGCGCCCGAATTGTTAATGACGCGGGATACGGTTCCCACGGCTACACCGGCTAAGTTAGCCACATCTTTAATGCTTGGCATCTAACCCCCCACTTATGCTTTCTTTTAGAGGTTGTTCAAAAAGTCGTCTTCCCATGACGAAGCAGTTCAGGGAGAGGATTCGACGTCGAATCTTGAATTCAGCCGGGCCTTCCGTTGCTCACGTAGATCTGTCTACGCTCCGCTACTCAGCCCCTAGCTTCATCCAACCTTCTTGGTCCTGAAAACCCGACTTTTTGAACTCGCACTTTTATGGTTATTATCATAGCACCGGATTGGAAACGTTTCAATATTTTTTTGGAAACGTTTTAAAACGAAGAATTTGTACTCCGCTGGACAGCCCCACTCCGCAAACACTTGCCGCGCGGCGGCATCGGCCGGCAGGCTGAATTTACGGATACACCCGGCTGCCGGCGGAAATCGACATTTGCTTGAAGCGAATGGGAATCAACTCACGTCCTTCAGACTCGGGTTGAATCGGAAGATACCCGGCAGGGCCTCAAATTCCCGCCACACCTGGGAATTTGAGGTCCTTTCGCAAGTTAATGGAGGTCATCCTCAAATGTTGCATCCTCCACTACAAAGACCGCTCCGTCATATTTGTATTTCAGACGGATTGTAACCGGGAATTCGGCCGGCGATACCTGGACCGGCACCGACGCATACAAGGTATTCCCTTCAAAAAAATAGCGAATGATGCTGCCGAGACCCGGTTGGTCCAGCCATAAGCCGGCGTCATCCTCGTTGTATTCGAACGTGCGCGTTTCGCCGCCCAGCGTATATTGGAATGTTCGCTTGCCTTCCTCCGCCGTCACGGTTGAGGTAAGCTTGGAGCTCGCTACCAGCACCGGGTCCGCCGCGGACACTACGGTTAAATCGCGTCTTAGCAGCTTCACTGTCGATTCATAAACCCCGGTACCGTATCCGCGGGTCAAGATGACGGCCAACACCTCCTCCTCCCCGTCGCCCGTTTGCAGCATGGAAACTTGCGGATAATAGGATTCATTGTCGACGTTGTCCCAATCGTCGAATGTTCTTTCCGCACCGCCATAACGGACGCGGATCGGATAAATCATGCTTGCATTCGGTCTCAGCGAACCCGTGATCTTAAGATCTAGTGCCGGCTCCTCCTTCAAAAGGACTTCCTTTCCCTGATTTTCTCTGGCATAGGCTTCAAGCGACATTCCGGCTTCGTCCGTTTCCACTTGTTCGATGTGCCCAATTTTGTGGTTATCGCTGCGAACGTGCACATCAATCATTTCCTGATACGTTAGGGGGACCGAATCCCGCAGCAGCAGACGAAGCCGATAAATGGTTGTTTCCTTATTTTTTTCCTCAACGGGTATGGTCGTATCGACGTACACTTCATACACCCACGGACTGGACACATCGTAGCGCTCCAGCGGCTGCTTGACCTCGGGGTTGTTCCAGATGTCCGGCGTCGGGCCGCCCAAAACGCCCAGCTCCCGCTGCATCAGCGCTTTAACAAATGTCACGATCGTGCGGTCGCTATCCTGTTTCGCTGCGTTTTCCGCGGAATTCCACCATTCGAAATCCCCCCCGGCCCTACGCTTGAAACTTGAGCGAAACGCTTCTCCACTTTCACCGCCTGCATCTTGAACGCCTTGGACCGGAACAGGCAAAGACGGCTCAACTTGTGCAAACCAGATCCCGCCTCCCGCCGCCAGGAGTAGGATGGGAGTGACCGTCAATGCCGCGGTAATCCATGCTTTCCGATCGCGCTTCTCTTCCGCCACCCGCAACTTGTTCTCGACACGCTCCATCAGATCGTTTCGAAAACGCCGCTGCTTGAATGGCGGTCTGGCCAATCGGCGATTCCAATCCGGTCTCCATTCATTCATGTTCATCCGCTCCCTTCCATTTGGCGGCAACCTTCTTTTTGGCTCTGTGAATCCTTGATTTTACTGTGCCTGGCGAGAGGCCGGTTACCGCGGCTATTTCCTCCATGGACAGTTGATAATGCACGCTTAAGACCAACGGATCGCGAAATTGGCTTGGCAGCTTTAACACCTGCCGCCACAATTCGTCCGCGACTTCCCGGTCCAAGAATTCCGATTCGGCAGACGGCGAAGGCGGCGGGAAAGCCGTCCCGTCCGGCTCGCCGCCTGGTGAACGATCGCCGAACAGCACCACTTTGCGCACGAAGGCCCGTTTTTGGTAAGAAAGGGCGGTATTCCGCGTGATTCTCAACAGCCAGGTTTTGACGGAGGCCTCCCCTCGAAAGGAAGTCTGACTCCGGTAGGCTTTAATAAATACATCCTGCGCGACATCATCCGCCGTATACGTATTCCGGGTGATCACGTAAGCATAATTCCAAACATCCTCCCCGTACGACTCCATAAGCCCCCGAATATCCAAAATGCTCGGCTCCGCCGGAGGCTGCAACTGCATTTCCCTCAAGTGTTTCTCCTCCCCTTCACCTAAACAGACTCTTCAAATGCAACGAAAGTTCCCTATTCACCAAAAATAATGCAGGGATTTCGGCCCCGCCTCAATCATCCTACAAAACTATCGTATATTCATCTAGGATGGGCGCTGCTTCCCTCATCTCTCTCCCGATCAGGAACAACCCCGTAATCTTCCAGTGAAGATTGCAGGGTTGTTTGTTTTTGGCAGCGGGAAACTGCACATAATAGCTAATCCTCTATTGACTCTCGCAATTTATTTAGCTAATATAAAATCATAAGTTAGCTAATTTGAGGTGAGAATCATGCGAGTGACTTCAACTGACATACAGAATAATTTCGGAAAATATTTAAAGTTTGCGGAAGCTGGCGAGGAAATTATCGTTACGCGAAACGGTAAGGACGTAGCCACATTAAACGCGATTGCCGGAGCCGGTTTATCCATGCTAAGGGAGAAGGCAGCGAGCTATCATGGCGGGGGCGAATGGGTATCCTATCAGGAATTCCTCGAGCTGACGGAGACGTCGGAGCAACGTTACGAGTTGATCGATGGCATCGTGTATAATCTCGCTTCTCCTTCCTTCAAGCACCAACTGGCCATAAATGAACTCCATGGCACTTTTTACAATTGGTTTAAAGGAAAGCCATGTACACCTCTGACTTCCCCGCTTGATATTACTCTGGAGAAGGAAGACAATAACACTTGCGTCGTACAGCCAGATCTCGTGGTGATTTGCGACAAGGATCGAATCGACGCCAACGGCAAATACAAGGGAACTCCCCAATTGGTCGTTGAAGTCTTGTCCCCCTCCACGCGGAGCAAGGACATGATCAAGAAGCTGGATTTGTACAGCGTATGCGGTGTAAAGGAATATTGGATCATCGATCCAATGAAAGCACTCGTGATCGTATACACGCTGGAAGACGGCAATATTGCGGACATGACCGTATTCTCGAACACCGGGGATGCGCATGTGACCTCTCAGCTTTACCCGGGTTTGCAAGTATCGATCCAGGATTTAATTGCTTGATTCAGTTGGGATGAATTGGAGAAACGGCTTTTAAATGAATAAGGCTGGCGATTACTCGCCAGCCCCTATAGTTCAATCCAGGCTTACCGTATCTAAGATCGGAAGCACCTCTTCCCTGCGTTTCTTCGCATAATCCGCAGTTGCCGTGAACAGCACGTCGGACGACGAATTCAGCGCCGTTTCGCACGAATCCTGGATCACGCCGATGATGAAGCCGACCCCGACGACCTGCATGGCGATATCGTTGGATATGCCGAACAGGCTGCATGCCAGAGGGATGAGGAGCAGCGAACCGCCGGCCACGCCGGATGCCCCGGCTGCAGATATCGCCGACAGTACGCTCAGTATCAGCGCCGTACCGAAGTCGACATGGATCCCCAGCGTATGCACGGCCGCCAGCGTCAGGACGGAAATCGTCACCGCCGCCCCCGCCATATTGATCGTCGCGCCCAAAGGGATGGATACCGAATACGTGTCCTTGTCCAACCCCAATTTTTCGCACAAACGCATATTGACCGGAATGTTAGCTGCCGAGCTTCGCGTGAAGAACGCCGTAAGCCCGCTTTCCTTCAAACAGCTAAACACGAGCGGATAAGGGTTGCGGCGAAGGTGGACGTAGACGATGAGCGGATTCACGACCAGCGCGATAAACAGCATGCATCCGACCAGAACGAGAAGCAGCTTTCCATAGCCCAGCAGGGAGGCAAGTCCGCTAACGGTAATCGCTTCGAACACCAGTCCCATAATACCGAACGGCGCCAGTTGGATCACCCATTTGACGATTTGCGAAACGGCGTCGGACCCATTCGTCAGCATGCTTTTCGTGTGATCGCCCGCGCCTTTCAACGCAACCCCGAGCAAGAGCGCCCAAGCCAGGATCCCGATGTAATTGGCCTCCATCAGGGCGTTGACAGGGTTATCCACCACTTTGAACAGCAGCCCCTTCAGCACTTCGACGATGCCCCCGGGCGGGGTCATCTCCGTCGTGGCCCCTGCCAGAGACAAGCTGACCGGAAACAGAAAGCTGACCGCCACGGCGCTCAAACCGGCCAGAAACGTGCTCGTGCCGTAAAGGCCAAGAATGGATTTCATGTTGGTCCGGCGCCCTTTTTGATGGTTGGCAATGGCGGACATGACCAGGAGCAGCACGAGGACCGGCGCTACGGCCTTCAAGGCGGATACGAACAACGTACCGAGCAATGCGATCCCGCTGGCTTTCGGGACGATTAGCGCCAAGAGAATGCCGGCCGCCAAACCTGCAAAAATTCGTTTAACTAGACTGATTTGATTCCATTTGAGTAGGATTGCCTTCATGTTTCTCCCCCGATTGTTTAGATGTCACCTAAAAACATAGCGATAGTATACCACGCTTCACGGACATCTGTCCTCCAGGTGGAAACATTTGTGCATTACTTTTCACAAATGTCCCCGGATGATGGGGTTAAAGCTTTCTCCAAGCCGTAATCCTCCAAACGCACCTCCGTCTTCCGTCCGTCCTAACATCAATTGAGCCAACGGGGCTCCACCGGTTTCGCGCTCCACCTCTGCTCCACCTCCTGCTCCAGCTCTTTGATCAAGGCTCCGTAGAATCGCGACCCCCTCCTTGGCCAGTTAGTAAGCCGTTGATGCGCCTAAAATACCGGCGCCGCTCACGATACAACGCTTCATTGTATAAAATGTTAATATAGAAATTCTCACTTTTAGCTATAAGCTTTCCTGAACCCCCAGTTTGACTAAAGGGAGGCTTAAACAAAAAAGCGAATACCCACAGGTACCCGCCTTGAATCAGATTATTAGAAAAGTGCGTTATACTCTTGCTCCTTCATACACGAGCAGGTTCTGATTGACTGCCTGAAGAAAGGGAGCCTCGATGCTATAGTCCCCGGCCAGCTTTAGCAAATATCCATGCAGATGCGCTGCTTCAATATCCAGGCCCTTCTCCATATCCCGAAGCATCGAGGATTTCATTTCATCCGAGGACTTGTCCATCGTCTGCATATGCTTGGCCACGATATCATGATCTAACGGAGCCCCATGCTCAAGCATAATTCCCTCAATTTCCTGAAATAAATGCTGAATAAAATTCCGCCCGCCTGTACTCTCACGGATCGGACCGAGTGCGGATCGCATCAAGGTCGTCACGCCAGCAATCGTGGCTATATACAAATATTTATGCCAAATATCTTGTTCAATAAATTCACTACGAATGAAGGAAGGCAATGCCCCGCTTAACACCTGCTCAATCCGCTGGATTCGGTCGGTCTGCTTATTCTCGAACTCGCCATACCTTACAATATCAGCCTTGCTTGTCTGCACAATATGACCTTCACGGTTCAAGGTTGTCTCAATGAAGCAAAGCCCTCCGATGACCTTGTCCTCCCCGAACTCGCGTTGCAGTACCGGATAATGCGCTACCCCGTTCAACAACGGCAGAATGATGGTCTGCTCGCCAATAAATGGCTTTAGATCCTGAATCGCTGCTTGCAAATGGTACGCTTTGGTTGAGAACAACACCAAGTCATAAGTTCCCGCTGTATCGGAATCCCCGGTCGTGATCAGCACAGGACGAAACTTAAAATCGCCGTTAATACTGGAGATAACCAAGCCTTCCTCCTCAAGCTGCTTCTTACGCTGACTTCGAACCAGAAAAGTAACATCCGCCCCTTTTTCTACAAGCCGTCCGCCAAAATAACCGCCTACTCCGCCTGCTCCAAGCACCAATATACGCATTTTCCTGCCTCCATCCCAGATTGTCCCTATCAACTGACCAAAGAATGCACGTTAGGCCCTCGTACTCACTATAGTTAGTTTACCATATATTTATTATCGGCTTGGGTGCAGACTACTTCTTATCCGCCTGTTCAACCGCTATTTGCAATGTATCAAGCGGATCTGCTGTTTTTTGGTCAATTACGTAAACCTTGTTCCCTTTTTGCCATTGGATTATTGTCTCGGGATGCTCACGGAAGCCATTGACTTGTATCTTGCCGCGCTCATCCGGCGGAGGCAGAAAATGATCCTCTAAATAACTTACAATGGTTTTAGCCATAGCTTCCCCATTATCATAATCGTCTACAGCATACTCGGGGTCGTTGGGAAAGTTAACTTCGATCAACCATTTTCCTTCATTCCAAGAAATATATTGATGTCCTGCCGCACCTTCAGCATGTCCTTTAATCCCATGTCCCAGATCCACATTCGTTTGTTCAATTTCATAATAATTCTCTATGGCATTAACAGCTTCTTCTTTGCTTGAATACTGAGTCTCCTTTACCAGCCCTTCTTCTTCATGGCGAGAATCACTCGTGTTATCAGGACTTGCTGCATTCCCATTATTAGATTCATTGGTTGATTCGTTACCTGAGTCGTTACTTCGATTATCTGAATTTAAATCTCCTGTATTCGAACTGTTCGTTTGTCCAGGGTGCGCAGAGTTGTTCGATGGAGTCTGATCCGTTCCTTGGCAAGCAGATAAAACGAGCACAAGTAGAATGAGCATCGCAAAATAAACTTTCTTCATCATGACGAGCCTCCGTTCTTGATGCAATTTAGTTCCGACTACGATACTCTTCATTACCCGAAATGAATATTGAATTCACTTTAACTGATTGATTACACTTACATACCTCTGATGCCATTCTTCCCATTCGCCTTTTGGAAAATCCATAAATTGACCATCAAGTAAACTACTAAGCATATCGAGACATACATGCCATCCGGCTAGATCTATAGAGGTATGGTCACTTAAGACAGGAATAAACTCCTTTAAGACTAATAGGCAACCATCGTCATTGGGAAATAACTCGAAGCGAACCCACCCTTGCCCCCATTCGTATTGCAAATAGAACCGTTCTTTGTAGTCCTCAATCGAGATGTCAAAGGATTTCCCCGTTCCATCGTTCATATTGAACTTTATCTTCCCGCCTTGTCGAAGGTCTACAACTTGGAGGTTAGGCATCCATTTTTCAAGTTTGTCATTCTCGGTTAATGCGGACCACACCTTTTCAACTGAATAATGCAGTGACCGGTTATAGGCGGCTATAAAGCCGCCTTTAAATTTCTCTACTACTGCCAGCATATAGTTACTCCTCCTTCAATAATTCCCTTAGTGTATTATCGCCCAGATTCCCTTAATTACTAAACCTTATTATAGGCGATCAGTGATGGGTCCTATAAAATACAGAGCGCCAGTTCACTTGTGAACTAGCGCTCTGGCACTTTTTCTCTAACATATTAATCGTAATACACTAGCATTACCAACCGACTTTGTTGTTTTGAATCAACTTTAATTTTCTTATAAGCAGCAACTGTTCGGTGAAAATAAAGTATTTGATAGACGTCTACTGTTCATTTAACAGTTAGTCTAATTTAGAATCTCGCCTTTATCTGTTTTCGCCAAACGTTCTCGCCAAACTGCTAGCTGTTCAGGCGTTTGTCGCACCCAATCCTTCACTTCGCCAACAATTTTTAATGGGGCCTTGCTGCGATATGATCGCGTCGGATTACCTGGAAATTTCTTGTCCGTCACATTTGGATCATTTTCCCATTCACCTGTCGGCTCAACGAGATACACGCGGGGTGCACCATCGCCTTTTGCCAACTCAGCAGCTAACCCAGCCCCATCACGCAAAGCTGTAAAATAAATGTGATTCATCACAACATCAGGATTGTAATTTGAGCGAAAGCCAGCTGTGAGGAAGTCTCCAATCTGCAAATCTGCTCGTGTCCCATGATAAAACGGACCGTTGTCAAGAATTTCAGCCATCTCGCCACCACCCCCAAATTCAGTAGGATAAATCTGATTTTACCATGAAATCTGCACATTAGCGTAAGAATCCGCATCAATAACGTTGCTCAAAAGTGATAAAAGCCAATTTATTGAACTACGCCTCCGTTAGTATGTGGATACTATAAATTTCTCGACCTATTATTCGGTGTATTCGGCAAGATTCTCCAGAGTGGACCTCAAACCAACGTCGTGATCTTCCTTCTGAATTCCTTCGGGTACGTTCTCACAAACGATAGTAACATTGGTGCCTTCCGGAACAGCTGTTAAGGTCCATGTCATCATCATCTCTCCGGCGTAGACGGGGTCCTCAGACTCAAATTCTACCGACCATACAATTCGCTCTCCCGGGATGAGCTCTAAGAATCTCCCTTTGGAAACGTCAGTATTTTCCGAGGTCTTGCCTTCAATTGAATGGTCCGTTCCGATATAAGATAGAGATATTCGATAGGCTCCACCGACTCGAGCGTCGAACTCAAAGATATGGCCCTTCATACCCTTCGGTGGCAGCCACAAAACCAAAGCCCCAGGATCCACGAATGCCTTATAGATAGTTTGGGTTGCTGCCTTGATGATTCTCGAAGCAGTGTCAACTCTCTTCTTACTCGACTCATTTGTCATAACTTCAACCCTCCAAAGTTGCGTATTCATAATAGCCTTCAAATAATAGACCATTACGCCGACATCATAGAAACGCTGACATAGAAACTGTTCAGACTGTCTCACGACTTATGTTTCGCAATTCGTGTAATTGTATCGATTACTCCGCTTGAAACAAGTCAAATTGATTACCGTACAAATCCTCAAAACCGACTCCTTTTCCTCCCGGAACTAGGGTTGGTTCTCCGTGGAGCACGACACCACGTTCTTTCATTTCAAAATAGTCGCCTTCGATATCATCTGTTTCAAACATGATCAGGACTTGATTAGCGCTCTGTTTGCCTATCAAAGCTCTTTGGTCTGGTGTATCCGCCTTTACAAGTTCAAATAACGTTTCATTACTCTCTCTCGGAGCGACCGCTAGATATCGCGATCCCGGACCAAATTCCATATCCGAGATTACAACAAACCCAAGCCTTTCCGTATAAAATTGTTTGGCTTCCTCCTGATCTTTCACTAGAATCGTAAGTTGGGCCGCTTTAAGAATCATCTCCTCAGTTCCTTCCTTCTTTCTTGGATATTTCGAAATCAAGCTTTCATGATTAAATTATACCTTCTATCTAAAAAGAACGCTCCCGCACCTTAGGAAACAGGAATCCTGAGTAAAGACTCTGAATTAAGATTCGAGAAAGAACCTGCATTTCCCTTCCTTATCCCCTAATCCCTTTCCCCTGAAACAATTGAAAAGCCGAGCAAATGTCAGAAAATAATCCTGGATATGCTCAGCTTTGATACGAGTTTGGGATCACTGATACGAGTTTATTTGCTTCTCACAACTGTTCGATGACAATAAAGTATTAGACTGCCGCTGTTGTCATTCAACTAACGTACCCGTTAGTTCAATCTTGTGTGGCTTACTTTGGTACATTTAATAAGTTTTGAATATTCCTTGACAGGAATATTCCGATTCAGGTATATTGTAAATGTAAGCAAGAGGCACTGCTAAAACGAGGTGATAGACCGAATGACGGATAGCACATCGACGTTTAGCGCTCTGGCAGAGCCGAATCGATTACGCATCGTAGATTTACTCGCGGGCGGCCCTCTATCCGTGGGCGAGATCGCGGAAAGTCTGCAACTAAGGCAGCCCCAAGCGTCCAAACATTTGCGCGTCCTATTGGAAGCCGGCCTGGTGGAAGTCGAAGCGGAAGCGAATCGGCGGAACTACAAGCTTCGAATTGAGCCTTTGAAAGAACTTGATGAATGGTTGGAGCGTTACCGTCGGATCTGGAACGAGCGTTACGACAACTTAGAGCGATATTTGCAGCAACTGCAAGTGAACCCGAAAGAATAAGGACCCAAAATTCGAGGAGGAACAAACAATGACAAACAAAATGTTGAGCAAAGTAGAAGGAAACGTATTGACTCTGGAACGCGTTTTTAACGCTCCCCGCGAGCTTGTATTCCAAGCATTCTCCGAAGCGGAGCATCTGAAGCAATGGTGGGGGCCAAGCGGCTGGTCCATTCCAGTATGCAACGTCGACTTCCGCCCGGGCGGCATCTGGCATTACTGCATGAAGTGCGAAGACAAGGCGCAAGGCGATTTCTACGGCATGGAGTCTTGGGGTAAAGCCATCTATAAGGCAATCGCAACGAACGAGCAGATCGAATACACCGACTACTTCTCCGATAGCGAAGGCAATGTTTCGGCAGATATGCCTTCAACGGATGTCATCCTTCAGTTCGTGGAATTCGAAGGCAAAACAAAGCTAATCAACCAAGCGACTTACGCATCCGTTGAAGCACTGCAACAGGTGCTTGACATGGGCATGGAGCAAGGCATCACGGAAACTTGGGATCGTCTGGAAGTGCACCTGCAGAGCGCTCAATAAGTGAAATAATAACCGCAAACCACGACAAACCGCCCTCTCGGCAATGCAGAAGGGCGGTTTGTCACGTTTTGCGCCATACCGGTTTTCATTATGGATAGTTACACTTGAACTAATCAGCCCGTTTCTTCAATGGAACAGGGAGCAGCGCCGCGGCGACCTGCTCCCTGTACTAGTTGAACTAACGTCTCCCATTAGCGTAACGACTTATTTATTATGCAAAATTCAAATGCAAGTCTAACGATACATTTGTACATACCACATTTTGAACCCGTGCCGCTCATAAACACCGTTTGATTCAGCCTCAGCAATAATGCAATCGACCAATTGAAGCCCAATACCATCCACCCTATAATCAGGATGAATATAAACTTCATAAATCTCCAGAAACTGAGAGTTTAAAGGAAATATAGGATACTGGGAAGTTTGAATAACTCCGTGCGTATATCCAATAATTCTACCTTTCTGTTCGGCAACCTAAAAATATTCACCTAATTGATTTGAAATTTTTTCAGCAACAACCCAACCAGGCTCTCTCCCCTACTCCACCGTCACACTCTTCGCCAAATTCCGCGGCTTATCGACATCATGACCTAGAGCCAGAGATGCGTAGTAAGCCAGAAGCTGCAGAGGTACAACGGACAAGGCTGGCATCAAGAGCGGCAGGGTCTTCGGAATCGCGAAGACTTGGTCGACTGAACGCATCAGGTCTGCCACATGCTCTTCATAGGTGATGGCCATCACTTCGGCGCCGCGTGCCTTCACTTCCTTGATGTTGCTGACGGTCTTCTCCAGCAAGGCATCCTGGGTGGCCAGGGCGATGACTGGAATGCCTTCCTCGATCAGGGCCAGGGTTCCGTGCTTCAATTCACCCGCAGCATAAGCCTCGGAATGGATATAAGAGATTTCCTTCAGCTTGAGCGAGCCTTCCATCGCTACCGCATAGTCCAGACCGCGGCCGATGAAGAACAGATGCTCATGCTTGGAAATATGCTCGGCATATGCCTTGATCGATTCGCTTTGGGCAAGCAGGCTTTCCACTTGTTCAGGCAGCGACTGCATGGCAGCAATGACATGTGCAATTTCCGAGGCTTCCATCGTTCCGCGGATATCCGCCATATACAGGCCAAGCAGATTGAATGCAATAATCTGCGAAGTGTATGCCTTGGTCGATGCTACAGCAATTTCTGGACCCGCCAGCGTAGCGATAACATCGTTCGCATCGCGTGCGATCGAGCTGCCCACCACATTGGTGATAGCCAGAACATGCGCACCGTTGGCTTGTGCTTCACGAAGTCCTGCCAAGGTATCCGCTGTTTCACCGGATTGGCTCACTACGATAACGAGCGTATCCGGGGTAATAATCGGATTGCGATAACGATACTCCGAAGCAACCTCGAACGACACCGGCACACGGATCAATTGCTCAATGACCGAGCCGCCTACGAGCCCAGCATGATATGCCGTACCGCAAGCTACGATGTGAATCTGACGGATCGAGCGGATATACTCCGGCGTCATATTCAGATTCGGGAAGACCACCTTATGCGTCTTCTCATCAATCCGGCCAAGCATCGTATCCCGGTATGCCTTCGGCTGCTCATGGATTTCCTTGAGCATGAAATGGTCAAATCCGCCTTTTTCCGCAGTCACTTCATCCCACTCGACAGAAATCATTTCCCGAGAAATAAAATTCCCTTCGATGGTCATCAATTCGACAGCGTCTTTAGTCAGAAGCGCCATTTCCCCGTCATTCAAAATGTAAACTCTACGCGTATATTTCAAAATCGCCGGAATGTCGGAGCCGATGAAGTTCTCGCCTTCACCAATCCCGATGATCAGAGGGCTGGCTTGACGCACAGCCACCAACCGGTCCGGTTCATACTCCGTTAATACGCCAAGCGCAAATGCGCCGCGCATGAAGCTGATCGCCCTTTGGACAGCCTTAACAATATCTCCCTTATATTCGCGTGCAACCAAATGGGAAATAACTTCTGTGTCTGTCTCGGATACAAATACATATCCCTGCTCGATCAGTTCTTCCTTCAATTCCAGGTAATTCTCAATGATACCGTTATGCACCACCGAGAATTTCTGGGTGTGGTCCGTATGAGGATGGGAGTTCACATCCGACGGCTTGCCATGGGTTGCCCAGCGGGTATGACCGATTCCGGCCGTTCCCTCCAACGGGGCACCGTCCAGCTTGGATTCCAGGTTGGCCAAACGTCCGATCGACTTGGCTACCTGCAGCCCCTTCGAGGTATATACCGCGATTCCCGCCGAATCATATCCCCGATACTCCAGCTTTTTAAGTCCATCCAGCAATACCGTCTGTGTATCTCTGTCCCCAATATATCCCACAATACCGCACATAATTTATATCCTCCGTTTCATTCTCTCCGAATTTTAAAAGTTCAGGACAGGAGGAAAGAAGCGGAAGACGCTCGCACGGTCCACAGAGACAGGTCTATTCAGTTATGAATTCATCACAAATAACATAGCTCAATCCTAAAATATCGCTCATGAATGTCCATCTTCTCCGTACACCGCGGTTCTCCCGCACTCCTGTCCACACTCATGAAATAATTACGTCTTAATAAGGTCATCAGCCTGAAAGGTTTGGCAGAACGGTCGCCCATTCCTTTTGTCCTTACAGTTACGATGTGATGAATCACCGGGAGGCCCCCGCCGAACAATTCGAACACCTCCACCTCGTCAGCTTGCCTTTGCCGCTCACTCCGTTCGGACCTTACGTCAACCCTGAGGTTGCGCACAATTTGCCTATGACAGCATTCCGAATCAGCTTCACGCGCGAAATCAAGCTCTGGCGCTTACCTTGCAGTTACCTCACGATCCTCACTTTCGCTTCTTGAATAATGTCTATTATATGCACTTGAGGAAGGTTTGGCAATTCGTCTCTTCTCATCTTCATGCATACTCACTGATTTTACCCTAAACCAAGCTAAAAAGCACGTCCTTCTTCAACCTTTCTTCCCCGCCTCCACCTTACACAAAAAAAGAACTGCCACTTCTCCTCAGAGAACGGCAGCTCACAATTTTTCAAATACAACATTAAACTAGATAAGTTGAATTAAAGAAGCTGCGTAGAATAGGGCATAAGTGTATACTTTCATTCAATCAAGAAATCCGTGAACAACAGTGATCGAAGGCACACTTTACACGTTGCCCACTGCATACGCAATCACTAGTTCAACTTAAACTAGTTCCTTCTCTACAACCGAAACGATGCTGGCTACCAGTTGCTCAAGCTCCGCCAGCTCCGGTCCTTCAGCCATCACGCGAATCAGGGATTCTGTCCCGGAAGGACGAACCAGCACCCGCCCGTTATCGCCAAGCTGACGCTCCACGGACACAATCGCTTCCTCAATCGCTGTATTGCCTACATACTTGCTCTTATCCTGAACCCGCACATTCACCAGCACCTGCGGATATTGCTTCATGACCTTCTTTAACTCGCTCAGCGGCTTGCCGGCCGCCTTCATCGTATCAACCAGCTGAATCGCCGTCAGAATGCCGTCCCCAGTCGTATTATAATCCAGGAAAATCACATGGCCCGACTGCTCTCCGCCCAGATTGTAGCCGCCGCGAATCATCTCAGCCATGACATAACGGTCTCCAACCGCTGTCTGCTGCGTGTTAAGCGACAACTTCTTGGTCGCCTTATAGAAGCCGAAATTACTCATCACCGTCGAGACGATCGTGCTGTCCTTCAGCTTGCCTGCGCGGTTCATCGCATCGCCGCAAATGCAGAGGATATAGTCGCCATCAACTTCCTCGCCATTCTCATCAACCGCAATCAGACGATCCGCATCTCCGTCAAATGCCAGTCCAATATCGGCACCAAGTCGTCTGACCTCTTCCTTGAGCTTCTCCGGATGGGTCGAGCCGCACTGATCATTAATATTCAGCCCATTCGGCTCAGAGCCAATGCTGTACACCTCGGCGCCCAGCTCCTTGAATAATTGCGGAGCCAACTCATAGGCTGCACCGTTCGCGCAGTCCAGGACAATCTTTAGCCCTTCAAAGGAATGGGAGATTGTTGTCTTCAAATGATCAAGGTATCTGAATTTGGATTCGATATCTACCGTAACTGAGCCCAGATCAGCGCCAATTGGCCGCGGCAGCTCGTCTGTCTCCTTGTCCATCAGCTCTTCGATCAAGAGCTCGGTCTCATCCGACAGCTTGAAGCCGTCGTTTCCGAAGAACTTGATTCCGTTATCCTCCACCGGATTATGCGAGGCCGAGATCATGACTCCCGCCGATGCATTCAGCAAGCGCGTCAAATAAGCCACTGCCGGAGTAGAGACAACCCCGATCCGGATGACATCCGCTCCAATCGAGAGCATGCCTGCCACAAGGGCAGATTCCAGCATAACGCCGGAGATCCGGGTATCCATCCCAATCACGACCTTAGGCTTCGGAACCTGGCCAGCCAGCACATACCCTCCGCAGCGGCCAATTTGATAAGCCATTTCTGGTGTTAGCTCTTGATTTGCAATCCCTCTGACTCCATCTGTTCCAAAATATTTCCCCATAATTACACTCCTTCAGTGTTGTTCCTATAGCTTGCTTTCCGATTGCGTTCCGTTTGTTCCCGCAGTTCCCCCGTCATCCTGAGTATCTGTCTCAGTATTATCCGCAGGCTCCGTTGGAGGAACAGAATTGTCGGCACCGCCATTTCCTGTCTCCGCATTCGGGTCATCCGGAACCGTCGCGGCCGGATCTGCAATCTCGGTCAATTCAATTTGAATAGAATGGTTGTAGCCCGGCTCAGCCAAATCGATATAATCCGGAAGCTTGATCGCTATGGGGACAGTATGTGTGCCTGCAACCAAACCGGATAGATCAGCAGTTGCGAGAATGTCCTCTGTCCCAAGCCTTCCCAGTTGATCCTGTGAGCCAAGCACGGTTAACGAAATGTGCTGATCTGCAGCATTGAGGAATTTCGCCTCCAGGCTTTCGCTCAAATTTAGCAGATTCACCGAAATATTGTCAATCGTTCTGCTGGCTGCCGGCTCGATCTTCACCGTTACTTGCGCCGTGGTGGGCTCAATTGCATCAATCCCCTCGGGAGGCGCGAGATTCACCGTATAGTTCGTCTCACTGGTCCCGACGAACTGTCCCAGATCCACCGTCACCGGAAGAGAGGTAATGGCATCCAGGCTTTGTTTGGGGCCGTATAGAGCCACCCCTTCCACATCGGTACTGATCCCTGAGAGAACATAGCCCGTTGGCAGACTTCCCGTATGATTCACTTCTAGCGGTACGCTTTTATACAGCTTATTGATCGGAACATCGACCTCTACAGAAACCGGCTCGATCTCCGCATTCTTCATTTCCTGCCCATGCTTATCATATGCGGTTAGCTTTACCGTCTTGCCTTTTACAGACTCCGTCAGATCCGTTACATCAACCGTTCCTTGCACCTTCTGGATCTCCTGCAGCTCGCTCTGCGGAAGGGTCACGTTCACATGATCTGCTCCCGTCAGTACAGGACTGCCCAATTGCATGCCCTCTGCAGGCGTGCCTTTCGTCACGATGGTAACCGGCATTTCAATCGTTTCCTTCGCCTCGATAGTTACCTTGATGTAAGAAGGCGACATGGAGATTAGTGTGACTCCGGGAGGAACCTCCGGCGAAAGCGGCAATGTCGTTGTTCCCGGTCCTATATTTTTCAGATCCAGCTTCACCCGATAATCGGAAAAGCTCATCGTCAGATCTGTGCGCTTCCCCTTTACTTCCATGGTTACATTATCCGGCTCTAGGTCATAAAGGACATACTTTTCACTATCAAATCCCGTAACCTCAATCTTGATATTGTTAATCACCTTCGAATTCATCACGGTCGTCGGTGAGACCGGAGTACCGCTGTCAATATGAACCATAGCCCAAAGGACGATGCTGATGATCAAGGCGATAATCTTGGCTACATTGTTCTGGCTTAGCCACTTGTCCATTACTTCCGCCCCCCTATCCGTTTCCAGAAAGGCTTCCGTTTCTCGATCTGATTGAATTTCGGACCGAGCTCCTCATACAGCTTGGAGATCAAAGACTCTTCATTAATATCCCGGACGACCTGACCCTCGATCGCAAGCGAGATTTGTCCCGTTTCCTCGGATACTACAATCGAGACCGCATCCCCCACCTCGCTGATTCCAATGGCTGCGCGGTGTCTTGTCCCAAGCTCTTTACTGATAAACGGGTTCTCGGACAAAGGCAAATAACAGCCAGCCGCCGCAATTCGGCGATTCTGCACAATGACCGCGCCATCATGAAGCGGGGTATTCGGGATAAAGATATTGATCAGCAGCTCCGAAGAGATCACCGACTGCATCGGAATGCCTGATTCAGTATACTCGTTCAGCCCCGTATTGCGTTCAAAGACGAGCAAGGCGCCGATTTTTCTACGTGATAAATAATTAACAGCCTTAATAACAGCTCCGATCTCTTTGCTCAGCTCTTCATCATCAGCATTCCGTCCGAACAGCTTGCCCCGGCCTAACTGCTCCAATCCCCGTCGAAGCTCCGGCTGAAAGATAATAAATACGGCCAGTACTCCGAACGTAAACATCTGATTCATGAGCCATTTTAAGGTGTACAGATCAAACCACGTACTCGCCGCCCAGATTAACACCAACACCAGGAGCCCTTTTAACAATTGAATGGCCCGAGTACCCCGGACCAACAAAATCAGGTGATAGATAATATATGTAACAATAAGAATATCAATAATATCCTTGAGATAGTCCTGCCAAGTCGAATTCGCAAAATAATTCATAGATGAAACCCCCACGTGTCTCTGTGGCAGCCGCCATATCCAGAAACATTTATGTAAAGCTCATTAGCTTGTCTCTTTCTGTGTAGTCTTCCCTAACCTCTAGGTTATAACGTAATGGCAGCAGATGCAAGCGTCCATTCTCTCTCTAGGTTTAGGAATCAGAGGTATTTTTTTCCTGAGAACGCAAAGAAAAGGCGCCCGTGTTCCTCCTGAGAGGAAGGCGCCATGTTCTCCATATGTGCTACCTGTAGGCCACTTCCGTAAACACGTTGGATATCCGGTACCAGATCCAGTCCAACGCCTGATCAATGCTCTTGATCTCTCCGGCGATATGCGCCGTGGATGCCTGATAGTAGGAACCATCAATGACGGTCAAATTTCCCTGTACCTCTCCCAAAATCTGTACATCGCCATTCTCTATAGTAAGATTCCCGGCAATGCTTGCTCCTTCAGGGACGGTAACCGTCTTCCCCTCAATAATAAGCTGATTCTGATTGGATTCCGCGGTCTTGACCACCAGATCCTCCGCTCTATCCCACATGGATACTGCACTGAACAGCATAACCACCAGAAATAGCGCGGCCGCTGTAAGCGCAGGATGACGTCTCACCCATTTGGGAAAAGGCTGCCGGTCATACTGCCTTGGAATCTGATCCATAATCCGGTCGACAAGCTCATCATCCGTCTTGACCGCCGTGTGCTTGATTGTGGCGAACATGAGCATCTCTGTCTGTTCCAACTCCCGATACAGGGCGTTGCATGAGGGGCAGGCCTGCAAATGCTGCTTAAGCTCCAAGGCCTGCTCATGCGGCAAATCATCATCCAGAAAATCATGCATCAATGAGGAGGCTTGTTTGCAATCCATATTAGCCAATCCTTTCTCAGTATCAATCTATGGCAGCCAACGTTCTGTCCATTGGCATAGTCGTCCTACCTAACATTACGTAACACAAAATTAAGCGTTTCATAAAAATTTATGCTCCAGCTTCTTCCGCAAAAATTCCCGTCCACGATGGACCCTAGTCTTCACCGTAGTAACCGGCATCTCCAGCACATCACTGATCTCTTGCAGCGACAGCTCCTGCAAATACCTCAGGATGATTACCGATTTATACTTGGCCGGCAAGCCTTCGATGGCCTTGTGAATCGTCTGCTGGGTCTCCGAGAGCAAGTATTCCGTCTCCGGCGTCCGGTCATCTCCAGGAATGAGCGCATATCCGTCTACCCCATCCTGATCATTCATTCCCGCATCAAGATAGTAATTGGGCTTGCGCTTTCGCAGCCGGTCTATACACAGATTTGTCGCAATCCGGTAGATCCAGGTCGAGAACTTCTGCTTATCATCATATCGGTCAAAATTTTTATATACGCGCAAAAAAGTCTCCTGGACAATATCTTCAGCCTCATGTCGATTCGACAGCATCCGATAGGCCAAGTGAAATATCTTGTCCTTGTACAACTCAACGAGCTCGGCAAAGGCTGTCTGTTCACCCTTACGGGCCAGCTTCACCAATCTCGCCTCAAAATGTTCCACCACGATCATTTCCCCCATATCCATGGATGGGCTTTTTCGGGATTCCTACCTGCCTTGCGCTCCGCTTCCCTAGCCCTTGCGCGGCACCTTGCGCCTGCGGCACTTCATTCAAATGTTAATTCAACTGTCACGAAATTGCAATAACCTTCACATACATTCCCTCTGGAGTCCCGCAAAAAAAACAGACCCGCTCATTCCTGAACGGGCCCGGGCTTCAGCTATGCTTGTTTCATGCGCTATTGCTTTTTGATTTGTCTCGGGTATCAGCCTGTATTGCGAAGGCCGGCTGCAATTCCGTTAATGGTCAGCAGAACCTCTCTCAACAGGACCGAATCATTGCGACCCAACTCCCGAGCTGCGCGCAGCTCGCTTAACAGCTTCACCTGCATATAGCTGAGCGGATCTACATAAGGATTACGCTGACGAATCGACTCCTGAAGGTCAGGAGCATTCTCCAGAATATCCGACAATCCGGTAATCTTCAAGATCATATCCTTCGTAAGATGGAACTCCTCCTCGATTTGCCGGAAGATTCGTTCCTTATAGTCCTCTTCTCCGCACATCTGAGCATATTCCTCTGCAATGACAAGGTCCGCCTTAATGACCGCAAATTGCAAGGTATCGATCAAGGATTTGAAGAAGACCGAGTTCTTGTACATATCTTGGAGGACCTTAAGATTCTCTTCCTTCCCTTGATAGTACGTATTAAGTCCTGTACCTGCCGCGTACCAAGCAGGGAACAGATAACGGCTCTGCGTCCAGGCGAATACCCATGGAATTGCCCGCAGGTCTTCAAATCGGTCACTATTCTTACGTTTGGATGGACGCGATCCGATATTCAATTCCCCAACCTCGATCAATGGAGTGGATTCTCTGAAGAACTTCAGGAAGTCCGGTTCCCGGAAGACCAAATCCTGATACTTCTCCAGGGAAGTCTCCGAGATTCCTGCGATGATCTCATCCCATTGATCCTCTTTTTCGGTGCCATTCTCCTCATGAACCTTGGCTTGAATCGCAGCTGTAATCAGAGCAGAGGTTGCTGTCTCCAGGCTACGATAAGCGATTCCCCGCAGCGAGTAGCGGGAGGAGATGACTTCCCCTTGCTCCGTAATTTTGATCCCTCCGCCGATAGTCTCCGGCGGCTGAACAAGAATACTGCGGTTAAGCGGCATTCCACCGCGCCCGAGCGCTCCTCCACGGCCATGGAAGAACTTCAGCTTCACGCCAAACTCCTTCCCAGCTGCCGTAATCTGCTTCAACGCCACACGAAGCTCCCAGTTTGCCGTTACTACGCCGCCATCCTTGTTGCTGTCGGAATACCCCAGCATAATCTCCTGCAGGTCCTTCATGGCTGCTACAGATTGGCGATAGACCGGCATACTGAACAGTCTGCGCATAATATCAGGGGCTGCATGCAGATCGTCGATCGTCTCGAAGAGCGGAACCGATTGAAGCGTACAAATGACTTTGCCATCGGCTTCTTTTCTGAACAGTCCAACCTCTTTGGCAAATACCATAACCTCCAGAATATCGCTTGCCGCTTCCGTCATACTGATCAAATAGCTTGTGATACACTGAGTGCCGAATTCCTTCTGCGCATTGAAAATAGTACGGTATACGTTCAGACATTCCTTCGTGCTGTCACTGTATTCCTGATAAGAAGAGGTTAGCGGTCTAGGATCATTCAGCAGCCGCTCCAGCAGCTCCAGCTTGGCTTCCTCTTCGAGCTCTGCGTAGTTGCTGACAATATTCATATTGGCCAACACTTCAGTCATGGCGTTCTCATGCTCTTTACTATGCTGCCGGATATCCAGGGTCGCCGTATGGAAGCCAAACAGCTCCACTTGCCGAATAATCTTGTTCAGATGAGTGTCCGCTACATAATCCGCGTAGTGATGCCGGAGACTGCGGTCAATGACCTTAAGGTCCTCAATCAAGCCATTCACATCGTAAAAGCTCTCCCGGCTATCCTTTTTCCCGGAATCAAGCACCATATGCAGCTTCTCCGTCATATACGTAAGCTTAACACGGTAAGGCTCTTTATCATTGTTCCATACCGGTGTCTTCAGCAGCTTCACTTGCAGGCGATCGCGCTGAATCGAAGCCATCAGCTCATCCGATACATCCACAATGCTGGTGCTGAAGCTCAAATACTTGAACAGCTCCGACAACAGATTCTGATACTCGCGGATGACCAGCTTGCGCTGCATCTTCAGCGTCTGCCAGGTTACATCAGCGGTTACGGACGGATTCCCGTCCCGGTCGCCTCCAATCCAGGAGCCAAACCGCAGATAAGCAGGAACATGCCATAAATGCTCCGGATAGTATTTGCTCAGACATCGTTCAAGCTCTTGATATACCTCAGGCAAGACATGGAATAAGGTTTCGTGAAAATAGTACATTCCGTTTCTGACTTCATCCAGTACCGTAGGCTTGCGGTCACGCAGCTCGTCTGTCTGCCAAAGCGTGATAACCTCATTCAGCAGCTTCTCCCGCAACTGCTCCCGCTCGCGGTAAGTCAGTGTCGGGTTATCCAGCTGCATCACATCATCGGCAATCCGTTTATGGATGTCGAGAATGGCGCGGCGCATCGCCTCCGTTGGGTGGGCTGTCATAACCAGCTCCAGTGACATCCCCTCCAGAACCTCCTGGGCTTCACTGAAGTTAAAGCCATGCTCCTTCAAATCTCTTACCGCTGCCTCGATAGACCCAAACTGTACAGCGTCTCCTGCAGAGCGCTCGTAATCTCTTTTACGGCGAATCCGGTGATTTTGCTCAGCAATATTTACCAGTTGAAAATAGATGGCAAATGCACGGATGACCTGATGCCGGATATCCGGTTCTAGCGAATTGATCATGCTTTTGAACTCGTCATGCAATTCCGGCATAAACATTGCTCTTAAGGACTTACTCGCTTCACGAATCTTCTCGACAATATCTAAGAGCTCATTACCGCCCTGGTGAACAAGGACCTCTCCCAGAATATTGCCCAAAAAACGTATATCGCGTCGTAAAAGGTTATTTGAGTTCGTTTTACCGGCTGCTACTGCTACTTCCGTCATAGCTCTCCCCCATTTCGTCCCTATTCCATCTCAAGATGCCTTCCTAACATAATACAATAAACTTCCCCGAAAATCTTCACTTTATTTGTAAGTTTTCTATGCACCTTTATTCACCCTAACACGGTGAAGCAATAAAATGCAAGGATAAAAAAAAGCTTGGTTATAACAAAAAACACCATCTTTATGATGATGTTGCATGAATTAATGGAGCGGGTGATGGGAATCGAACCCACGCTACCAGCTTGGAAGGCTGGAGTTCTACCATTGAACTACACCCGCAGCATATAATGGTCGGGACGACACGATTTGAACATGCGACCCCCTGGTCCCAAACCAGGTGCTCTACCAAGCTGAGCTACGTCCCGACATTAAAGTATACAGCACTTATAAAATTAAAAGTGGCGCGCCCTAAGAGATTCGAACTCCTGACCTTTTGATTCGTAGTCAAACGCTCTATCCAGCTGAGCTAAGGGCGCGTACTATGGAGCGGACGACGGGAATCGAACCCGCGACCCTCGCCTTGGCAAGGCGATGCTCTACCGCTGAGCCACGTCCGCAAATGGTGCGCGTGGAGGGACTTGAACCCCCACGTCAAAGACGCTAGATCCTAAGTCTAGTGCGTCTGCCAATTCCGCCACACGCGCACTTTGAAAAGTGAGCCATGAAGGACTCGAACCTTCGACACCCTGATTAAAAGTCAGGTGCTCTACCAACTGAGCTAATGGCTCATAGCTAAATGGCTGGGGATATAGGATTCGAACCTATGGATGACGGAGTCAAAGTCCGTTGCCTTACCGCTTGGCTAATCCCCAATAATTAAAATGGTGGAGGCTGAGGGGATCGAACCCCCGACCCTCTGCTTGTAAGGCAGATGCTCTCCCAGCTGAGCTAAGCCTCCATATGTACCAGCTTACTAAAGGGCTTCTCATCCCTGCAAAAATATACATGGTGACCCGTAGGGGATTCGAACCCCTGTTACCTCCGTGAAAGGGAGGTGTCTTAACCCCTTGACCAACGGGCCTCAAAAGCTTCCAACCGGGATCGAACCGGTGACCTCATCCTTACCATGGATGCACTCTACCTACTGAGCTATGGAAGCAAATGGCTCCCCGAACAGGACTCGAACCTGTGACAACTCGATTAACAGTCGAGTGCTCTACCAACTGAGCTATCAGGGAACATTACGCTTGGCGGCGTCCTACTCTCCCAGGACCCTTCGGTCCAAGTACCATCGGCGCTGGAGGGCTTAACGGTCGTGTTCGGGATGGGTACGCGTGGAACCCCTCCGCCATCGCCACCAAACAGGATTTT